>JAUPUU010000239.1 GCA_030917395.1 Cyanobacteriota bacterium erpe_2018_sw_21hr_WHONDRS-SW48-000092_B_bin.40
CGCACACGCGGGCCGAGTCCTAGACTCGTTTTACGTAGAGACAAGGAATGGAGCGTCCCTGGGAAGATTTGAGTTCTTCCATTCATGTGGCCCCCTTTTCACGTCGCACATGCTCCTTATGTTGCATGCCAACAAGCCGCCGCCCAAATCCCTCTCCTAGCCAAGCTTTCCAAACTTGATTTTTCCAGTGTTTTTTTTAAACTCATTGTGCGTGGCCCCATTCTCACCTCACACATTAGAGTACGATTTTGCAACGGCTACAATGTTCTCTTCAACAAATTTTCGAGCAAGCGGATGAACACCACCTCCAAGTATGGAAAAGCCCTTCCAGTAATGTATTTCATTGGTTTTCAAAGAGTAAAGCACGGGGAAATAAATATACCCGTGGTCCCAAAAATTAATTGCCTGGTGCCACAAGAGATGCTGCTGATTAACATATGAAATGATCTCAGGATCAAGATCTTCGCATGCAATACAGGGGATCATCGCAAAAGAACTCAGCCAAACAGGAACCCCTTCTCCCGCCGAGTAAACTAGTTTGGAAAACTTCAACCCTTCCTCAAACAACTTGACTAAATCGTCTTTTGAAGGTCTGCCAACATAGTCGACCACCAGATGAACAGGGATGCGCACGATGTTCCATTCAATGCGTGTAGCCAAAAGAGCAGGCTCTAGCGTTGCAGAGATTTGTGGATTGCGCCAAATCTCACAGTGCTTAGATTGGAGCTGTTTCTCCAATCGAGCTATAAACTCATCGTATTTCGAACCACTCTGTTGCTTCATGCCTAAAACGACCTTCAGCCTGCGCTAATTGTAGTCTTCCATTCAGGGTGACTATTCCATGAATTGATATTCGAGATATTTATCTCTCGAATATCATGCATCTTACCCAAGGCTCCCGCGATGATATCATTGTTTAAGGTTCGCGCTTTCACGAACGTGAATCCAAGCGACCAGCCAGGAGCTAACTACAGTTGAGCAATAAAGCATTACTTATCGCTGCTGTTTGCATTGGCATACAACTGGTTGCTCCTTCAGTTGTCTTGGCTGATAGCGTGAAAAGTAAATTTGCCTTTTCAGACGAATATTTGCAGCGATTGCAGCGAGAGGACTACCGAGCAGCGGAAGTTCTTAAAGCTGCCAAGCAATTTGCCAAGGAAGAGAAATACGACGAAGCGGACAAAGCTTTTAAACAAGCCGAAGAGCTGATGCTCGGCTACAAAGGTGACCAATTCTTTCTCAAAATTGTTTACGAAGCTCAAATCTATTATTTGAACCAGCACAATCGAAATGCTGAATCTGAGGCTGTAGGCGCCAAATTAAAAGCGGCAGCGTTGCGTATTCCGCGTTCACCCATTTATGAAAGTAATGCTGTGGGACCAGCATTCTTGCCTCACCCGACCGGCAAAGTCGCGCCGACACTTCCAGATGGCCCACCCATCCCAGATGATCAATAAACATGTTTTACCAAATTGACTCAGCTACCAAAATCAAGCCCTTTCTTGTCTTTGGCAAGCTCGCCGAGAACACGTACATTCACAGAGGATAAAGTGAACACACAAACAAGACATTTATTTGCATTTCTACTTCTTGCCTTTACCTTTTTAGAAATGTGCACAGGTGCTTATGCAGCAGCGATTCCAGCAGATATAAAAAAGACCGTAACATTCATTTTCCTTGCAGATAAGGAGGGAAAGCTAAGAGTAGACCCCAAAACACAGCAACCCTTAGCAATTGGTACAGGTTTTTTTGTAGTTGTTGAAAATGAGTCAACACCAAAACGATTCACGTACTTAGTGACAGCAAAGCATGTTTTGCAAGATCCAATAGGCGGTATCTATACGAGAATCTTCATCAGATTAAATCGAAATGGTGGTGGCTCAGACTTTGTTCCGATTGATCTTCTTAAACAACAGGTATTCACAAGCGGTGATCCAAGTGTGGATATGTCCGTAATTCCCCTGCCTTTAAATCCCGCCATAGCCGACGTTAAGGCAATCCCAGATAGCCTTATTGCCACTAGAGAGTCGTTTGACAAGTTACATATAGCCGAGGGTTCCGATGTCTTTTTTGTTGGGTTATTTACCAGCTATTATGGAGATAAACGCAACAATCCTGTAGTTCGTTTTGGCAAAGTAGCCATGCTGCCAGAGGAGAGGATTTCATTTGGTAGTGCTGACAAAAGCTGGCTTTATCTAATTGAGGCCCAGACATTTGGCGGTAATAGCGGAGCACCCGTTTTCTTTTCTCTAGGAGTAGATCGAGAGCCAAATGAGTTGCATTTAGGCCCGCCGCAAATAATGCTTGCAGGCATTATGAAGGGGTTTTTCAATCAAAATAGAGCTATCGAATTTCACACAGTAGAAACCGTTTCACAAACGATTCCCGTGTCGGTTCTAAATAGCGGTATAGCTGCAATAACCCCTGCCTATATTCTTCATGAAATACTATTTTTACCGGACGTTGTTCAACAAAGAACTAGTGCGCTCAATAAATAAAGTGACTGGCAATTCTAAGAAATCGCCTCGACGATCTAGTGAAACATTCGATGTGTTGGCACAATTCAGAAGCCTGGTACAAAACATAGCGCCAGCGTTACTTAGAGCAATAATAAATAAGGCAGAAATTCCATATAGAATTTCTAGCAGACTTACCAAAAAGCTAGCAACTAAGACGCCGGTGGCATCAACCCAATCACCAGCTGCACTGACTGCCCACTAGCTAACAACTGCTCCTTAAGACTAGAAATATATCCACTCAACCACCTCCAGTCTTCCTCAGATGGAGCAATTAACAACTCACGAGCCAACAAATTGATCTGAATCTTCAATTGAGCAGGAGAACCACCTGAGAGGTCTTTCTTCAATAGAGCGTTCACTCTATCCATCCACTCTTGGTCAAGCCCCTTCTCGGCCCTTACAGCAGCCTCATGCTTTTGAGCCTCTTGACGCTGATCTCTCATCTTCAATTCATAAACTATTCGACGAGCTGCCAAGCGACCGGGCGGCATAATTTTTGGATCACTAGGTGCAGCAGGCTGACTTTGCTTCGCAGTCGCCTGCACCCCAGCGTTATATTCGCCTGGATCAGCTGCCAAGCAGACCCTAGATAAGCGCTCCTGTACGTGTTTCCATAAATCGGCATGCTTGGCCAAGGTATCAGTACTGCAGCAAGTCTTCAGTTTCAGGTCTCTAGTAGAGAACGGCTGACCCATCTCTTCGAAGTCAGCAACGGCCGCCTGAATGTTCTGCCTGGCTGTGGCCTTCCGTTTGGCATTCGCCATAACCCAAACCACCGGCACTTCGAACTCATATTTGCGTGCTTCTTGTCCTCGCCTGTGTGGTGGCACCCAATTTGCTGCCCGCTCAATTTGTTTTAGCCCGTCTGAGTGACCGGCAGATATATCTTTACTCTGCCCATGGTGCTTAGCCCGGAGCAACTCTTCCATTAACCACTTGCGCTCATCTTCATAGCCGTATCCGAGCGGAGAAACCATACGCTCAGGATCACCATAGAAAAGATAGTGAGAAAGCGAAAGCACAGCGTCGGCTCTCTGCGACGGCCCACTCAACCCATGGTTGTAGTATTGCCGACCGCGAAGCCAGACATCACACTTAATGCCTGGCGGCAACTTCTTAAATACAGACTTCACTTCTTTGATCGACTCGGCCGAGCCTTCTTCTGGCAAATCTCGCCGGATCGGAATAATCTCAGCCATTCTGGTGCTGTTAGCAGCCCGAGCGACAATTACTTGCTTGGTTGAAGCGACCTGTTCTACATAAGCCTTGAGCCTGTGGAACTGATGATATGGATTGAGGTTGCACTCCATATCATTCACAAATTTGTTCAGCGCTTCTGCTGGACTAAGCTCATCTCTTTCCTCGCTCACAGCAAGACTATTTGAATTGAGCCAAGCAAACCCAGGCTGAAGTGGAAGCCTCAAGCCCTGGCCGACAGAATTCTCACCAGGGTGTGGGAATATCTCGAGCGTCCCTTTGGCTACTTCAAAATCATGAAGCTTGAGCAGGTGATAGAGCTGACGATGCAAATCCTTTGAACTGATCGGCGCATCAAAAAATATATATAGGTGCCAACCGCCAGACTCAGACGATCGATAAAGGTTGTGCTCAGAAATCCCAGCCTTCTCAAGCAAGCTAGTTATTTTCTGGAGCCCTTCTTTACTGTGATAACGGCTGCCGGCATCAATATCCAAAACAGCATACTTACTAGCCTTGCCCGACCTGGTGCCAATGAAAGCCTTGGGATGTACACAAGCAATAGCTTTGAGGATCTCAGTATCAGTAAGACTCCACTGCTCATTGGCTGAAATCCACGCTCCACTGCCGAATGGCCGATAGATATATGCATACCGATGGAACAACGAGACAAAGCGCTCTGCCGTCTCTTTTGTGTGAGCCGGAAAGTATTTTAGACGTGAAAATTTAACTGGCACGGCACTATTGCCTGCCAAAGATATAAGTCCGGTCGTAATAGTCTCTCTTTCTAATTTAAGACGAGTTGACCTAACCGGATCAGTGGCTTATGCTTGTCACATACAGGAAGTTTCGCAAAACCCTGATGTACAAATGCATATCTGATCCGCTCTTGGGTCTCAAACAACATCGCTGGCAGGCGGTGTTTTTTGTTAGTCGGTTAGTTTCTACCTCCTAGAATTTCTGTCCTTGTTCACTTTCGAAAAGCCCTGGCAGGGGCTCCTCAAAATCTGTTTGTTTAATCAAGCGCTGACTGAGAGTCTGACGGTCTTGCCTAAACGGTAAAGAAGCTTCGAAAGTTTCTCTACGCTAAATTGGTCAATACGCAATTGCATAATTTCAGAAATGCGCGGCTGCTTTACTCCCAGAACTTGAGCAGCTTGCTGCTGGCTCCAGCCTCGTTGAGTAAGCTCTTCCTTAATGGCACGAACTAGATGAACTCTTAGCAACAGCACCAAACCATCTTCACCGGTATAACCCAGCTGCTCGATGATGCTTTGGTCCATAGCTATGTCAATCTTCGCCATATCGCCTCAATTTACCTTTCAATTGCTTTCACACCTTATACGGAATTTCGTATATTCAGATCGATCGTCAGGTCTCTGGTGGAGCCCGCTTACGCCGACTGGACGGGCCTCTTGCCTGTGGCTCTACCGGAGTAGAGAGCAGTCCTATAGCGAAGGGAAAGGACAGCTGAATGGAAGTCTCTTCATACTCAGCGGCATCAACCTCGGAACCATTTAGTTCGGCCTCATTTGATACAGCCGTAACTTCTTCAATAGGGTTTTCTGATTCTAAGAGTGCTTCATCGCCTTCAGCCTCGCCCTGGTCATTGCATATAGCAAGACCGTCTTCAACCAAATCCCCAGATTCAGAAGCTTGATCACCCTCAGGACCGATCTCAGTTGATCGATGCAGCTCTTCAGTACTCGACTCTAACTCAATGGATGTAAGCTCAAATTTGTCAGCCTCCAATGCTGATTCTACTGGCTCCGTATTTGAAGCTAGTTCGACAAAATCAGGTATCGCTTCAAGCTCATCAGTCGTCTCGGCCGGAGCAATGAGTGCACCAACTTCCACCAATTGCTGAACATCCAATACGGAATCAGGAGTGGAATCTTCAGTCTCCACTTGGACAGACTCGCACTCAACCTGGACATTATCTATCACGTCTAGACAGGTCTGAGAATTCGCGACGGCAAGGGTCTCCAGGCTAGCTTCAGCTGGAGCTTCCACTACAGTTCTGGCTTCAAACGGTTCACTGGCAATCAACGCTGGTTGATCTATAAGTTGAATTTGATCATCAGCACATTCGAATTCAGATCCGGCATTCAAGAAATCAAGAGCCCCGTCAACCGAAGCAACAGTTGCATCTAATGGTTCAGTCGAGGTTTCAGGGACAAGACTCAAGAACGTCACGACATGTTCTTCTTCAGCCTCTGACTGGACAGACTCTGAGGTCAACGAGCCGCTGTCTGGACAATCTTTGAAACCTTCAAGCTGATCAATCAAATCATGTGGACAACAAACAGTTTTGGTCACTTCACCAACGAAGAAATTGAGAGCCATGTCTTCTGTCATTTCGTGACGAACTGCAACTGGTTGCATGGAATCGTTCATCCATCGATAGCCTTCTTGCAAAGGCATCACGAAACGCTCACCCGGCTTGATACTAGAGACATTGTCTAGTCCAGACTGGACGAGGTATTTGTCTAGCTGCTTAGCCAACGGAAGCACTTTCACCATTTTTGACAGATAGATATAGACTTGGTAGGTCGAACCTTCGGCTACCTGAAATAGCTTGATACCAGATAGGCCAAGTAGGGAGAGCGCTGTGTTCAATCTCGTCCAGAGAGCTTGGTCTAGCTCTGGTTCTTGCGATTCAAATTGCAATAGTAGGAAAGACTCAGTCTCATCAATACTTAGAGCTCGATAAGTTTTTGATTCCTTAGATATAGAAGAGAGCAGTTCAGCATCAGAGAGCTGATGGAACTGACTTAGATTGCGCCAGTTAGCACTACCAACAGTGCGAACCTGGCCACCAAATCGAGAAGAGAAGAGCTTAAGAAATGCCGCTTTAGAATCCAGCGACAAAGTGGAAGCAGAAGAAGCTGCTACCGAGGACGGTATTGAAACGCTAGTAATGACAGGACTCGCTTTCTAGGGCTAGTGCTAGTAGATATAAACGATGGGTGGTTTTGCATGACCCGGAGGAATCAGTGTGAATTCAATTCACCTTTCCTCTATAAGGAACCGTTCAAAAATTTGGTCTTTCTCTTTCTAGATGACACCACTTTTGGTGACTCACTTTCGGATCGCGCTGATCGTAATGCCGATGGGACAAATGATCAAGCCCTTTTTGCCAAATCCCCTGACCTTTTTGCGGATTTGTCTAGACTGTCCAAACAGAAATATACAACGCATGTCTAGACAAATCAACCCTTATCCTCATTTTATATCGATTGGGTCTAGACAGTCTAGACGGTCTAGACAAATTATCGGACAAGCCACCACATCCGGTTGCCGAGATCTTCCCGTCACCAGAACCAAGTAGACTCGGATTTCCGTCTAGACAAAGGCCACTTAGCCAGCACGAGGCCGTCCAGACAAACGCCCGCAACGCACCACGGGCGAGGCAAGAGCGAACAGGTTAACCGTCTAGACATTCCAGGCCAAAATCCAACAAGTTCGAACAAATGTGTCCAGACAACCAGCGCAAAGCGGACAGAGCTAGGCATTCAGACTCACTCCCACCAGGGCCACCCCTTCAAAAGTCACCACTAGCGGTTACACACCTAGCCCAAGCAAGACATACAAAAGATATATCAGACATTCGAAACCCTAAAGTACTGGCGCTTTTGAGAAAAATGAATATAATTGTCTAGTCAGATCAAATGTCTAGACAAGTCAAAGATCCTAGAAATCGGAGAAAAAGATGCCACCAAGTGCATCCACAGGCACCACACCTACCAGCGGTGCTCCCACAGCCGGCGACAAACAAGCCAAGCCCGAGCAACAATGGCTATATCTACAAGACGCTGCTGAGCTCACAGGAGTCTCAGAAAAGACTCTGCGTAGGCAGATCAAGAAGGGTGCTCTCAAGGCAAAGAAAGGTAGAGCCGTAAATGCCAAGATTCAGGTGCTCATTACCCCTGAGATCACGGCACGCATCTCCAAGGAGTCACCTAGCGACGATCTAGAAGACGACACTAGCTTCGATGGCATAGATATAGAAGAGGTTAGTTTCGAAGAGGTCACAGAAGAACCATCAGGCACTTCTGCCGATGGGGTTAAGGACTTCTCGCCCGATCAAGATGAAAAAGCAAAACAGGACTTAGCCAAATTCGAAAGCATGATAAATGTTGTCATGACACCACTCGTCAAACGTGTGGAAGAAATGGCCGTTGCTCTGCGCGAACAAGATCGTGTAATCGAAGACCAAAAGCGCGAACTTAGACTTCTACCTGATCTTCAAAGCCGAGAACAAGAAGAGCGCAAGGCTAGAGAACTAGCAGAGCTTGAAAAAGAAGCTCTACATAAACAGATTGAAGCTCTTAAAGCTGAACAGGAAGCCCTTAAGACAGAGCAACTCGAACTGAAAGCCGTAGCAGAAAAAACTGCCGAATTAGAAAAGCAAGTTGCTCTAGCTAACCGCCCCTGGTGGCAGAAAATGTTTGCTACTCCAGAGAGCTAATTGGACGAGGTAGTCTTGTTCTATTTGGCCGGTCGCACAGAGCTTTTATGTTTTATTTGCTCTAGCCACAATCGCTGGACACAGCATAGACGGAAAAATAGTTCGAATCATTTCCGGGTCCTTCTGAACTTGCTCTTTGCTTACAAAGTCCGTAACTTGAAAGACCTCCTTGTCGCAGGCAGCAACCCTGACAGCTCCCTCCTCGACCAGTTTGTTACCGTCGAAAACGCGCACCCAAGCGTAAAATTTCGGGTATGCAATCCCGGTTTGAGTTGGACCCTTTCTAAGCAAATCATATTCGACCCTGATAGGCTTTTTTAGTGCAGCCGTAAAGTAAGAGTTCAGGTCCCGCACGAGAAACGGCTTGAATGTTGATTGCTCAGGTACATTTGCTTCGATATGGCCGCAGCCAGTTAAATGCATTGACAATAATAGGCCAACCGCAGCAAGGATCGAATTTTTGTATAAGCTCATCGTCGTTCTCCAATGAAGAGCACTAAACCGTCGGCACAAACAAACCAGGTATTTCGTTTACTACAATAAGAGATCCACGGAGAAACTCAAACTGGCCTTGCCCGCGAGTCAGAAAATGGCACCACAACCAGCAATGGAGAGCTCACGAAGCTGCCATAAGATCATTGTGGTGCCTTTTCTGGGATACTGAAATCTGCAACTCCTCACCAAGAGCAGCAACAACGCGCTCTGCGCGCTCAATTGAGATGCCATGGTAGTCATTGCGCTCATCACGGGAAACCTGAGACACATCTACTGCCAAGCGCTTAGCTAGCTCTGCCTGGGAAATTCCATTAGCTATCCTAA
>JAUPUU010000240.1 GCA_030917395.1 Cyanobacteriota bacterium erpe_2018_sw_21hr_WHONDRS-SW48-000092_B_bin.40
ACTGGTGCCGGCCAATCGAGCTTGAGCAAATCGGCGTTGATGCGAGTGAGAAAGCTTTCGGCAAACTTTGCTACTAGCCTTGCCCACTCTTCATTTCTGTTGCCCTCGGTTTTATAGTCATTTTTGAAATCGGTTTTATAGAAAAAGGCAAAGTGTTTTGTATCGATGCGGTGATGAAAAAATTTCTGAGCTGGGTCGAACATGTTGGCGTAGACGAGATCGCCATTGGGCACTACTGCCCGGCCAACATCCACGAAGCCCAACTGCTTTGCTTTGGCTGCAGCTGGGGCAGCTAGTGCCATATTTTTTAAGGCCTTAGCTGATTCGGCGCGCCAGTAGTAAGCTGAGCCGCCGCAGCCTCTGGGGTCAATGGCTATGGCTTTGCTGCAGTCGGCTAAGCATTCGTTGTACTGACCCTGGCGAAATTTGATCTCTGCCAAATTGGCATACGACATCAGCTTTTGCTCGGGGGTGATCGTGCCAACTTTGAGAATTTGCTCTAGATCGTTTATGGCTTCGCTGTCTTGGCTGAGCATATAGTGACAATTAGAGCGCTGAAAGAGCTTATCTATATTGTTGTCTTTGCTCAGGCTTAGTGATTTGTCTATGTCGGCCAAAGCTGCCTGGTACTGTTTCAGCGACAGATAAGTATTTGAGCGAAGGAAGTAAGCTGAGGCATTCTTTTCGTCTAGCTCGAGGACGTGATTAAGGTCGAGCAGGGCAGCGTCGTATTTTTGCAAGGCAAAGTGTAATGCTGCCCGCTGAAAGAGTTTGGCGATGTCATTAGGTTCGCTCTTGAGCTTTTCACTTACTACTTCAGTAGCTTTGACCAGGTCAGCGTTTTTGTGCTGTGCCGCCGAGACAGGAAGGTTCTGCATGCCTGCTAGTAGGGCGCTAAATAAAGCTGCTTGAAGCTTTTGGCGATTTCTCATTTTCCGCTCTATTTTCTTACTACTAATGTCTGACTACTAAGCAGCGACTGCGAAGAAATATAGCATTAGTAGAATTTGGCTGGTTGTCAAAAGTGTTGATTTTCTCATATTTGTTGGTCTTCCCACTAAATTGCTGCTTGTGCTGGTGAGCCTAAAAGAGCGCTCAATACTTCAGCGAGGCAATTAAGGGCAATGAAATCAACAGCAAAGCCAGCAACAAGCACGAGAGTGCAGCAGCGGCGCAGCCAGCGCGGGCAAGCTATCTCAATTTTGTCGATTGTCCTGGCCGTTTTCTGTATTGGTTTTATAGGTGTTGCTTCCTGTGAAATTGCTCGTCTATTGATTGCTCGTGACCAGTTGCGCACCGCTGTTGAAGCAGCGGCTTTAGCCGCTTCTGCCTCTTTGAGCTCTGTCAATTCTACTGATGGTATGGCCCTGCACGACGGCGCTATTAAGCAAGCCCTGCAGGTTTTTGTTTCTAACGATGTGATGGGCTCTAAGCTAAACCGCTCTCGTGAGGCAGCAGGCGATCCTACTCTGGGCGAAGCGCTGTTGGCTTTTCGCTTTCTTGATCCGAACAATCGCAATGTTGAAGTTGCTCGTGGCGATGCCCATGGCAAGGTGGTTGAAATTACTGCTCGTTATGGCCTTTCTTCAATGTTCGGCAATATGCTCGGCCTCACAGTTAGTGGCTTTCCTCTGCGGGCTGTCGCCACTGGTGGTGCCAATCCAATTGATATTGAGATGTGTTTTGATATCTCTGGTTCGATGGGTTTTTATACACCGGTGAGTTTCGTTAGGCGCACATCCACAACTGCTGACCCGGTTTCGCCCAATCGTTATGATATTGCTGTCTCTGGTGGCCGTCTGATGCAAGGTCGCCTTGATCGCCTCGGTGCTACTTTTGATCGGGCCATGGCGCCGCAAGACTTAGTGCCTGGCACTAACCCTAATTTTTCTCCTGATTTGCGCGGCCTAGCCGATGTTGGTGCCGCCGGTGGTGACAATGACGGCAATCCGGCCAGTTTTACTGATCTGGTGGTAAACATCGATGGCCAAGATACTTTCTCTGGTATCAGCAAGGATGGTTTTGATTTTCCTAATATTGCCACTGTGACCGAGGCGGCCCGGGGAAACCTGGAGAGTGCCGCGGTATTTTCTAGCAGTCATGCCGCTCTTTCACTCCCTGTGCCCCCCCGAGCTGGTTACAAGGCGAAGTATCTTGAGCTAGCGGCCAAGAACGTTCATCCTCTGTTTGACGCAAAAACGGCGGCCACAGATTTCTTTCGCATTCTAAACAATTCTACTGATGCCAGGTTTGGCTTAGTTGCATTCGACCATGAAATAGGCACAGATTCTGGTCATACTTTCCACGAAGCAAATGTGTCGCGCAGCTATGCACCGGCCGGGGCGGCTGATTTCCCCTTGCCTCGCTTTGCCGTGGACGCTGATCGCTCTCACTTTGACGAGATTATGAATGTTATTCCGCAATTTACTTGCCGTGGTGCCACAGCCCTTTACCGCTCCTTCAATCAAGCCGCCCAAGATGTTACTGGTGGCGGGCGGGCTGATGCTCGCAAAGCGATTGTACTTTTCACCGATGGCATGGACACTGTCGACCGGTCTCCTTCAGTCTCGGCTATGCGGGCGGCCCAGGCCAAGGCTAAAGGTGTGAGGCTCTTCTGTGTTGGCTTGAGTATGGATCCAGCCACTGAACATGAACAGAGATCTAATCTTCAGGCCCTGGCTAATATGGTCGGCAACGGCAGTAAGGTCTATGTGGTTAATGACCCAGCCCGTTTGAAAGGTGCTTTTTCTAGCATTGCCAGAGAGTTAACCCAGCTAGTTCAGTAGTTAAATCGAGAGGTTCAAGATGTCGGGCAGACCTATGGCTAAATCAAAAGCTCGCGCTAAGCGAGGGGTCTATATGGTTGAGGCGCCAATTGCTATGTGGCTGGTCTTTGTATTCTTGCTCATGCCCTTTGTCATCATGGGTTCGCTTGCTCTTCGTACTGCCTTTCTATACTCTGCTGCCAAAGATGGTGCCCATGCCGCAGCCAGGGCGAAGACCTATTCTTTGGGCACAGCCGAGAAGCCTGCCGCTGTAGTTGAAGCGAAAGAATCGGCAGAGCGCACCGGTCATAGTTTTAGTGGTGTCGAAATTGTTTCAGTTGATACCAAGATTGTTGAAACAAACTTGGCCAGTGGTGCTGAAAGCTTTGTGGCTGGCCCCTTGGCTCAACCCGCTGATGCTTCGAAGAACCTTTATCAGTTGCAAGTAACAGTGCAGGCCAATGTTGAGCCTCTAATTAGATATCAGTTGCCCTTCTTTGGTGATGTGCCCGGCCTGACATCGGCTATGAAGTTGACAGCCGTTGCCAGTGAGATGGTTGAGAATCCTGACGGCTTGAATAAGTAAGATTGAACAAGTAAGACTGAAATCAAATAGTGAGAGTAATGAAAAAGTTGAAACAAGCAAAAAGAATGCGCCGCAGCCGAGGCACGGCCATGATCGAAGTAGCCTTCGCCGCTATGGTTATGGCGCTAATGGCTGCTTTTGCTATTGATATTGGGGTGGCTCTTTTAGCCTATGGCCATGTTGATAGAAGTGCCCGCGATGCCGCTCGAGCTGCAGCCCAAGGGGCCACACTCGCGGAGTCTAAAAATCTTGCCAATCTGGCCTTGCGCACTTCGCGGGTCAGCAGTCCACTTTTGCAAGATCCAGTTGTCTCGGTACTGAGTTATAACGACTTTAGCGGCAATCCACCTGAAGGTGTTAGCCCGACTGTTACAGTAGAGGTTCATTCTAAAATTAGAGTGCCAGCTCCAATTTGTATTTTTGGCAGTAATATTGGCACCGACGCCTATGACATCAAGCGCGCTTATACCTTCCCAATCGTTCGCCTGTCTTTCGACCCTGCTGCGCCGTAGTCAATAAGCGGCTGCTTTCTGCGAGATTAGTGCTCAAAATAGACTAATATATTTAGATTGCAGCTGAGGATGAAGATGCGCTGGCGGTTGCTAACTAGTTATTTAGTCTTGTTGTTCTGTTCGGTCAGTGCGGCTTCAGCTCTTGAAGAAACTGAGTCTTACTTGCAAGGTACGGCACTGTTCAAAAAACAGGAATATTTGCAGGCTTTTGATAGTTTTGCCAAGGCCGTGCAGCTGCAGCCCGATAACGCCGATGCTGCTTATTACCTTGCGGTTACCTTGCACCATTTGGGGCATCTTGATAAAGCTAAAGAACAGTACAAGTTTGTGGTTGATTCTTTCCCTGGTACTGCCGCGGCCCAGCAGGCGGCTGCAATTTTGCGCCAGCTAACTGTGGCCAAACAGGCCGAAACCGCTGGTTTGCCAAAAGAAACCTGGGTGAAGTACGAGCGCCGTGGCAATTCTATTGAAGTTGACGGCCTGGTCAACAACCATCCGATTAAGTTCGATTTTGACACAGGGGCTGAGCGTTGCTTGCTCACCCCCGTGCAGCTGAAACATTTAGGAATGCCTATGCCGACTGGCTCTCCCAGTGGTTACGGTGCTGGCATTGGTCAGAGTAAACCAATACCAGTGTGGCATATCAATGTCGATTTGAAAGTTGGTCGTATAGAAAGACGCAATTTCCCTGTTTTGGTTAGCAGCGTGCCTATGGATTTTCCACTGCTTGGCCAAGATTTTTATCGTGATTTTGAATACTCTATCGACTCGGCTAGCAAGACAATTTCTTTTCGTCAGCGCGCTCTTGATTCAGCCGCTGTGGTGAAAAAAACAGCTCCGGCTCTTACTGTTGATTCGGCTGGCCATTATATTTTCAATGTTCCTTTTGTTAAAGAAGGCAATTCTTTGATAGTTTCTGCCTTGATTAACGGTAAGAGTGTGCCCATGGTTTTTGATACTGGTGCTGTCTTTTGCTTGTTCTCTAAAAGTGAGGCCAGTCAGGCCGGTATCAGTATTGACACCCGTAGGCCGGCCTTTCCTATTTCTGGCCTGAGTGGTCAGACCATGGCCCAGGTTGGTGTTATTAGTGGTATCAAGCTTGGGCCAATTGAAAGGCATAATTTTGCCATAGGAATAAGCGATCAAGCTAATACGGCCAAGCCGCTGCTTGGTCAAGACTTCGTGGGCGACTGGAATTACACAATTGACAATCAGCAGCAAGTGATTCGCTTCACAAAAAATACGCAGTAAGTTTTAATTATCGACTTGAAATTGGCGTTTGCCTTCAATCAATGTTTGTTTGAAGAATTCAATCACACGTTTAATTTCTTGTTCTGAGCCGAGCTGGTGACCGGCTCCACGCACGACAACGAGTTTGTTGGGCACGCCTGATTTCTGTAGTTTTTCTGATAGCTCTTCGCTTTGGGCAAGAGGAACAAGATCGTCAATGTCGCCGTGCACAATTAAAAAGGGTGGATCACTCTTGCTGACATAAGTAATAGGGCTGGCTTCTGTAGCCAGTTCTGCTTTGTCGGATGGGAGGCCGCCCAGTAACTTTGCCACTGGTCCATCAACGGTGTCGTAATCAATTCGAGTTCTTGAACCAGCCTGGCCTTTGACCGAAGCTAAATCAGTCAGACCGCACCAGTCGCAAACTGCTTGAACTTGACTGGCTTTTTCTAAATCAGATTGAGCTGTATCACTACTATGGTCTCCGCTTAAGGTGCCAAGAAGAGCGGCTAGATGTCCCCCGGCTGATACTCCCCAAACACCGATGCGATCAGGGTTGTAGCCATAGTCGTGAGACTTGGAGCGGAGAAAGGCAATTGCTTTTTGACAGTCTTCGAGTTGTGCTGGATATTGAGCTTGGCTGCTTAAGCGGTAGTTGAGACTGGCTACAGCAAAACCATTTTGCGCAAGCAACAAGCCTATATCTTTAGCTTCACTCTTGTCACCTTGCAGCCAGGCACCACCGTGAATGAAGACGATGAGTGGAATTAATGGATAAGACTTAGTGGGAACGTATAGATCGAGACGCTGATTTTCTACGGCCGGTATGGTTTTATCGTTGATATAAGATATGTCGCGCAAGACCCGCACACTGCCTGGTCCTTTGCTGTCATTGGTTTTTGTGACAATGGGAATGGCAATAATGCATAGTACTGAAAGGCTTATTAAAATTGTGC
>JAUPUU010000241.1 GCA_030917395.1 Cyanobacteriota bacterium erpe_2018_sw_21hr_WHONDRS-SW48-000092_B_bin.40
TACAGCCGGGGAAGTGAGTCGGTCGGCAAAATTGAGATTGTGCGCGACACAGAGAAGACGGGAAAAGGAACAGCATTTGCTGTTAGACCAGGAATGCTGATAACTAATTACCATGTCATTGATGATGCTGTGGATATCTCGGTGATAAATTCTAAAGGTCGGCTATTCGCAGCATCTGTGGTAAAAGTCGACAAAGAAAACGACCTGGCACTATTGCAAATCGCAGGGTCGGGAGCTAGAAGAGCATTCAAACCACTAGAACTAGGTAGCAATCCGATGCTAACCTCTGGCAGCCAAAGCGAAGCAAGTACCCTTGTGGCACTGGGCCACCCGCACGGCTGGAACAAACTTTATCTGTCAAAAGGCCATCTAATCGATAGCACCCAAGCCAGTCCAGCAATGCCGCTAAAAGATCGAATAAATTTGGCAATGAATATAGCCCCGGGAAATTCAGGGGGACCGCTCTTAGACATGCAAGGCAAGGTGGTGGGAGTGCTGAGAACGGGCCGCATTGATGAATGGGCTAACAAAGAGAGCCATGCAATTCCAGTCGAGACCTTGAGACAATTCTTGCCGGCTGCAGAAACCACTAGAGAACGAGCACGCGCTGCACTTAGCGGGCTAATGGAGCGCCAGCTCAAAGAACGAGAATATTCACTGGGCTCACTCTCTGGAGTTGGCCCCGGACTTCGTTCAGCCTTTGGTGATACAGTAAATTCAGCCCACATACGCTACCAAACTGTTACTGTTCTGCGCGAGGAAAAACCGTGGGCAGTGCTGCTGAAAGCAGAGTATCAACGCGGCAGTCATGAAATATTGGTGCGCCCCATCCGCCTCAACGGCACTAGATTAGATGCCACAACTCTATGGCCAGGCACCAATACGCCCATGCAACCGTCACTGCTCCGTCTAAGCTTAGGCAAAGACTTCACCCCAACCAAACTGACCTCCACAAGTAACTACATAGACTTACTCTCTAGACCAATCAAAGCAATCGAGTAGAGAAAATTCACTGCTTAATTTTTGCGATGGCAGCAGCAGCAGCCGCTCTGACACTAGGATTGCTATCAGCAAGTAGTTCGTTCAGTTTTGGTACAGCAGCGACTGCTTCTGAAGCTGCACCAGCAATCGACTTAGCGGCTGCGAGGCGAGCAGAATCAATTTCATCGCCAAGCAGTGCTGTCAGCGCTGGCACATCTTTAGCAGTGCAGGGAATGCGCTCTAAGCCATTGGCTGCCGCCTCCCGCATGTCTCTGTCGCCGTTCTTGATTGATTCGATTAACACCGGCACTGCCGCTTTCGCCTCCTCACCAAAATCACCAAGAGCGCGGGCGGCAAGTTGTCGCACTACCGGCTCAGAATCGTTCTGCACTGTTTCGATTAATGCCGGTACGCATAGTTCTGGTTTTCCTGCGATACCACCGAGGGCTGAAGCGGCGTAGGTTCTTTCATATCCGCCATCAGCACTGCGCAAGAAGGCAATCAAAGCCGGTATGGCCGGGGCAGCATCAGGGCCAATGTGTCCGAGAGCGTTCGAAGCCTCGCCTTTCGCTCCAACAAAATTATCACTGAGCAAAACCTGAGTAAGGGCGGGCACAGCATCTTTAGCGATAGGCCCCATCTCGCTCAGATGAAAACCTGCACTCTTACGAGCCCATTGATTTTCGCTGGACAGCTCCTTAATGGCAGCTTGCACATCAGCTTGTCGATACTGTTCTGCCTGGGCATTCTGGCAACAATAGCTAGAAGCAATAAGCAGTGACAGAGAAAGGGCAAACTGAGCGCCATGCTTAAAATTCATCACCATCATGCTCCTAAAACTAGCGTCAGAAATGCATTTCCCCAATAGTCTTGCAACACTGGGATAACAGCCTAACGGTCTATTGCTTAGAATTAGGAGTAGTGGAGAGAGCAAGGGATAGCCGAGGTTAGCAGATGACGATCACAACCATGTCGAGTGCGGAATTCAGCAGAAACTCCAATGAAGCAAAAAAAGCAGCAAAGAAGGGTCCAGTGTTCATAACTGACAGGGGCAAACCTACTCACGTACTACTAACAATTGAAGACTATCGAAAGTTTAAGGGAAAGGCATTGAACATCATAGACCTGCTAGCAATGCCTGGTATCGAAAATGTCGAATTTGAGCCGCCGAAATTGGGAGACAATGTCTTTCATCCAGCAGATTTATCCTAGAGTATTTGCCCGATGTAGCAATAGTTCACAGCATGACTATCGTAACGCTACGTCAAAGACTTTGCCTTCGACGACCTCAAAGTCTTCAATCCGTGGTGCTAACTATGCGGATCTTAGCTCGTGTTGTACGTATTGACTCTGCCTTGGCGTTGTATTTATCTTAAATCTACTTCTAACGCAAAGAGCTCATGTGACCAATGCTTCGCAATTTTCTAAGAATCATCTTGTTAGCGGAGTTCATAGGCCTCGTTCCCTTGGCTATTTTCCTAACTCGGCACGACGAACCGTACAATCCTGTGTACATTGATACGAAATACCTTGCCGTCCGGGCTAAGCACGATATCCCATACCAGACAGAAATCACAGTTGATGATGTTGAAGACTTTGAGCTAAGTCACGACACTAACGCTTCCTTGATTGACAATTTTCACTCCAGTTTTAGTGCCTGTTATAGAAATTCCAAACGGCAGATCAAGAAAGGTGAAGTATTGAAATATAGCGATACTGGCTTTCGAACAGCACCAAGTTTTTTTCCAGATCCAGATCACGAGATCTACTAGGACCTTATGCTTGCAGAGCATGGCAGGATATCCGCTCTAAACGAGACTAAACTAAACAGCCGACAGCTCTTTGCTTGCTTCATTCAAAAGCTCGATAGCAGCCGGAGCAAGAATTATTTTGGTCGAGGCAATCAAATCTTCAAGCTGATTGATATTAGTAGCGCTGGCAATTGGCGCTGTAATGCTCGGCCGAGCAATAAGCCAAGCCAGAGCAATGCGAGATGGTTTGGAAGAATACTCTTTGGCCAACTGATCAAGAGCGGCTAATATGCGGAAGCCTCTATCATTGAGATAAGTCTTCACCCCTTCCCCACGCGCACTCTGAGCCAGATCCTCTTCGGAGCGATATTTGCCAGAAAGAAAACCGCGAGCTAGAGAGAAATAAGAAATCACACCGATGTTCTCTTTCACACACAGCTCTTCTAGACCATTCTCGTAACCAGCCCGGGCATACAAGTTGTACTCTGGCTGTAAGCACTGATAACGAGCGAAACTGTTCTGCTCACTAACTTTAATGGCTTCAGCAAGTCTTGCCGCCGAATAATTGGATGCTCCAATTGCTCCTACTTTTCCCGCTTTGATCAATTGATCAAAGGCTTCCAGACTTTCTTCCAGGGGAACTTTATCATCGTCAACATGGGCTTGATATAAATCAATGTGGTCTGTTTGCAGCCGCTTCAGCGAGGCATCGACAGCTTTGTGAATGTGCGCCGCTGAAAGATTCTTCTTATCAGTACTGCCATCAAAACCACATTTGCTAGCGAGCACAACTTTGTTGCGCTTGCCACTGCGTTTGAACCACTTACCAATGATAGTTTCAGACTCACCACCAACGTTTCCTTCTTTCCAGGCAGAATAGACATCGGCTGTATCGACTAAATTGAGCCCAGCATCTACAAAGCCATCAAGCAATTCAAATGATGTTGGCTCATCGATAGTCCAACCAAAGACGTTGCCGCCAAAGGCTAAGGGAGCAACTTCCAGTTGCGTACTACCAATCTTGCGTCTTTTCACTTCTGCTTGCATCTCTTGCCTCTGTTTATTTCGCTGCTTCTAATTACTGAAAAATTCGCTCTTTCAAAAACCACTAGTTACGATACGCTCAGCGCCAGTATAAATATTAAAGCGGCCATCGCGCGCAAATCCTATTAGCGTCATGCCACACTCTTGAGCCAGGCTGACAGCCAGGCTCGACGGCGCACCAACCGCCACCAAGATTGGAATACCAGCATGAGATGCCTTCTGCACTAATTCAAAACTAGCGCGACCACTGACCATCAAAATGCTTTCATTCAAAGGCAATTGCCGCGCTAGAAACTGCGAGCCAATTACTTTATCGAGAGCATTGTGGCGGCCAACGTCTTCGTGCAAGGCCAGAAGCTCACCCTTGCTATTGAATAAAGCCGAAGCATGAATGCCGCCAGTAGAATCAAAAGAAGACTGGGCCTGTCGCATGGTGGCAGCAAGGCCGTCAATAGTTGAGGAGGAAACCACAGGCTGACCAGGGTTTGTTTGATAGTGGCGTTTCACCTTTACTGCAGCGATTGATTTTTTGCCACAAACGCCACAACTAGAGGCGACAAAAGAATGACGTTCAAAGAGCTTGGCATCAAGTTCGACGCCAACTTTAAGGGCGACAATTACAACATTGCACTTGTCGTTGATGATTTCGGCAATCTGCTCGGCCTGCGAGATTATTCCTTCCGTGAACAAAAATCCAGCAGCTAATTCTTTGTCGGCTCCCGGTGTGCGCATGGTGACAGCCACCGACTGGACTGTGTCATCGCAGGAGCCAGCCTCGCAAGAATTAGAATCACCTGAACTAGCCTGAACAGAAACATGAATCTCTAAAGGTTCTTCAACGGCGAGCACATCCTCAAAATCTCGACAGGTAGAAGCCTCAATACGCTTTGTGGCAACAACAGCGGTTTCAACTGACTCGCTGCAGTGGCTAGATTGCATATTCTCCTTGGTTTTCACTGAGCACCATTATTTGCAGTCTCAGTGTTCACGGCATTAGCTGCGGCCTTCACTTCAATAACAATCTGCTTCATCATTGGTTGATCACTCTGGGGGCTGTAATCACCCAGTGGGCACAAGACATTACATTCAGGCATATAGCCTGAGGCACAGCCGCGAGGAATGTTGTATGCCACAGCACGAAATCCATTTAGGCTGCGGGTCGAACCGTCTTTACCAAAGCTTGTGATATCAATCAAATCAAACTCGCTCAGGCCCCGCTCACTCATATCATCTTTATTCATAAGCAACAGAGTACGCAGATTTTTCACGCCGCGATAGCGATCATTGTCTGAATATATGGTGGTATTAAACTGGTCATGAGAGCGCATGGTGCCAAGCATGAGGCGACCTGGTGGCAGCAAAGTATCAGGCAAAGTTGCCGCCGAGAAATTAGCGCGATTAGTCGGCGTGTTGAAAGTCAACTCCCGAGCGGGTTGTTTAATGCGGAAGCCCAAAGGCTCTCGCACACGCTTGTTGAAATCTTCAAAACCAACAATTGCTTCGCTCATTTTGTCGCGAATCAAATCATAATTGCCAATATATTTTTCCCATGGAGTCTTTGAATTCTCCAGAGTAGCCCGGGCCATTCCCGCTATTATTGCCAGTTCTGAGCGTAAATGAGGCGAGGCTGGCTCGCGCATGCCTTTCGACAAATGCACCATACTCATTGAGTCTTCTACAGTTACTTGCTGCGGGCCCTCTGCTTGCATGTCAACTTCGGTGCGACCGAGACATGGCAGAATGAGCGCGTCACGGCCCACAACTAAGTGGCTGCGATTGAGCTTAGTACTGACCTGCACAGTCAAATCACATTTGCGCAAGGCGGCAAAAGTAAGATTGGTATCGGGAGTAGCAATGGCGAAATTGCCTCCCATTCCCATAAATACTTTGACATCGCCTTCATGCATGGCGCGAATTGTGCGCACAGTGTCAAAGCCCTTGGCGCGAGGCGAAGTGATACCACAAGCAGCGTCCATCTTGGCTAACCAGGCCTCAGAAGGCGAATGGTGAATGCCACAGGTACGGTTGCCCTGCACATTGCTATGACCACGAATAGGGCAAGGCCCTGCACCGAGACGCCCAATATTGCCTCGAAGCAAAAGCACATTGACTATTTCGCGAATGGTATCAACACCATATTCTTGTTGGCTGATACCCAAGCACCAACTTAGAATGGCCTTATTAGCCTTTCGATAGATATCGGCCGCCTGACAAATCTGAGTGCGAGTTAAAGCTGACTGCTTCTCAATATCGGTCCAAGAAGTAGCTTCACATGCCGCTTTGTAATCAGCAAAACCAGCCGTATATTTTTCAATAAAAGCATTGTCAATGACACTGGCGTCTTCTTTGGCTAGCTCCAACAAATATTTGCCGATGCCACGCATAATGGCAAAGTCGCCACCAATGCGCGGTTGCAAGTTAAGAGTGCTGGTCTTGGTCTCTTTAAAAGTGAGCATGTCTAAAATTTCGTGGGGCGTAATTGCGGTGGTGGCCGCTACTTCAACCAGTGGGTTGATATGCACAATTTTCATATCGTGCTCTTTCACCCCATCAGCCAGAGCACTGAGCATGCGCGGAGCGTTGGTGGCTACGTTAACACCAATGACAAAAATGGCATCAGAATTCTGCCAATCAACTAAATCAACCGTTCCCTTACCGGTACCCAGAGAAGCAGTCATGGCGCGGCCGCTGGCTTCGTGACACATGTTGGAGCAATCGGGCAAATTATTGGTGCCCAGTTCGCGAGCGAAAAGCTGATAGAGGAATGTCGCTTCATTAGAAAGCCGACCGGAGGTATAGAAGCTAGCCGCATTAGGACTAGGCAAAGCTTTTAGATGTTTGGCAATGAGAGCAAAGGCGTCATTCCAGCTGATCGGTTCATATTTATCGCTAGCGCCGTTGTATTTCATCGGCTCAGTTAGGCGCCCTTCGTTCTCTAGAGCAAAATCACTCCATTCGAGCAATTCACTAACGGTGTGCTCAGCAAAAAACTTGCGGTCGGTGCGCTTGGCTGTCATCTCCCAGGTGACGTGCTTGATGCCATTTTCACAAATATCCATGCGGAGGCCCTTCCGGTCATCAGGCCAGGCGCAACCAGGGCAGTCGAAGCCGCCATTCTCCTGGTTCATGGTGAAGATGGCACGTACGCCCTCCACGACTTGATTTTGCTCAAGCAAAATGCGGCCAACGCTAGCAGCCGCGCCCCAGGCAGCAGCAGGGTGAGTGTAATCTTTCTGCGAAAACTTAGCCCTCTTTATTTGGCCTTTGATGAAGGGCTTTCCGTTCTCATTCTTTGACATTTGATCCCCAAAATTTTTCTGCCGCAAATTGGAATTGCCTTAATTCTATACTTGCCACTTTTGCCAAATTTTACCAAGGGAAAGTGTGCTGCAGTTAAGGAATCTCACAAAGATAGATAGCAAGAAGCTATGGCCGCCCCCGGCCAAGTAAAATTTTCACTGGCCTGAACAACAAAATCTAAGCCGCAATCTAAGCAGCAAAAACTAAGCATAAGGAAATCATGATGAAGCCCTGGCAGAATCTCTTGGCTCTGACTTTTAATCTAGTTTTACTAGGCCAAGTTCCCCTGGATCAACTGCCGCTGGGACAAATTTTTCTAAGCCATATACTTCTAAGCCAACCGGCCCTGGCTGCGACGGCAGAAAAAACTGCTGCCCCAGGCTCAAGCAAGACCATTGCTACGGTTGCCGAAGCTATCGAAATGGCCAAAGAGGCCATGCCTGAAATTAAATATGAGCTGGAAAAGCAGCCCATGACCTCCTACCAGGGTGGTTCGTCGCACGAAGCCACAGCCTTGAATTTCCCCATTTCAAAAGGGCTGGCCGGAGTCTCGATGTTCCTCAAGCCCGGTGGACTGCGTGAGCTTCACTGGCACGCCAATGCTGCCGAGTGGTCGTATGTGATAGCGGGCCACTGCCGCATCACTGTGATTGACCCAGAAGGCCGCTCCGAAGTGAAAGACTTTGGCCCTGGCGATGTCTGGTATTTCCCCCGCGGCCATGGACATTCAATTCAGGGCCTTGGCAATGAAGAATGTCATTTCGTGCTTGTTTTCGATAGCGGCTATTTTTCTGAATTTGCCACCTTCAGCATGACTGACTGGTTGGCCCAAACTCCCAAAGAAGTGCTGGCCAAGCAGTTCAACTTGCCGGTCGAAACTTTCAATAATTTCCCCAAGAAAGAAGTCTACATTGCCC
Organism: Cyanobacteriota bacterium erpe_2018_sw_21hr_WHONDRS-SW48-000092_B_bin.40; assembly: GCA_030917395.1. Classification (GTDB taxonomy): domain Bacteria; phylum Cyanobacteriota; class Vampirovibrionia; order Obscuribacterales; family Obscuribacteraceae. The sequence goes on from JAUPUU010000241.1 coordinate 7,994, forward strand.
AGGGCCCAGTACCCGAAGCTCTGCCCACAGACCCACCACCAGCCAGTGAAAATCCACCACCGTTGACTCACCGCTTCCGCCTTGGGGCAAAAGTACCAGAAGTGGTTCCTGGTGGAACATTCAATGTAGTGACGCAAAAAGACTTTCCTATCTCCGCCACCATGTCTGGTGCCATCCTAAAGCTCAAGCCTCTTGCCATTCGCGAAATGCACTGGCATCCAAACGCTGATGAATGGCAGTATTACATCAAAGGCCGAGCACGCATGACTGTCTTTGGCAGCAAAGGCCGCAAGATTACTCGTGAATTTGGCCCCGGCGATGTTGGCTATGTGCCTATGGGTTACGGCCACTATATTGAATCAGTCGGCAGCGATGAATGCGAGATACTAGCCGTATTTAACACCGGCGACTATCAAGAAATCTCGCTCTCACAGTGGCTCGGTAGCAATTCCACCAATCTTTTGCAAACCAACCTGGGAGTAAGCAAAGAAGTGGTCAACGCTTTGCGCAAGAAGCAAGATCTCTTCAGTAATCCAGCCAGTCTCAAAGTGGGCGGCGCAAGCAAATAATTGCTAGGTAAATAAACAGATAAATGCCAATAACCAGCTACAACGGAATCACCATGCCCGCCATCATGTATGGCACGGCCTGGAAGAAAGAGGCTACGGCCAAACTAGTAGAATCAGCCGTTGATGCTGGCTTTCGCAGCATAGACACGGCCAATCAATTGATTCACTACGATGAAGCCCTTGTCGGCGAGGCTTTGCTGGCCTTGAAGCAAAAAGGCATTGGCCGCGAAAGTCTATTTCTGCAAACCAAATTCACCTCAGTGAATGGCCAAGACGCCCGCACGCCCTACGACGCCAAGGCCAACCTCACCACCCAAGTGAACCAATCAATGGTTAGTTCACTGAAACATCTGCACACTGAATATCTTGATTCATACGTTCTCCATGGCCCCTATTCAAGACAGGGGCTGACTCCCCAAGATTTAGAAGTGTGGGCGGCCATGGAAGAGCACTTCAACGAAGGCCGCACGCGCATGATTGGGGTGAGCAATGTCAGCGCCGACCAGCTCGACGCCCTCTGCTCTGTGGCTGTGACCAAGCCCATGATAGTGCAGAACCGCTGCTATGCCATGCGCGGCTGGGACAGCGCAGTGCGCGAGATTTGCTGCAAAGAAGGCATTATTTACCAGGGCTTTTCGCTGCTCACGGCCAATCCCCATGTGCTCGAAAGTGGCGCTGTGCATGCCATGGCGCGTCGACTCAACACTGGTGTAGCGCAAATTGTCTTTCGCTTTGCTATGCAAATAGGCATGCTGCCTTTGACTGGAACCACCAACCAGCAGCACATGTTAGATGACCTTACTGCTGAAAGTCTTTCACTGACAGCAGACGAGATGCAAACCATAGAAAACATGGGCTAAATCCAGCCCGGCGTTGCCAAGCAGAGCCTCTCGGGTTTGGCCGGACGGAACTTTTGGGCATAAAACAAGAAATTCTGGCTTAATTTGTCATTTTGGTAAGTCAAATTTTGCCGAATTCGTATAGACCTTTGCAGAGTCAAACAGTCAAAAGATTCTATTTGGTACCCCCATGCCCATCCTCGATTCGCACAGCTCAGATAAAGATGCTGGCCGCCCGCGGCAGACTTATCTTGACGCGGCCGTGCACTCGGCAATCGATCCCATTGCCCGGGAGATTTTCACTCCGGCCAAGGCCAAGGTTGTCGAAGACGAAGTTACCCACTACAGCAAAGCCTTTATTAAAACAGCTCCGCTTTTCATGAAAGGCAAACTGGCCCTCGGCGGCCTGGCCTTGACCTATGTGGCCGACCAGGCCAAAATCGGCGACACCTGGCAAAACCAGGCCACCGACGCCACCCTTGGACTGGGTAAAGCGGCAGTGCTGAAAGGCAGTTTTGCCATGATGGAATCGAGCGCGCTGACACCAGCAAGAGCTGGCATTCAGCTCGGCATAGTCTCGCGCACAGCCGAGGCGGGCTTAACCAGAGAAAACTATTTAGATAAAGATGGCAAGCTCAATTTTACGGGCGGCCTGTCTACAACTTTGAAAACAGCCCTCAACCCCGGTTCTCTCGCCGTTGACGCCCTCACATTCGGAGCCGCCGATGTGGTCTGGGGGCGCATGTATCAACAGTCCCGTGGCGCCATTCGCTTTGACTCCGTTATGAATAAAACTTTCCAGGCCGGCGCCATGGGCACGGCCGCTGGCTCTGGCAACGAACTTGTAAGACAGTGGCAATCAGACGAGAAGTTCAATCTCTCTTTAATCATGGGTCGCGGTCTGGCCGATGGTTTAGTCGGTGCGGCAGCCGGTCGAGTGGGCGGTATGCAGTCAGCACGATACGATCGCCTCAGCCTGAAAGACTCTCCCACAGCCATGAGCGAGGCCAGGCAGACACCATTTCAGTTAGGAAAAATTGGCGACGCCAATCAAATCGCCCTGCGCGACGGGGTCTTCACCCCAACCAGAGAAATCGGCGACTTAATGACCACCACCTGGAAAGGCACTATCACGACCCCCGAAGGTCAAGTCAAACCGGTTCTATTCAGACCAGATACCGGCATTGAAGCTTTCGCCTACCGCCAACAATCTGAGATTGCCGGATACGGCCTGGGGACAAAAATCGATTTTGCCAACTCACTACCGGTATCGGTGGCCCGCACGGTAGAAATCAACGGCAAGACCCATAGTGGCTACGTCCAAGAGATCACGGGCAAGAACTTGCTTGAAGTGGTTGATCCCCATGGCCCGCGAAAAATGTTCACGCCGCCATCGAGAAAAGTACTGGAAGATTTTAGGCAGAACAAGCCTTTGTTTGAGGCCTATCAGGAGGCCTGGGTCAAACGCCTGATCATGGGCGAATGGGACAATCACATCCTCAATTTTGTCTCCGAAAAAACTCCGGCGGGAACCACTGTCAAAAATATTGATCTTGGCGATGGTCTCAGACCAGCCACCACTCAGGCTGACTTGATTCCGCGCCCGGGCCTGCGGCGCGGCTGGGAAAACCTCAATCAATATCTTTATAAAGAAGCAGCCAAAGCACCGCTGCCCCAAGAAACTGTGGCCAAAGTGCAGCAATTTGTCGACACCTATACCACCCCCGCTGGCAAAGTTGAGCTTCAAGGTCTCGGCCTCACCCCTCAACAAGTAGAAGGGGTGATGGGACGGGCCGATTGGTTTGCCAAGCACGGTCGCCTGCCTAAACACGACGCTGAACCTACCACCTATCGCTTTGCCCAAAGGCTTTATCAGTATTTAAGAGGCCGCAACCCAGCAAGCAGGGTAGACTTACATAGCCTGGGCGACCAATAGCCCTAACGCTCAGGCAAATAGGCAGTACTTATGAGCGACAAGTTCACACCAACCGACCGCAACCGCGTCATGCGTATGCGCGACCAAGCTCACTATGATCGCGAGACTATCTACGCAATACTAGACTGCACCTTCCTTTGCCATATTGCCTTCGTGCACAAAGAACAACCCCTGGTCATTCCTACCTGCTATGGCCGCGACGGCGATACGCTCTATGTTCATGGTGCTGCCGCTAGCCGCATGATGAACAACATGGCTCAAGGCATGCCAATTTCACTAGCAGTAACACTATTAGACGGAGTGGTGCTAGCCCGCTCCTCTTTCAATCACTCAATCAATTACCGCTCTGTGATGGTCTTTGGTCAAGCAGTGCCAGTCACTGAAAAAGCAGCCAAACTCCACGCCCTCAAAGTAATTTCAGATCAAATCATGAAACAGCGCTTTGAAGACACAAGAAAGCCAACTGGCGGAGAATTAGCCGCCACCTCAGTTTTAGCGATAAAAATAGACGAAGCCTCGGCAAAAATTCGCAAAGGACCTCCCGATGACGACGAAGGCGATCTCACTTTGCCCTACTGGGCCGGAGTGGTGCCACTGACAATGGTGGCGCACCCAGTCATTCACGACCCTAGACTAGACGCCAATAAACAGCCTCCCGACTACGTCAATCAATACATAGAAAACTACGAAACTCACGTCACACCCACAGCAAAGAACAGGAAGAAAAAATGAGCCTCGCCGGAAAAGTTCTCTTCATTACTGGAGCCTCAAGGGGCATAGGCCTCGCCATAGCACTGCGCGCAGCCCGCGACGGCGCCTGCATCGCTATTGCCGCCAAAACTGTGGTGAAGCACCCTAAACTACCAGGCACAATTCATTCAGCCGCTCTTGAAATTGAAGCAGCCGGAGGCAAAGCTCTAGCGATTCAATGCGACGTGCGCGAAGAAGAGCAAGTCAAAGCAGCCATAGCTCAGACTGTTGAGCACTTCGGCGCCCTCGATATACTCGTCAACAATGCCAGCGCCATCAACCTTACTGGCACACTCGAGACCGAAATGAAGCGCTTTGATTTGATGAATCAGGTCAATGCCCGTGGCACTTTCTTGTGTTCCAAAGTTGCCATTCCTCATTTAGCCAACGCCAGCAATGGACACATTCTCAACTTATCGCCCCCGCTCAACATGGACAAACGTTGGTTTGCGCCACACGTCGCCTACACCATGGCTAAATATGGCATGAGCATGTGCACCCTGGGCATGGCTGAAGAACTAAAAGGTCAGGGCATTGCCGTCAACTCACTCTGGCCCGAAACAGCAATTGCCACAGCCGCAGTGAAGAATTTGCTCGGTGGAGATGAAGCCCTCAAATGCTCCCGCACACCAGATATAGTGGCAGATGCCGCCCACTGGATTTTCACTCAGCCAGCCGAGCAGTGCACCGGCAACTTCTTCATCGACACTGAAGTATTGGCGAAGGCCGGTGTTAGCGACTTAGAGCAGTATGCTGTCAGCCCCGGCAGCAAGCTAATGAAAGACTTCTTCCTTTAAAACCGGACCTTCAAAGCAGTCTGATTATGGCTTCAATTTGGCGGCGATGAATACGCTGGTGAATTGCCGCTAGGCACATCCATTTATGCAAAGTCAGAGGGCCAAACCAGGGATGATTGAAAGTAGCAGTGGCCCACTGATCACCGCGCAGTGAGCGCACAGTCTTGAGAAAATCATCGCTATAAATTTTGAATTGTTCAATACAGACAGGGCCCGCCAAATCGCCTGGCGGCTTCACCGCCGCTACATCAGCTACACCAGGAGGCGTTTCTCCACGAGCAAGATGTTGCGCTACTATCTTGATTTGACTGCCGACAATAATTAAGTGCTCCAGTACCATTGCCGCAGACCAAAAGCGAGAGCTATCCTCAATAGCGGGCAGTCTTGGCACCAAAATGCGCTTGTCTCGCAGAGGCACAGGTATAAGCGCCACTTCGCGCAACAACAGCTTTGATTCTTTCTCAAAAATTCTAATGGCGCTATCAAAAGTAGTGATCTTACAGAGCATTGGAAAAATCACAACCTTCTGCAAAAACATCTCAAAGAATGGCAGGCCAGCCCCTGGCGCATCCAGCTTTGGTATTTTGATTAAATCGCCTTCTTGCACTTTGAAAGCATCCCTGAATCCAGCAAAAGCAACTATACAGGTTTGGCTTCAACTAGAACACACTCACTTTTCAACATTCCGAATCTAAAGAATCTATGGCAGACTCGTCCACTGCGACTGCTGGTCTTGCGAATATGGCTCAGCGACTTCGATAAAACAATCGGCGGCAGAAGTTGGACACTCCTCAATACACTTGCCGCAACCCTCGCAGACAGAAGCATCTACGCAGTATCGACCAAGAATAGACTTGATTGCCTTAAGTGGGCATGCCAGTTCGCAGGCCGAGCAACCAATACAGATTTCTGGGTCGGTAACATGCTGCCTCATAGCTCTAGTGCAAGCTTCTTCAGTTCAAGGCTTACTTCCTTCTTCCACTCCTCTTTGATTTCCAAATTATCGGAGTGCTTCAAACCAAAGCGTTTGTGCCAATGATTGCGCAGCGAGTCAGTAGGACCAGCCGAAGTTTCTACCCGGGGGTACCAGTATTTGTAAGAAAGCTCGATTTGTTTCTTGTGAGACTCAGCCTTACGCCGCAGGGCCAACAGGGCAAAATTGGCATGGGCTGTTTCGAGGGGCAAGCAGCTACAAGCCAACTCTTTCAAGGGAGTGAATTTGGCATCAGCAAACTCGCCCAACATCAAACGGGCCATTACCCCAAGCAAGTAGGTAAAGACGAGCATATCTTCATAGCCTTCTAAGGGGTACAGAAGAGCATTGAGACGCTTATCAGCCGACGAGCGCGAAAAGCCTAAAAAGGAGTCTCTTAGCACCCGGGATTCAAAACAATGGCTGCTAAGGTAGCGCTCGACATTGAAATTCAAGCCGCTAATAACCTCATAGCTCTCCTTGGCCATGCTCAATTTTTGCGAGACCATAGTGCTCATATTGAGCCGGTCTTCAATTGTGGTGGCCTTATTTATATAGGGCGCAAAGCCAGCAGCACCGGCCATTTGAGAATCGGCGAACTGCAAAAGAATGCCGGTGGCCAGCTCTTTAAAGCGACCACCGGCTTCTTGCCAGCAACTAATGGTGCCACCACTTTCAATTTGCTCAAGCAGAAGTGTATCTTCAGCACTTAGTTGTGCGCCCAGGCTTTGAGCTGTCATGGTCTATTTCCCGCCCTTGCTACCAGCAGCCGAAAGCGGCTTAGATTGAGCGTAGCCCATGCGCATATCATAGTTAGGCTGCACGTCCTTAGGCATTTCCAGACCAATTTCTTTCAGTCGTTTTTCCACGACTTCCATATACTCATCTTGAATTTGTTGTGCGGTCTTGATCTTCAAACCATATTCGAAGTAGCGGGCAAAGTGCTCACTATCGTCAGCCGGACGGCCAGCAAAGCCGAGACCAATTTGCATAAATTTGGCTACGGCTCCTTGCAACTGCTCGCGACCTTTCTCGCCATCGAGCTCTAATACGCGCTTAGAAGCCCAAACGCCAAATGCTAAATGTCCTTTTTCTTCGGCCCAAATGCGCTCAGATACTTTAGCCCAGGGCAAATAGCTTGATTGTCGATACTGCCCGAGGAATGCTACAGCGGCCGGGGTGACAGCAGTGGAGAACATTGCTACGTCAGCCCAACACTCAAACATGAGGGCCCAATTCTCTTTACGAAAACCGTTAATAACACGCACTTGCTTGGGATCTGGATTGTCGCGATTCTGCACTAAGTGCATCACCCGGGCGTTCACATCGATTCCCAAAGGGGCGAGAATTTCCCAGCAGTACCAACCATGGCCAATCTCTTCCATCACCTTCTTGGCCAGCCGATAAGCTTCTTCCGGTCTAGTGGCGTACTTCATGTTTTCTTCCACGCGCTGCCCACCAGCAAATTCAGAGTCAGCTTGAAACGATAGGAGGTCAATCAGGGCAGCCTTATATTCATCTGGCAACTTGTCGCCTGCATCGTAAGTTTGCATGGTCAATACTCCCGCCCTTATGAGGTGATGAAAAAGTAAATTATTCTGCAATGGTTTCAGGTCTGAAGAGATTCGGCATCAACCGGAGGGGCAATCAAGGTTCAGCCAAAAGACTGATTTACAAAAAACCGATTTAGATCAGGCAGAGTTGCCAACAAGCAATTAGCAAAAAAACAACCCCTGCCAGCTGCGAGCGACTATAATTGCCAATCACTAGAGGCGCCATAGCTATGAAGCGAATTGTTGTCAACTACATAGCGGCCCCATTGGCAGCATTAGGACTGGCTGTCGGCTCTGCCCCGGTGAACGCGGCGCCAACGCAAGAAGGTCTCTATGTCTTGCACTTTCCGGCCCGGGGAAAAATCGGCACCGTAGGAGTTGCAGAAGCTGGCGCCGACTACAGTGGAAAACATGTTCCCACAAAAAAGTTTGCTGAAGCCAATGGCACGGTGCGTCTGGCAAAAGGCAAGGGCATCTGCTTTATAGCAACCGATTTCATGGGCCTGGAAAAGCCAGTCGATGTAATCTGTACCCTACCGGCCGAAGCGGTCACCAGCATTACACTAAGCAACAATATATTTGACGAAAATGAAATTCTAAAATTACTGCGCTTCGCAGGCCTAAAACGCTTAGAATTAACTGGCACTGAAGTTACTGATGAAACCATTGCCAAGCTAGCACCTCTACAAAATCTTGAAACGCTTATTGTTGACCGCACCCGCATTCAAGGCAAATTTTTAGCCAAACTCTCCAGCAATAAAAGTATTCGCAACCTCAAGCTTGGTCACAACGACCTGCAAAAACAATACCTAAACGAACTGAAGAAATTTCCCAATTTGCATAGTCTCACCCTCAATTCCAATCACCTGCGCGATAGCGATATGGCTGCTATAGCCGCTTGTTCGCACCTGCGCTACTTAGATATTAGTGACAACAATGATTTAACCAACGCCGGAATCGCTCAACTCAAGCCTTTAAAAGAACTAGCAATCATGCAACTGCCCTTTACAGCCATCAACGCCAAAGGAATTTTAGCGCTAAAGGGATTGCCACTAGCTAGGTTGCGAATCGAACCCAAACAAGCTAACACTAAGGATGTTGCAGCCCTAAACAAAGCCTTCCCAAAGCTCCAAATTGATTTTGAGAATTTGAAAAAAGAGCTTTTTAATGACTACAAGGCAGCCTTTCAATAACTAACGTCAAATCCAAAAAAAAAGAAGAACAATTGAAAATGAAGCAACTACTAAATCAGCCCGCGACAGCCAAAGTAGCTCTAACTGCGCTGACTTTAGGCGCACTGAATTTAGCCGCACTGGTTGCCGCTCCACCGGCGCAAGCCGGCGACTTTGAGGTCGGCTGCAAGCAATATGCTGCCAAAGACTATAAAGGAGCAAAAGTTAGCTTTGAAAAAGTTGTCAAAGCCTATCCAAACTTCGCCCAGGCACACTATTACCTTGGCAATATTCTCATGAGCAGCGGCCAATCGGCTCAAGCCAAACAAGAGTATCAAGCCTGCCTTGACGCCCACCCTGACGCCACCACCGCCGGATACTGCCAGACAATTTTAGGCAAACTCGGCAGCCCCAGAAGCGGTTCCACTGGTTCTTCTTCTAGCTCCTCTTCAGCGTCAAGCACGCCTGCAGTATCTGCAAGCAGCAATGCTGGAGCAGACAGCGGTCAATCTAGCGATGCCGCCAGACGCAAGAAAATAATTATGGACAAAGCCAATCAAGAAATTGCCGAACTGCGAGCTGAATGCAAAGAACGCATGGAGAAAGGCAATGGCAGTGGCGAAACTACTCACAAGTATGTCAAACCAGATGGTACGGTATTTTACGATCTAGACCCTGAGACTCGTGCTGCAGTGCAAAAAGAATACGATCAGAAGATCGAGAAAATTCGCGAAATGGCAGAGTACCAATGCAAGTTCATTAAGTAAGCCAGCAGCAGAGCCAGGCACCAATCTCGTGCTTTAATCTGCTAAAGCAGCTGAGCTGCCGCCTTTATTTAACGATTTTAGGTGCATCCAAAATGTTTGGTATCACCCGTATATCCACGTCCAGAATCAGTAAATCTTTCGACGAGACGCCGTTGGTGGTCACCGTCAGCGGCAGGCCATGCTGAGGGAAATGCATCTCCGGCACGATAAACGTGATACTACCATCAGTGACATGAGTGACACGGGCCTTGTGCGGGCCAACCATGACGACATTATCTGCCAGTACCTTAGAGAAGCCTCTGCCTAAAATCATCACGGGCTGCGACGGGCTCTGTGAGGTGATGTCGATCCAATAAATGTTCGGCCGTGCCTTAATCTTGAAAGCATTACTCTTGGCCGAGTCGACGGTCACAACTAAATCTTGGTCGCCGGCAGGAATGTGCCCAGGAAGCTTTACTTGCAACTGGCTAGGACCAGCACTGACTACTTCTGCGGTCTTCCCAGCAATAGAAACTTTCAACGAATGCTTATTGTCAGAGAAGTTGTTTCCCTGAATAGTTAATAGGTCATCGCGACCGTATGGATTTGGCTGAACTGAAGTTACAGCTGGCTTCTCCGATAGCAGCGTCCAGACAAGACGGGCGCCGGACGGTCCGAATACTTCGCTAGTCAAAATAGTATCACCAGCGCCAATCACACCGTTTAAGCTGCGACTGAGGTTGCCCGCTTCATCAAAGTCTTTGATAGTGGCGAATGGTTTTCCGCCCAAGGTGATGCGCAAGTCTGTCATCTTGGGTCGCCCCTCGGCACCATTGCTAAATTTCAAAAGCAATTGTTTTCTCTCTTGGCCTGACTTTAGATGAATATGATCGCGATAGGTCTGCCAGACTCCGGCACGGGCCACGTGAGGCCTCGATTCATGGACAACCACTAAGCTCTGGTTGGCTGGGTTAGCCACCTTTGCTTCGGCCACGCTTGCAGATACGAAAACACTTAGCAGCATCCCGGCCACGCTGGCCGGTAATATCAGCCAGGGCAGAACCCGAGCCCGCTCTTGAGTCAATTGTTTTTCCCGCGGCCGCAAGCCAGATGTAATCATTTTCCCTCTCTTAGCAATACACAGTACTCATTTTTTTCCTTCTGGCAAATTAGCCTCTAGGCCAAGAAACAGCAATCAAGCACTGGTAGGTTTGAAACAAGCACATGCACGAGATCACCTCAGACCAGAATTGGTGTCAGCGTTGTTCACGATATCACAGGGGCTTGTTACAAGTAATCCAATTCCCCAAGTTGATTTTAACGAATCACAGATATTGCCAGAACAACCTTGAAACAATCATTCCCCAATGGATTCTTGTTTGCCGGTCGACGGCTAAAGTGAATTGAGGAAAGAAAGCAGCTCTTCCTGCTCATGCTTAGGCAACTTGGCATAGGCTTGCTTTGACAGCTCAGACTGACCACCGTGGCTCATGATGGCATCATGGACAACACGAGTACGGCCATCGTGCAAGAGGAACTTCTTGAAGCGCAAGCCCCAAAGAGGGGTAGTACGCCACTCTCCACCGCGAGCGCCTTCTTGGGGAATTCCATCAGCTAGCTCTTTGCCCATCTGGTGCACAAGGAAATCAGAATAGGGGTAGATCTTCTGATTTGACAGACTATCAAGCTTTAGGTACTTAAGCTCTGGTAAAGGGCTATCAGGATCAACTACGTAGCCGTTGGGAGCAGTAGTCATAGACGGCTGATGGCAAAATGCACAATTCAGACTATTGAAGTGTTTTTCACCGCGCCGCACTTCATCAGTAATCACTCCTCGCTTGGGTGGAGCTAGCAGCGCCTGAAAGTAGTTGAGCTTAACCAAAATCTCACCCTTGTCGTTCGGACCGGGCGGGAGTATTTGATAAACCTCTTTAGGGAAAATACCAAACGATTGCGATGAATTTTCGGTGGCACTGAGATACGTTGTCAACCCCAACTCAATATTCATAGCACCAGTTGTGAAATTGAAGAGATTGACATTCTGATTCTTCCAGCCAAACCGACCAACCCTAGGGGCCTCAGTGTAGCGATCAACTGCAGAAATTGGTCGACCGGCCATTGCCGGGTTATCAATGTTCTCTCGCAGGGCGTTAGCGATAATGTCAGCATCAGGAATGTTATCGATTAGGCCGTCACCAAAAAGTGGTGGCGAATGCCGAGGCGAAATAATATCAGCGTTCGGCGGAATCATGTCAGCTTCGACTTGAACATCAAAAGGCAGCAAATCGGGATTTTCTGTAGTAATAGAACGCTTCTGTAGACTCGGTCCACCTTTTTCGAGAAAGAAATCAACATCGCGCTTACCCATCATTTCTACCACTTCACTCATTGGTAGCTTTGCCTTAGGTGAACTTGGAATACGTCTGGCGAAATTGACAATACTTGTACTGGAATTGTCACGACCTTCACCGCCTACCGCATCAGAAGGCTGTCCGTGACATTCAAAACAACTTTGACCGTTAAAAAGAGGTCCTAGACCCTCTTTGACTGTGAATTTCTTTTTGAAGAGTTCTTTACCTTCATTAAAAGCTGCCAACTGCCTGGCGCTCAAGCCATCGATGGGTTGGCCCCGATTGTCAGTTGGATCGAGCACCGCTTTGTTGTTTGGGCGCGAGATACGAAAGTCACCCAAATTTGCGATAGTTGGAAGAGGAGCATCACGATAAGTTGACCAGAGTACTTGCGCCAAAACCAATACTGAAACAACCACGATAAGCTGAACAGCCTTTCGCCGAAAGAATCTAAAAATCTTCGAGTCACTGCGCATATTACCGGCTCCAATCCTATCTAGTACCTAATTTAACCGATAGAAAAACCATACAGTCAAATGATTTCTCACCGACACGAAAAAAAACAAGCTGATTTGCCTATCTGGCAAACACGTTAGCACCGACAATACTAATGGTAAGAAGACTAGTGTAAGTGATTACAAATAACGTCTATTTTCAATACAGGCCAACTTTGTACAAAGCAGCAAAAACTCACCACCCAATCTGCCGCAGGCGAACCAGCGCCAATTCACTGGCAGAAAGCCCACTGGCGCTCCTAGTAATGAGCGTTGTCATCCTTTTTATGATTTCTATGTTTTCACTACTCACGGGCTATGCCACATTAAACTTCGCCTCGCAAGCAGCCGCTCGCGAAGCGGGATCTTCGCAAACCAGGAGTGCTGCAAGAGCAGCAATGCAGCGCGTTGCCAATCAAATTCTTGGCGGGGCACTAGGTCAGTTCGGCGGAATTTCGCCTAGAACTGCAGCAGGTATGACACTGCGCACATTCCGAGTCTTGGATGGTGGCACACCGGAACAATACGATGTCGCGGCGGGCAGCAACGTTGCCATTGATCAAACACGGTACTCTTACACCTACGTAGTAGACGCAAGATACTCCATCACCCCGCTACTCTTCCCTTTCGCCTTTCCAGTGCAATCACAGTCGACTTGTGCGCTTGAACATCCTGAGGGTATCGCCAATTGAAGTTTTAAGGGCATTTAGTCAACATAAGATCAAGGGGCTAGTGCAGCTAGCTATTAAAAATGGGAGATGTCGAATGGTGGAGCGCAGGGCAAGACGAAGAAGCGAAGGTCAGCAGTTGATAGAACTTGCCGCTGGATTAATCGTTCTAATTCCAATCTTCCTCATTATCATTGACCTGATCGTATTCTTCCTCGCGGCAACCCTCAACGATAATGCCTGCCGAGACGCAGCCAGAGCAGCATCAGTGGTTCAACCAATCACCGCAGATACCACTGGCGCATTGCCAGCCTCAAGCCCGATTAGACAGCGCGCAAACTCGGTAGTAACCAAGATGCAACACTTAGATGGATACATAATCGGTCCACGCCTTTTACAAGTCAGCCTGTCTTCAGACTTTAAACGACCAATCAATCCCCTGCTCGGAGGAAACTTCGAAGGCAGCGTGGAGGTAAGAACGCAAGTCGACTATAAATTGCCAGCTTCCATTCCCGGTATCTTGCCAACACAGGTACCACTTACGTCACAGCAGTCATTCCCTCTCACAGCCGTTATGGCCCCTCAGATTGTTCCCTTATAGTTAGGTACGGCATGTCAGAAGAAAAACAACAAGAATTAGCAGAAGAAGTTAGCAAAAGTACGCCAGATGAAGGGAAGCGGGTCTCGAACTGGAAAGCGTTCAATGAATCTTGGGCCTATGTCGGCAAAGCAAGCAAAGAACCATCCATACAGATTCGCGCTGGAGACAGAAACAGCGCCAATATTCTCAAGGCCTCAATACTGGGCGCCTTCCTTTTCTTGGCCGTACCATTTTTTGGACCGAAAGAGCTAGCGCTGTGGTGCTACGCTTTTGCTGACCTGCTCTTCTTTGCCGCTGCTTCGCTGTTTGTCATTAGTCGCTTTGGTATCTTGCGCGTCATGTCTATGAGACACGCCCTTGTTTGCTGGCAGCTCATGGTAGGTACAAGCCTGCTTTCAGTGGTAATAGCTTTCAACCTCGTTCTCATAGCCGTTCTCATTCTTGCTGCCCCCTACATTAACCAGCTGATGCAGCATCAATAGAGACTAGACGAGAAATAAGTTAATCTGAAAAAGGCGCGAATAGATTAGATTAAGGTTGCAAAAGTAGCGATTTACACCTATCATTAAATTCGTTTCACTTACCAAGGCCTGAGTCTAGCCACTCAGGCGATCCACTTTCACTAACGCTTTGGGAGAGTTTTTCAACCATGAAGAGAACTCAATCGGGTAGTACGTTGATTTACGGCATTGCGGCATTTCTTGCCGTTGCATTAATCTTCGGTTTTATTGCCCTCAACTATCAACAACTATTCGGTTATCACAAGCAGGCACAAAATTCAGTAGATGCTGCAGTCATTGCCGTAGCAAAAGAAGTACAGAAAGTAACTATTCTCGATCCTCGAATCGGAAGAGTTGGAGTAATAGACCAATATGGTACGGGCGGCCTAGAGCAAAGACCTATTCTGTCTATTAACACAGTAATGGCGACGGCTCGCCTAGATGCCTTGGTAGCTCAACAGCTAAACAATACAACCATGTTAGCTGCTGCAACCCAAGATCTAACAAACGCCAAGGCGGCAGCACGAGAACTGGCCAAAGCAATCAACATATACATGGCTGGCGGTTCTGCTCAAGACGCAGACGGCCGCACAATCAGTGGCGCAAACCTCCGCAATGTCGCTGCTACAGCCTACAATGCCAACAACAGAAGATCCTCGTCTGGCTATAAAGACTTGACACCGGCCGACTTTAATATAGAAGTTGGCGACTTAAGAACGGCCTTCGGCGCATCCGGTGTGACCAATACCCCCTGTCCAAACCCTGAGGCGATGGACGGCCTAGCTGGCAATCAGGCTTTTCTTGCTCGGGTAAATGGCGTTCGCTACTACCGAGCAAAAGTTGATATTCCAACACCGGTAGGACCGGTCATGCTCTCGAATTTAGCGGAGCAAGTACGCCTTGTGGACAAGGGCCTCTTTGAAAGCCTAGCGTCCAATGCGGCGGTGATTCCAGCTGTAGTGAAGATCTCAGCACGTGAGCGTGCAAACGCAGTAGCTCCTCAAGCAGGAAACGGACTTCCCTCCGGCATAGTTAACTCGGTAGCTTGTGCTCAGATGGGTGGCCCTAGATTGGGCGCCACATCAGGCCTCTTGCGTATAGAGTTCCCCCAGGGTATGCCACCAATAGGAAGTCCAGCACCATTCACGGGCAACTCAGTTACCCCACAGACCATCATGAATGCGTCACAGATATCGCAGATTAACCAAAGTGGAAGCTCCGCCCCATGGAGCGGCAACGGTGGCTATTTCAGCGCCAATGGAGGTGCATTCCCAGGTTCTGGTTCCATCGGCCGCTCAAACTACATGGGTCGCAATGCAGACAACCCCAGTGTTTCGCTCAGCTTATTCGTCTACGACTGGCTGAAGAATGAAGGAATCAAACCAAACGTTGAGTCAGTAGTGAAGGCAATGCGCAACCTTGACATGCGCAATACTCCTGTCGGTCAAAGCGTGGCAATCTTGCCTTCTGGCCCCAATTCGACAGGATCATATACCGGCTCCAACCAACTTGTCAGGTCGTTCTTAGAGCAACCAGCCTTTGCTCAACGACCTCCAGTTGGCGACTCTAACAACGTTTACGGTGCAATTTTCAACCTAGTTGATGCTAACACCGCAATGAATCCTGGAAAAGATCCTCGCTCGCTGGTTAATTACAATAGCTCAAACAGACAGGTCTTCGTGGATCAGGCCTATACATTCCGAATGCAAGCCAGTGTGCCTCAGCAATTAGCTTGGGCAGCACAAAGCACCACTCTTGCCACCGGCATGGACAAACAAGGTAACGCCACCACTACTGATGGCAACCCTGTTAAAGATTTGTACGATCTAGAGACTGAACTTCTTGAAACGAAGCGCATTTCAAACGATACAGACGCTTCTGCTCAGAGAGTTCTAACCAAGTACCGTCCGCTCTTAGCTCAAGCACATGCTCGCCTGAGTACAGCTCAGGCGGCTCTGACACGGGCTATGCAGAATGCTAATAACGACTCTAGCGACCCGCAAGTGCAAGCTGCGCAAGCTGAAGTTGATGCCGCCCAGGCCCTGGTAAACAAATACCAGGCTGTGGTCGACAGAGCTACTATTGCTGCGAACAACGGTAAGATGGGTGTACGAGTAACTGATACCATCGTAAACAACCTTCTTTCCGTAACGGCCATGGGCACGAAGAAAAATAAACCGGGCGACTTCCTAATTGCTCGAAACATTCCTTTCTTCACCCCCAAGACTGCAGCAACAGACGCTGGCATTGAAGGGTCAGACCCAGTACCAACAGGCCAAGTGAGCAACGCTCGCGGGTCGAAGAACTGGGTAGACAGCGGCATGTATATTGTTGGTGGTACCGTACCACCAAACATAAACATAGCCATGTCTGATGTTAGCGGTATCTTCCAGCCAGTTTACGCTCAAAGCGTTATCCCCTCATCGCAAACTCGCAACTTCCGCATGATTGTCCGAGGCGATTCAACCGCCGGAGACGGCATGGTAATGGTGAGCACTGCCAACAACGGGCCCAATGCTACGACTAATCCTCAATCAATCTTAAAAGGACAGCTCAACTATCAAGCTCTAAATGTCTATCAAGAACCGCCGACCTCGAGCAATCCATGCACGATCAACTGGTCGGTAATGGCACGCAACAATGCCTACTCTAGTCAGGCAGATTGTCGCAAACCACCTAAAGCTGGCGATCCGGAGTCAGAAGGTAATGTGCTTGATTGCTCACGAGCCCAGGGACAAACCAACCCAGATGGTTCAGCCAAAGCTTGTGACTCAGAAGTTTCGCAATGGCAATTCACTTCGCCACTGCCAAACTGCCCACCACCTCCAATACCGCCAGGCAATCCGCCAGGTGAGTCACACTAAAAAAAGCTAGTTGAGAATAGGGAGTTGTCTACAGACAACTCCCTATTTAGCGATCAGGCTAAAATAAGGCTGGCAAAACCTAACCGCTTTCAGTGACAAACTATAGTTTCGGTATAAATTTGAAAACCTTTCTTACTTTGAAAAATAGCCATAGCAAACAACTGCCAGCCGAGTTTGCCAATCAAGACGTAAGGTACTCAGAGGCTCTGGTTGAGCATTTCTTGCAAGAATTCACCAAAGAAGGCGACGTGGTGCTTGACCCATTCATGGGTTTCGGCACGACATTACTGGTGGCAGAACGGCTGAAGCGCACATGCTACGGCGTTGAATTTGACAGCAAGCGCCATCAATATGTCCAATCTATTCTCCAACATCCGCACCTGGCCTTGCATGGAGACTCAACGGTCCTTAATTCACTAGCTCTTCCAGCCCTTGATTTTTCCATAACTTCGCCGCCCTATATGGGCAAACATCACAAGGAGAATCCCTTTACCGCTTACACCACCTTATTAGATCCAGACGGTGGCGGTTACAACGCCTACCTCAGCGATCTCACTAAAATCTATGGCCAATTGGCCGATAAGCTCAAACCCAATGGCAGAGCCGTGCTTGAAGTGTCAAATTTAAAACACGAAGATGGCACAGTCACAACTCTAGCCTGGGACATTGCCCGAGCGGTTTCAGGGGTGCTTCACTTTGAAGGTGAAATTGTTATGTCCTGGCCGGACGACTGCGGATACGGCTACGATCATAGCTATTGCCTGGTATTTAGAAAATAACTGATTAAGATCAAGAATAGCCAATCAGGGTAAAATAACTTGCCCTTCACCAAGATGAAAAGTAACAGGCAGCAGGCAGCAAGTAAAAGACAAGAACTGAAAAGCAAGAACTGAAAAAAGAGAACTAAAGGTAAATAGATGACTAGCCAGAAAATTCGCCAAGAGACAGTTGAGCGAGCCAGAACAATGGCTTCGAACTTTTATCTCGACCCGGCCCAGTATGATCTTAGCCTTGAGCAAATTTTTGCTCGTTCCTGGCAGTTTATCGGCACCAACCAGACGGTCTTTGGCGCTCCAGCACAAACGGGCTCAATGGCGCCCATCACTTTACTTGAAGGCAGCCTCAACGAGCCGCTCTTGCTCACCCAAGACAATCAAAAGCTGCACTGCCTCTCGAATGTTTGCACGCACCGTGGCAGCATCTTAATTGAAGAGAACTGTCAACATAGCTCTATTCGCTGCCGCTATCACGGTCGCCGCTTTGCCACTGACGGAACATATCAGTCAGCACCAGGGTTTGAAGGAGCGGAAGACTTTCCCACAGCAGCAGACAATTTGCCCCACGCCGCCCTTGGTTCATGGGGAAATTTGTTGTTCGCAGGAGTCAAACCAGCGATTGAACTCGATCAGCTCATCGGCGAAATGAAAGAGCGCCTGGCCTTCCTGCCTTTAGATGAATTCAAATTCGCACCAGAGCTATCGCGCGACTACTTCGTCAACGCTAACTGGGCTCTCTACGTCGAAAACTATCTAGAAGGATTGCACGTTCCTTTCATTCATCCTTCTCTCGTGAGCTTACTTGATACAAAGGCCTACCATACCGATCTGCATCCATATTGCAATGTCCAAATTGGTGTAGCTTCCAAAGCAGAAGACGCCTTTGATCTGCCACCATCATCACCAGATCACGGTCAACTCATCGCCGCCTTCTACTACTGGCTTTTCCCCAATATGATGTTCAATTTTTACCCCTGGGGCTTGTCAGTCAATATTGTTATGCCGCAGAGCCACAACACTACCAAGATCCGCTTCCTGACATATGTTTGGCGAGAAGAACGCTTCGGCAATTATTCCACCAAAGACATAAATCAAACTGAGATTGAAGACGAAGAAGTTGTCGAACTAGTGCAAAGAGGCATTCGCTCAAGGCTTTACGACACCGGTCGCTATTCACCGACTTGGGAAGCTGGGGTGTTTCAATTCCACAATTTGATTCGCGATTTTATGAAGCAATAAACTATTCACGAGAAGCTATTCACGGGAAACTTTCACAAGAAACAAGTGGCGCAAAACTAAAAACCATTAGTCGGGCCAGGGCGCAACCATCTTGGTCTCGCCAGGTCTTATCGGTTTGACATGCTCAAGAATTTCGCCATAAGCGGGATCGTTTAAGGCATAAGTAATTGTGGCCGAACCCACCACACCAGCAACATCAACCGGAGCATCGGGGCCACTAGTGGCTCGCAGCCGCAGAATCAAAGCGCCATCGTCTTGCATATAGCAAGTCCCAATAAACTCATCCCCATCATCGGCAGTGTCCGGTTCATTGGACATTACTTTTTTCACCGCTCGCTAACACTAACCGACTCTATCTTACTATCTTGCAACCAGTGTAGTGCCCCTTGCCCGGCCCACTGGCCAGTGGCAAAGCAACCGGTGAGCAAATAGCCGCCCGTAGGCGCTTCCCAGTCAATCATTTCGCCACAAACAAAAACCCCGGGCAACTCCTTGAGCATAAGATTTTCATCAACAGAATTAAAGCACACACCACCGGCGGTACTAATAGCTTCAGCCAGAGGGCGAGTAGAACGCACAGTGATTGGCAAAGCCTTTATGCACTTTGCCAGAGCGGCCGAATCTGCCATCTGCTCACGGCTGAGCACTTCGTAAAGCAAGGCTCGCTTCAAAGAATTATCACCAAGACAGGTCTGCAAATGACGCGAAAGCGAGCGCGAGCCCTGTGGCCTCGATAGGTCAGCAAGCACACGCTCGGCGCTGCGAGCCGGTAGAAGGTCTAAAGTAAAAGTTGCCTCTCCATGGACATTGAGAAAATCACGCAAGCGGCGCGAGAAGGCGTAAATGAGACTACCCTCCACGCCGTATTCACTAATTAATATCTCGCCCTGGCGAGTTTCGCTATTCCCCTGCAAATCGGTGAACGTAAGCGCCACTGACTTAAGAGGAGAGCCGGCAAATTTCTCGCGCAGATGCGCGCTCCAGCTAACATCAAAACCACAGTTAGCACTGAGCCAGGGGGCAACCTCCACGCCGCGCTCTTGCAGCCAGGGTACCCAGGTGCCAGTGGAACCAAGCTGAGGCCAACTAGCACCGCCAAGCGCCAGGATGGTGCAATTGGGGCGCAAAGAGAACTCTTCTGTCTGATTGGCCAGACGCAACATCCCCTCACTATCAAAACCAAGCCAATGGTGATTCAAATGAAACTGCACACCAGCAGCGCGCAACCTGTGAACCCAGGCTCGCAAAAGTGGAGCAGCCTTCATTTCAGTAGGAAATACCCGGCCGGAGCTACCAACAAAAGTTTCGATACCAAGCCCGTGCACCCATTGGCGCAGACGGTCAGGCGGGAAGGCATCGAGAAACATTTGCATGTGGCTCTGTCTATCGCTGTAACGCGAACAAAAATCAGTGAACGCTTCACTGTGAGTAATATTCAGTCCACCCAAACCCGCGCGCAAGAATTTGCGACCGAGAGTCGGCATGGCTTCATAGACGTCCACGCTCAGGCCAGCATTGATGAGCACCTCCGCCGCCATAAGGCCAGCAGGACCGCCACCAATAATCGCAACCGACAAGGTTTTAACTTCCACGTCTCTTATTTCGAATAAACTCGATTAGTTCCTTGGTGGCATTAACAGGTGCTTCCGAACCAACACTACCATGCCAGTCGTGGCCCTTGAACCCAGGGATAGTAATACTCTTAATCTTGGCTCCCGATGGGGCATCCCATACTATCTCACGCACCGAGGTCGATGCTTCGTCTGCCACAACGGCCCTCGATACATCAAGGCCATTACCTTTGAGATAGCGCTGCATAGTCTTTTCTTCTGAATCCATATGCAAGCCAAACCATCTTCCATCAACAGGCGCCACGGTATCTTTCTCTGATTGAATTGACATAAAATTCATACCAGCGGGTACCTTTGCCTCTCTACCGGTTGTCCAGCCGCTGATATCGACTAGATTTGCTGGTCGATACCGCTCTGGTAACTCAGCAGCCGCTTTATGGGCGAAGCTAGAGCCCTGAGAATAACCAGTCAAAGTAATGCGCTCCAAATCAACATTATAGTTTTTGTTCAATTGATCAAGTACAGCAGTGGTGTAGGCAACATCATCAGTTTTAGAAAAGGGATACTGGCCGTTATTATACGAGAGATCCTTTTTAGGATTGCCGTTCATATAAAGCACAAACATGCCGTTCTTATCGGCCTCTTTACTTAAACCAGTAAGCTCTTCTAAGCCAGCAGCGCCAGCCTTGGTGCCACCAGGGCCGGGCTTGTCACCCCAACCGTTGTACACAACCAGCACAGCAGCTGGCTCAGCGGCATTATAGTGTTCAGGAACATGCATATAGATGTTGCGCGGACTGCCGTCAACCGAAACCGAAATCGGTACAGTGCTGCCCCGGGCGACTTTTTCAGGGTCAGGAAACTCGACTTTTGTGCCCTTTTCCTTGACGGAGTTTTCGGGGCGCATCATATACCAGGTGTCAGACGAGAGATCGACAGCAGTATCACCAGCACCGCTATCTCTGCCGTGATCTGGCTCAGCATCACGCTTGTGATTATGTAAACCGGCTACAGTATCGCGGGGCATAGAAGTGACACCTGAGGCTAAAGGACACCATCTAAGAAATTGTACCCACAATAATGACCTCTCAAGCGATAGGAGATTCACGAACAAGCCCCAAAACTGAGAGAGAGACAGTATTACCTGTCTCCCCCACTTCCATCCCCCGATGAAACTTTTAAATTGTTAGTACTGAAAGCCTCGGCTGGCCGCATGGTATTGAAAGCTTTGGCTCTTTGAAAGGCCATTCGATTTAACAGCCTTCGCACAGTCATAATGCTGCCGCTAAATAACATTGACGTGACAGCTAACCCGTCCATATATTGTCGCGGCAAACAAATTTCCAAGAAAAAACAAACACTGCAATGCAGTTGTTATATTCGCTTCCTATATTGACATCACTGAGAGGCGCAAACCTCCCAATCTCCCCCGAACACTTCCTACTGGAGGAATCTCACATGTCACACGACCAGCCAGATCCGGTAAAAAACGCCGAAACACTTTATCACCACGCCCTGGCAGGCGGCCCGGAATCAGCGGTGCAGAACATGCGCAACGAATTTGAAGCCACCAAAGATGATGGTTCATTCAAATCGATTCAACAGCACGACAACTATTGGAAGAGCGTCGCGGGAGAACTAGAGCGCACTGGCCACCTTCCTAGCATGACTGTAGCTTTCGTAAGAGACAACAAAGGGGCCTTCGATCAAGATGGCAACGGCATCGTTAGCAAGCATGAAGTATTAGATGTGCTGGCCCAATCGCGTGAAAGCCAAGCAAACGGCCAGGGCATGACTTTTGAATCAATCTTTGCCGACAATCTCAGAAGCACAGTACCATCACCCAAAAGCAACAAGAGTTTCTACGACCAAGTTGCCCACACAAAAAAGGCCTGGGAACTTGATAGAGACGCAATCGAAGATGCCGACCTAAACAAATGGGACAGACAAAACAATCGCCAGGGCAAACGCGAACTTAAGCATGACATGACAGCTGATGCTGCTTCACCACTGTATGAGAACAATGGTGCCTTAATGCATGCCCTCGATGCCTCGCATAAAGAAAATGGCCGACTCAGCCGCAGCGACTACAAAGCCTTTTTGAACGACTACAAAGAACGCGCTGCCAATGGCCAAGAAGATGAAGTTTACAACGAGCGCAACGCCCGTTTTGTCTACAGTCTATTGAAAGGGGATCAACCAACCATCAAGAATGGCCCCTTCAGAGGAATCAACATCGACAAAATTGATCGCCGAGCTGGCTATAGCCCCCAGGATGATTTCACCCCCCATCAAGACGTGGCTAAAGGCGACATTTCGGAGACTCAAAGCAATTTCGAAGCACAGCAGAGACAAGAAGAACTCGACCGCGCAGAAGAGGAGAAAAACCAAAACAAGAAAACTGATGTCTGCGATAGTGATCTAAAAAATCGTCTAGATGACATGGCAACACTTAGACCCAATGAGGGTTACAGCCACGTAGCCTGCCGCCTGCTCGGAATCAAAATTGACCATCGCTATACTGCAGACGAAACACGCGAAATGAATCTTCTTGCCGGTCAATTGAAGAACATCACCACCGGACATAACACGCACCGTCTATACGAAGGCTTCATCATGCCGGTTTCCAACAATATTGAAAAGCTAGAAGCAATCAATCCATCGTTCAAAGCCCGCATGGATCAACTACGCGCCCAAGAACAAGACTAATAGCAAGCCTACGGCTCTAAGCGATAACCGACGCCCCGGATCGTCCTCACCAGAGGATTATCCGGGTCTGTCTCTATCTTCTGGCGCAAGCGTAAAATTGTGGTGCGCACTGTTTCAA
>JAUPUU010000242.1 GCA_030917395.1 Cyanobacteriota bacterium erpe_2018_sw_21hr_WHONDRS-SW48-000092_B_bin.40
GAGATCAATACCAGCTCTAAGCTCTCCACTGAACTTAAACGGGAAAAAGCCATTGACGAGAAATACGTAGATATCGTCAACGCCTGCGCTGAAGCAGCCGACGCCCTAGACCGAGAAGCACTCGGCGAAGGCTCTGACTCTGTAGCTGAGGTAACCAATACCCTTACTGACTTAGTTGGAAAAGAAGAAGCAGACAAGCTTATTGCGAAATTCCGCAAACTCCGCTCTGAAATGCCTGACACAATTAAGGCCCAGTCGACTAAATCATTCGGTATTTCAACCGAGCGCAGTCAGATAAACGCCTTGCAAGAAGCCGTGCTCAAACAAGATCCAATACTTGCCGAAGTAGCAGAGAAGCTCAGTAAGTACCAAGTAAAGAAAGGTACTGAAGTAGTATCAGGCGTAGTGCAAGGCGCTCTTGGTGTCGCTGGATTAGCACCAAGCTTCGTCGGCCCGGCAGCTCAAATTGTAAAAACAGCCTTCATTCTTTCTACCGGTGGTTCTGAAGAAAACAAACTCTATAAAGAAGTATTTCTCTTCAAGCGTTTAGAAGTTCGCTCACGAACCATAAACAATTTAGCCACTTCGTCTATTCGCAACTACAATATCGGCACCTTAACCAATAGACCCTTCCTGGCCGCTTACTCAAAAGCCTTGATGGAGCAAATGACTGACCAGACAACAATAGCGAAGATCATCAGCGGTGAGACTGGCACAAAACTAAGTAGCAAGCCTGCCGCTGCCAGCCCAACAAGCACAAACCTAGAACTAGCATCAAAAGCAACAGAACAACTAGAGAGTAAGCCTGTCGAGACAAGACAGGTTGACGCAAATACAGTTGAAAGCAAGCCTGAAGAAAAGAAACAGCAAGAAAGCAAACCACCAGAAAGCAAAACCACTGAAGCAAGCGAAGCCGAGCTGAAAGACAGCCCAGGTAAGCCCTTAGAAACTAACTAGTTAAGACAAGAGCACTAAAGATAGCGCACTTATTTAGAAGCGCTATCGTCGTGGCTGCCAGTTTGTTCCCTTCCGTCATCCGGCCCAGCACCGCTAAGTCGCTTGACGCGCGCCTCGGCCTTCTCGTTGATAAGCTTGTAGACTGAAGGCAATACCAGCAAGGTCAACAAAGTAGAAGATATCAAACCACCCAGAACAACAGTAGCGAGTGGCCGCTGTACCTCCGCACCGGTGCCGCTAGAAAAGATCTTCGGCAAGAGACCAACAGTAGCAACAAAGGCAGTCATCAGCACCGGCCGCAGACGAATCAATGCCCCTTTGATTACCGCTTTTTCTATTGGTGCTCCCGCTTTCTCCATTTGCATAATGTAGCTCACCAAAATAACGCCGTTCTGCACAGCCACACCAAACAGAGCGATAAAGCCAATAATGGCTGGCACTGACAGAGTCTGATGGGAGATAAACAGCCCCAGTATGCCACCAATCATGGCAAAGGGAACGTTCATCATAATTAGCCCAGCATTGCGCAACGAACCAAATGAAGCGAAGAGCAAAATGAAAATCAAGAGCAGCACAATCGGCACCACCACAGCAAGACGGGCCATGGCTCGTTGTTGGTTCTCAAATTGACCGCTCCAAACAACTTTGTAGCCCTTGGGAATAACTACGTTGTCTTGCACCCGTTTTTGCGCTTCAGCAACAAAGCTGCCTAAATCGCGACCACGAACGTTCGATAGAACAGCTGTACGGCGCAGACCATCTTCTCTATAAAGAGAGACATAGCCGCGCTCAAGAGTGATGTCGGCAATTGATTTAAGGGGAATTTTGCCACCATCAGGAGCATCAATCAACATAGACTCAATTTGGTGACGACTGTCGCGATAATCTAAGGGATAACGCACTAGCACACCAAACCTTTTGGTGCCTTCAATGACTTCAGTCACTTCCCGACCGGCTAAAGCAATTTGCACAACATCAAGAACGTCATCGGTGTTAAGGCCGTGCCTTGCCAAAAGCGGACGCTTCAGTTTGATTTTCAGCTGCGGCAGACCAAGCAATTGCTCCCTTTGCAGGTCAGCGGAACCTGGTACTTTTTGAATCTCTCTTTTTATTTCTTCGGCAATTCGATTGAGAGTATCGACATCGTCGCCAAATATTTTCACACCAAGATCGGCTCTAATCCCCGCAACTAAGTCATCGATCATATCGGCGATTGGCTGGGAGAAGCTGAACATCAAACCAGGTATACCTTTTAACTTCGCAGCCATAAGGTCGACTAAATGTTCTTTACTCTGCGTTGTTTTCCACTGCGAGCGGGGTTTCAAGGCAATATAAACGTCAGAAGATTCGACGCCATCTAAGCCAGGGCCAGTGCCAGACCGGCCAGTACGGGAGACAACGTCAGTAACCTCAGGAAACTCCAACATAGTCTTTTCAATGGCGGCTGCAATTCCTCTCGAATCAGTGTGGGCAATACTGGCAGCTAGCTTTGTGCGCAGCAAAATCGGCCCTTCATCAAGGGATGGAATAAATTCAGAACCAAGGAAAGGCACTATGGCCATAGTCGCCAAAAGGGCAATGACAGCATAAGTAATAATCTGACGGGGATGAGCAACAGCTGTCGCCAGAGCGGGGTAATAGACTCGAGTAACAGCTGTGAGCACTTTGTTTTCGCGCTCAACCAGAGGCTTGCGCATGGTCCAATAACACAGCACCGGGATGACCGTTAGGGCGCACAAGAGCGAGCCTACTAGAGCATAAATGAAGGTAAGAGCCAGGGGATGGAACATCTTTCCTTCTACCCCTTCTAGAGTGAACAGAGGCAGGTAGACAGCAATAATAATTGCCACAGCAAAGACAATGGGGCGACCCACTTCACAAGCGGCATGGATAATTACTTGCAGACTAGACTGATCATTGACTTCATCTTTTTTGCGCTCAGCCAAATGTCTGA
>JAUPUU010000243.1 GCA_030917395.1 Cyanobacteriota bacterium erpe_2018_sw_21hr_WHONDRS-SW48-000092_B_bin.40
ATGGCCGTTTCAATGCTGAGTTTTCAACACTTAGACGCGGTCAAAAAACTAGAAAACCAAACGGGAGAAAAAGACCCACTCGGTGCCGTCGAGAATCTGAACAAGTTTGGCTTTATCAGTGGCCGGCTCAATTCCGGCCTGCTCTACATAAAAGACAGCTTGCTCGCTCTCGGGCTAAGAATTTTCGATCAAACTGAACTTGATCAATACATTGTTGTATTGGCAAAACTTGAAGAAACGGCAACAACCGAAGGCCTAAGCAAAAGCGCAAGCCAAGAGCCTCTAATCAGATACAATCGTCTCTATGCCACAATCGACCAAGACAGACTGAGCCAGGGCAATGAGCGCTACCCCGTTTAAATTCAAAAAACAAAAGATAGTTTTCCTTGCCCTGATCGCATGGACGCTTACCTTCTCCTGCTCGGCATTGGCTCAAACCAAAAACAAAGACCCTCTTTTTGCCCAGGCCAAAGACTATTTTTCAGCCGGAGATCTAAACCGAGCTCTCAGCTGCTTTCGCCAATACGAGGCGCTTCAACCCAACAATCTCGCTGTTCACTTTTATATTGGCTTGATCCTTGACCAAACTGGTGATTCAAAAGCTGCCTTAGTTGAATACAATCAATGTTTAGCCCAAGCCAGTTCAATCGGCACAGACAGTGCTGAACTGCGCATCAATATGGCCAATGCGCAATGCAAACTGGGGCTCAGCAAAGAAGCTCTCTTCAACTATCAGAGAGCCACTGTCATTGACTCACAAAACCCCTTAGCCTACCTCGGCTTGAGTAAGTGCTTGCTTGATACTGGTGACTTTGATGGCGCCCTCAAGGCAGTAGATCGCTATGTCAGCCTTTCTCAACCAAGAACAGACCTAAATGTCTCGCTCATTCGCGGCCTGGCCTTAGCCGGTCAAGCCAAATTAGGTGAAGCCCGAGCGCAACTACACCTCTTTATCAATAGTAGTCAGGCGGGTACTCAAGCTAGCAATCCGGCCCTGACACAATTAGCTGTAAAAATTCTAAGCGAAATTGAGATCATGCAATAAAGCTCATCTGCCCATAGGACCGCAATCTAAAATTGCGCGCTAGACTAAGCCGATGATGACCAAGAAGTTAGAACTACGACTAGAAACCGATGCCATCGGCGCTATTGAAGTGCCGGCACAGGCTCATTGGGGGGCCCGCACGGCCCGCTGGCTAGAACACTTCAAGCAGGTTGAAGGGCGACTGCACGAAACGGCCCATCCTCTTTTAATAGATGGCCTGCTGCAAGTTTTCAAGGCAAAATTAGCAGTCACTCGCGAAATGATTGAGGCCTCAAGCCCAATCGCAAGAGTCAAAGCTCAGGTTTGCGATGAAATACTCAATGGTCAATGGCGCGACGAATTAATCGTAGACCCGCTACTTTCGCCATCGGGCGAAGCTTTGCTAGACAATTTAAATGAAGTTGTAAGTGGTCGAGCCGCTGAAATACTTGGGGTAAACCCTGGCAATCTCTCAGCCCAGGCTGAACTGCTTGGTTTTGTGCCTGGTAGCCTTGATCTCATTGGTCAAGATGCCTATGTTGCCGCAACCAAACTGGCCTTGCTGGTTGCCACTCGCGAGCTTTCTTCAGCTCTACTCGACCTAGAGCGACTATTAAGACGCAAATCGCTTGAAATCGAAAAGAGCCTCAGAGCCAGCGGTAAAGAGGAAGAACTCGAACTACGCTCGGCCCGTGACTTCAATAACTTCGGCAATACCGCCGAGCGAGTAATTCGCCGCCTGACTGAAGGTAGAGAGCGCCTGCAGGAAGTTTCTTTCAAAGGGGATCGCAACTATCGCGAAAAACTGGTGAGAGAACTTTCACTTAGCAGCGGCTTCAAGATTAGAGGCGGTGAAGAAATCATCGGCAATGGCATGCTCAATTCATCTCTGGCCGATTTACTCACAGTCTCTTCCATCCTCAAAGAATTAGCAGTGGAGTTGAGCAAGGTCTGCCAAAATCTCTATCGCCTGAAAGATTTGAAAAACGAATCACCGGCCCCAGCGGCACTGCAAGCCAGCTGTCTCAAAGTAATTAGCGGCGACCTCTGCGTCAGCCTGGCCATGCAGACGGCCACAAATGATCAAGGCGCACCAGCGCTAACTTTGGCAGCCAACTCGCTCTTACAATCTATAGATCAAATTCGCAGCGCCATCAGGGCCTTCAATCACTCCTGTATTGCCGCAGTAACACTAAAAGCCTGATCTAGAGTCGCTTGGCGAGAATCTGTTCTTCTAGACGATCAAGATTCTTCATCCGTTCCTCTAGCAACTGCGATGGTAGCTTGCCCTGCTTTCTCAGGCGATCGCTTTTTCGCAAGCCAGAAAAAACAGTGAATGGTGTTTGCACCAGAGCAAAGGTCTGCCCCGATAGAGCTGATATGCGACCAGCAAACAACATTTTGTTAGTGGTGACACGATCGTAGCGATAGTTGTAAAAGGCTAGAGTGCCAAGCACCGCGCCAGGCATGCTAGTCAAACCAATCAACGGTCCAGCAATAGTTTGTTGTTGAGCCACTCGCCGCAAACGCTCGATATCCTGGTTTTCGCGGTCTATAGCTAAATCTAGGCTTTGCGACTTATCGCCCAGAGAGACCGCTTCTTCTAGCAATTTAGCTGTGCTTTCGTTGCCTTTATCTACTAATTCAAGCTTCAATTTGAGCTTCAAATCGAGCAAAGGCTGAGCCTCACGAAGAGGCGGCTCGAGGGGAAGTTCACGAGCCAGCCGCCCCATCTGATAGCGCCGCATCGACATTCCGACAATGCCACTGAGCAAAGGATTGAGCGTAGCGGCAGAGTTTGCCACAAGGGTGGTAACCGCGGCAGCACCACCGAGACTTGGTTGACTGAAACCCTTGAGGCCTATTATGGCCGCACTCATTCTTGTGAAATTCTGCAGAGCATCTACACTATAAAAGGTATTTTCGCGCCATGCTTGACCGCGGGAATGGCAGCTCCAGGCGCGAAACTCAACCAGCAATTGCTGGCGAATGTGATGAAGTAGCTCACTCTCTAATTCATAGATGCGCCGCTGATTCAAAGCTTGCGGGAGAGTAGCGACTACTTGCTCCCTCTCGGCAAATAGTACATCTGTATCATCAATAATACTTTTCACAGTGGCGCAAGATGCCTTAGGCGAATAGCCCTTCTTTCCCGCCTGCAACATAACCCAGGTATTCTGCGCCAGCTCCAAACTAGAGGCAGAGCCGCTAATGGCGCTGCCCACAAGACTTGCAGTCACTGCATTCTTTAAGGCATTGCGCGAAATCAGAGCGGGATCGTCAAGACCACGAACACGCTGCTTAAGATCGATGAGACTGCTGCTAAAGGATACAGCAGTTCCTGCCTCTCGCCCGCCAGCATAGGTAAGCGTGCGCCAGCGCTGATGTCGATTGGCCTCTTGATGGAAGCGAATATTGAAACGCGCCAGCTTAATCAACTGAAGCAGCAGACTTTTATCTATAGAGCTAACTTTCTCAAAGGAATCAGCCAAGGCAGCGCTAGCCAATTGAGAGTCTTGGGCACAAGAGCCGAGCGGACAAAGAGCAAAAGAAAGCTCACCGACCAAAAACAAAATCGAGACAATTGCAACCTTGCAGCGCCGGCGGACCGTGCTCTTATGGCCATGTTCACGATTCGTAGATGCAGACAGATTGTCGTTCCTTGCTAAATCAGCCTTAACTTTATACGAACAGCCTCGATTAAGAGTGTACTCACCGGCTGGGTGATAAGTCATCAGCCCCAAAGGCCAGCATTCGAAGCATTTTATTTACTTGTAGGGTCGATTTCTGCCACTTACTCATACCTAAGAATGATTCACTGTCATTTTCCTCATAGCATCTGCTAAATTTGTTAGAGTTCGGCGTTATTGATGCCCTATTTGGAGTCAAATCTAGTAGTTG
>JAUPUU010000027.1 GCA_030917395.1 Cyanobacteriota bacterium erpe_2018_sw_21hr_WHONDRS-SW48-000092_B_bin.40
CATACACAAGACCAAGTCATCGACACTATGGGGCTCACGTTTAACTGAACGCAGGGCCTGCCGAAAAGAAACCTCGGCTTCCGGCAGTGACTTAGAAGCTAGCTGCTTGCGCCCCTGCTCTAAGAAAGTACGCCAATAACCAGCAGTACCGAAGTCGCCCTTACTTGTATTTGTTTTATTGTTAACTTTGGCACTAGATTTAGTGCTACCAGCGTTAGCAGAAAACGTCAGAGCTAGGGTCAGGGCTAACGCGCAAGCCCGCAGAGCCGAGTCAGTCAAAGGGGCGGCTAATTTCACTGATTGGGACCGTCCGGCGATGCATCTTCAATTTTGCGTGCCCGAGCATTTAAAACTTTAGCTTCGGGCGCCCGGTTATCAGCTTTGAGCAAAATAGCATAGTTGCGCAAGACCGCAGCAACACTCTCATGATTAGGGCCAAAGGCTTTCTCACGAATAGCCAAAGCGCGCTTGTAGAGAGGCTCGGCCTCACTGTAGCGCTTCTGATCGCGCAGCACGCGGGCCAGATTATTGAGAGCGGTAGCAAGCTCTTCAGACTCTTGGCCCTGGTCGCGAATACGCACGGTCTCTTGGAAGAAGCCCAGAGCTTGATCATCTTTACCTTGTTCTTTATAGAGCAAAGCCAGGTCGTTCGTGGTTACTGCTACAGCGGGGCTATTGGCTCCCAGGGTAGCTTTGCGAATAGAGAGGGCTCGGGTCAACAGCGGCTCTGCCAGGTCAAATTTCTCTTGCTCACGATAGAGCTCTTCCAGATTAGTGAGAGCATTAGCGACATCTACGCCGTTGGCTCCTTCTTCTTTCTCGTATATTTCAAGGGCACCTTTGAGCAAAGTCTCGACTTCGTCATATTTAGCCTGGGGCATCAAAGCCAAAGCAAGATTTTGCATGCGATCAGCTAAAGCCACTGGCTTAGCTCCAGCAATGCCTTTTTGCAGCTCTAGGGCTTTGCGATACTGAGCTTCAGCCGACTTGTAATCGCCCAGCTCACGGTAAACCATAGCCAAGTTATCTACGGCAATAATGACATCAGCCGGATTTGCAGTCGGATCGGCAACAAGCACATCAACAGCCTGTTTCATCAGGGGCTCAGCCTTATCAAACTGTTGTTTCTCGCGGTAAGTACGGGCCAAATTATTCAAGGCCGCAGCCTTATTGTGAGCGGCATTTTGTTCGCGCCCACTGCTGTCGGCAGTGTCAGCCAGCTCATTCACTTGCTTATAGACAGCCTCTGCTTCGTCAGCTTTACCTTCTTTGCGCAAGACCACAGCCAAGTTATTCATGGCTACAGTCTGCCCTGACTTATTCTTAGTGTCTTCCATCAGTTTGATTACGCGGCGCAATGTTTTCTCTGCATCGGCCAATTGGCCCGCATCTGAATACATAGAGGCCATACCAGTAAGGAAGGGGGCCAACTTAGGGTCGCTGGCGCTCGTGTTTTTCTCGATGATAGCAATGGCACGCTCATACTGAACCTTAGCTAAATCGAACTTGCCCTGACGGCGATAAACCTGGGCCAAATTGCCCAGAGTAGCAGGCACAGAAAAGTCACCTTTTTCGCCTAACTTCTCTTTAATAGTTAGAGCTTTGTTCAAATTAGCTTCAGCTTCGGCATACTTGCCCTGAGCTTCATAGACCAAGGCTAAATCGTTATAGGTTTTAGCTAAAAACTTATCTTCAAGCTTAGAGCTGAGACACTCGTCAGCAGCATCGCCGTAGAGCTTTACGGCTTTGTCATAGTCTTTGCTCTGGGCTGCACTCTGGGCATCGTTTAAGAGTTTCTCCCATTCAACAGCCCCAGCGTGCGCGGTCAAATTGGCAGTTGCCAACAGAGCGGCAATTCCGACAGTGCCAATGATTGCGGCTTTCAGCTGTCTCACAAAAAACTCCTCGAAAAAGACATGCACTACTATATCAGCGCCGCCCTACTGACAAGCCCCTAGAATCAGCTCTGTACTTAAACCGCGGCTAACCTACTTTAATAAGATGGTACGCACAAGCTTGAATATTGCGCGATCTGGCAGCATTTTACGCAGGGCCAGCATCGCTTCAGCATTGACAGGATAACGCAGCCGCCATGAGTTATCGGTGGCCGCCTCATAAACCGTATGAGCCACCCCGTCAGGGCCCGGTGCAGACATGCCTTCTTTTTGCATGAGGGGCAGAGCTTTGGCGACAAAAGTATCGTAAGCAGTTAGCCCTTCTTTCACCACCAAATCTTGGCTGCGATCGTAAAAAGGCGTTTTAATCGGCCCGGGCTCGATCAACTTTACTCGAATATTGAACTGTCTCAACTCATACTGCAAAGACTCTGTAAAGCCTTCCACAGCGAACTTAGAAGCGTGATAGACACTATAAAGTGGGAAGGTAACGCGACCACCAACCGAAGAAATATTGATGATTGTTCCTGATTTGCGCTCACGCATGGCTGGCAGAGCTTCGCGGGTGACATTCATTAAGCCAAAAACATTGGTGGCAAACTGTCTCTCTACACCCTCAGAAGAACTGGCCTCAAAGGCGCCAACCATACCGTAGCCAGCATTGTTGACAACAACATCAATGGCTTCATGTTTAGCTAAACCATCACTGAGCGCCTGGCGGATACTGGCTAAGTCTGTGACGTCGAGCGGCAGCACTGTCACTCCCGGCAAAGTAGCCAGTTCACCGGCGTGATCCGGGTTGCGCATTGTCGCCAGAACATTCCATTTTCTGCGAGAAAACAGGCGCACCGTTGCTTCGCCAATGCCACTGGATGCCCCTGTAATCAAAATTGTTTTTGTTTCAGCCTTTGACATACCCACTCCGACTAGTACAACTGATATTACTACTATTAGTTAGTTAAAAATCAGTGGTCTTTCGGCCTCTTCGCCGTAGTGATACAGATCAAGACCCAGCTCTTGCTCTGATTGACTAGCAGTGAAATTGATAAAGTGGTCTACGACCTTGGCTATGAGATAAGTGCCAACAAAGGTAAAAATCCAGACGGCTACAACAGAAGCCAACTGGGCAAAAAATAAGTGCGTGTTGCCGTAAATCAAGCCGTCGGCTCCACCGGGATTAATTGCCTTGCTGGCGAAAATACCAGTAGCCAAAGCGCCCCAGGTGCCAGCCATACCGTGGCAAGCACAAACATCAAGCGAGTCTTGAATTTTGAGATGCTCCGACAGCTTAATTGAAAAGAAAGCAACAATGGCACCAACTGCACCAATGAAAATGGCAGAACCAACATCAACGTAGCCACAAGCAGGGGTGATAGCAACCAGACCAACCACCGCACCAGTGGCTGCACCTACGGCGGTATTCTTGCCTTCTCTGCTGCTTACTACCATCCAGGTAAGTGCTGCAGCGGCGGCAGCTACTGTGGTTGTAACCAGGGCCTGAGCAGCGGCAGCATTAGCACCAAGGGCGCTACCACCATTAAAGCCAAACCAACCGAACCAGAGCAAGACAGCACCGAACAAAGTAAGGGGGACGCTATCGGGTTGAAAGCGACCATCAATAGCCCGCTTCTTGCGCCTCAGAGCAATACAAATAGCCAGGGCCGCTACTCCAGCCGTTATATGAACCACTGTTCCACCGGCAAAATCTAGAGAACCAAGGGTCTTCAACCAACCGCCCTCGCCCCAAACCCAGTGAGCCACAGGGTCATAAATCAAGGTGGTCCACAAAAGGGTGAAGAGCATAAATGACTTAAAACGCACCCGCTCCACAAAAGCGCCAGCAATGAGAGCCGGCGTGATGATGGCAAACTTCATTTGAAAAAGCATAAAGGCTAAATGAGGAATATTGGGAGCGTAGCTGGTCACGCTATTAATGCCAATACTGCCCAGGCCACACCAGGAAAGATCGCCGATGACATGACCAACGTCTTTGCCGAAGCAAAGGGAATAACCAAACAGAACCCATTGCATAGTGACAATCAAGAGACTACCAAAAGTAAGCATGATGCAGGAGAGCAAGTTTTTGCGCTCAACCATGCCACCATAGAACAAACCAATCGCAGGAGTCATTAGCATCACCAATGACGAAGACATCAAAACCCAAGCAGTGTCACCAGTATTCATCAAATTAGCTTATCCCCAAGAGCAGATCATCTGAGGCCTTCAAGAGCTGGTTGTCTTCCTCACCAACTGGCACAACCAGCAAAAACTGCGGCAAGTAAGCCTCCCAGTTTTGCAAGATATCCAGGGCTCTTTGACTAGCCGTGGCTTGATGATGGTGCTCAATCAACTGGCGCAGATAGGCAGCGGCTGGACCAGCCACGGCACTCAGACGCTTATCGGCCTCGCCACAGTAGTTGGCCCTAAAGTTAGAATCACTATCAAGTACATAGGCCAGACCACCAGTCATTCCCGCCGCGAAATTACGACCAACGGGGCCAAGCACGGCAACAGCACCACCAGTCATATACTCACAACAGTGGTCACCACTACCTTCAACCACTGCCACAGCTCCGGAATTGCGCACAGCAAAACGTTCCCCGGCCTGTCCTGCACAATAAAGGTAGCCACCGGTAGCTCCATAGAGGCAAGTATTTCCAGCAATGACATTCTGCCAAGAATGCTTATAAATTGGCGCCGTCTGCGGGAACTTAATAACGATAGTACCGCCGCTCATGCCTTTGCCTACATAGTCGTTGGCTTCGCCAGTGAGAGTAAGCTTGATGTTATCGACAATAAAGGCACCAAAACTCTGACCAGCTGAGCCTTTAAAGCGCAAGGCAATACGGCCTCTAAAGCCAGTATCACCGTAGAGCTTAGCGAGAGTGCCGCCAATGCGAGCCCCCACACTACGATCTGTATTTTTAATGGCATAAGCTTTGACCACATCGCCATGCTCAGCAATTGCCGCTTGCACTTCAGCGTCTGCCAGTATGTGATCGTTGAGGCCACTGATATCGCCGTGGGGCGCTACCTGCGGTAATCGCCAGGCCTCGCTATCTTTGCTATCTTTGCTCAGAGAAGAAAATTCAGCTTTCTCTAGCAGGAAATCTAAATTGACCTGTTCTACCTTATGAGGTTTAACATCAGGCTTAACTTTCAACAACTCAGCCCGACCGAGCACTTCGTGCAGCGAGCTATAACCAAGCTGCGCCAGGGTCATGCGCACCTCTTCGGCAATGAAGAGAAAGAAGTCAACGATCTGTTCTGGCACCCCAGTAAACTTCTCTCTTAGTTTCTCTTTTTGACTGGTGATACCAACAGGGCAATTATTAGTGTGGCAGACTCGCGCCATAATGCAGCCTTCGGCAATCAGAGCAATCGAACCAAAGCCATACTCATTAGCACCAAGCATAGCCGCCATCACTACTTCCCAGCCCGAGCGCAAGCCACCATCGACCCGCAATAAGACTCGATGGCGCAAGTCATTGCCGATAAGAGCGCGATGCACTTCTACCAGACCCAGCTCCCAGGGTGCGCCGGCATGTTTAATAGAACTCAAGGCCGATGCCCCGGTGCCACCATCGTTGCCCGAGACCTGAACGATATCGGCGTTAGCTTTAGCCACACCAACAGCCACAGCGCCAATGCCCACTTCCGCTACTAGCTTCACTGAAATCTGCGCCTTGGCGCTCACTTGTCTGAGGTCATAAATGAGCTGCGAGAGATCTTCAATAGAGTAAATGTCGTGGTGAGGCGGAGGCGAAATCAATTGCATGCCTTCTTTAGCCCGACGCAACTTAGCAATGTAAGGCGACACTTTGTGGGCTGGCAACTGACCACCCTCACCGGGTTTCGCCCCCTGGGCGATTTTGATCTCGAGCTGCTGAGCGGTGACCAAATACTCTGGCGTCACACCAAAGCGAGCAGAAGCGACCTGGCGCACGGCAGAGCTAGCGCTGTCACCAGGCTTAAGGCCACGCAAACCGGGGAAGCTTAGACTTGTGCCGTCTTCATTGACGTCAGCAATGGCATAGTAACGCAAGGGGTCTTCGCCCCCTTCACCAGAATTAGACTTAGCTCCAAGCCGGTTCATAGCGATGGCTAAGACTTCGTGGGCTTCCTTGGAGAGCGCCCCCAGTGACATACCACCGGTGCAAAAGCGTTTTACAATTTCAGCGGCCGGTTCGACTTGATCGAGAGCTATGGCCGAACGATCAGAAGCAAAAGTGAGCATATCGCGCAGAGCCAGTGGCGGCCGCTCCCGCACCAGAGCCGAGTACTGACGAAACTGCTCTTGCCGTTCTTGAATGCTTACAACTTTGCGGCTGATGCCGAGAGCCGAATGCAAAGCTTTAACGATCTTTGGATTATTGCCATGATATTCACCGCCAGGGCGAGAGCTCATCATGCCGTAGTTGATTAGCTGTTTATGACTAAATGGAAAAGCACGGCGATGGCAATCAAGAACATCGCGCTCAATATCGTCGATTTCCAGGCCACCAATGCGCGACGGAGTGCCAACAAAGCAGCGCTCAACAACGTTCTCGCCCAGACCAATACATTCAAATATCTGGGCACCGATGTAACTCGACAAAGATGAAATACCCATCTTCGATAGAACTTTTTGCAAGCCTTCTTCAATCGCCGCTCTAAA
>JAUPUU010000244.1 GCA_030917395.1 Cyanobacteriota bacterium erpe_2018_sw_21hr_WHONDRS-SW48-000092_B_bin.40
CCTGCCCGGTGATGGCGGCCGCCTCTGGGGTACAGAGATAAACCACCAATCCAGCTACCTCTGATGGCTCAACCAGGCGCATTTGCGGTACCGAAAGCTTGGCAATTTCCAACGACTGCTCGCTCTCAATTTGATTTAGCTCACACCAATGGGGATCTGTAATTTGGGCAAAAGCCATATCGGTGGCCACCCAACCAGGGCAAACAGCGTTGACTGTGATGCCGTGCCGAGCCTGCTCTAATGCCGTAGCCTCAGTCAAACCAATCAAGGCAAATTTAGAAGCTGAGTAAGCAGCGCCATAAGCTTCAGCATGCTTTCCCGATATCGATGAGACATTGACAATACGACCCCAACTCTGATTAATCATGGCCGGTAGACAAGCTTTGGAACTGACAACAGCACTGGTCAAATTGGTCTCTAAAACTTCGCGCCAGGAATCTATATTGTGCTGATCAACTGCTTCAGTGCGATATATACCAGCGTTATTGATGAGAATGTCGACATTGCCAAAGCTTGCTTGTACCTGCGCCAGGGCCAGTTCAAGCTCATCTGAGCGACTGACATCGGCAATAAAATAAGGAGCCTTAACCCCAACTAAGTCTTCGATTTCTTTGCTAACTGCTTTCAGTCGCGCTTCCTGCCGCCCCAATAGAGCAACAGCACAGCCGGCCTGAGCCAGTGCAATAGCCACAGCCCTCCCAATACCCCGGCCAGCCCCAGTAATTAGAGCTTTTCGTGGAGCCAAGGCCTGGCTGGTAAAACTAGTGACCGGTTGCATGCTGGGGAACCTTGAATAGATATTGAAAGTACGTTCTTTATATTATGGAACCAATTCTAGTGACTTGCTCTGCTTGCTGTATTTACCATGATTGCTAGATCTACAGTCTTGCAAAGAGGGGCTAAAGTACGTCTCAGAAACTAGGCGGGGAACATTGCTAAAATTCTATAGTCTTAAACAACATGGTCTGTGACGTGAAATCGTGCTTAAGAGAGTTGATAAAGAAAACCGACCATCGAAGAGATTGATTGAATCTCATTATTATACTAATTCAGTCCAGCAGAGGCTGTACAAATCTAAGGTACAAAAAGATGACATCCAAATCTTATTCCATCAAACGGTCGATTTTGGCGGGTGCACTTCTGCTCAGTCAATCGATAGCACTAAGCCCACTGGCAGCAATGGCAGCCGACAATGATGTCCATGTTGCTGGTCAAGCAATTTTCTCAGTACCCGCAGCAGGCGGCTTAACTGCCGACAAACGAGCAGCTGCAGTACAACAAAATTTAGATAACGCTCTGGTTGCCGCTAAAGACAGAGGCCCATCGTCAGTCAATATCACTTATGTAAAAGGTGTTCCTGTTATCACTCTCGGCGGCTACCAAGTTGTCACCGTAGATAGTGCCAGCGCCAAAAGCACAGGCAGCAGCCCAGCTCTACTAGCTAAGAAATGGGCCGATTCTCTGCGCGAATCACTAAGAGATCAAGCCAGCATTCAAAGCTATGTCGGTCAACTATCAGGTGATTATTTCGCCTCGGCACCATCGACTATAAACGCTCCGGCTCCGCAGCAACAACCGGCCTACAATCCTAATCAACAGCCTCAACAAGGCTATGGCCAATCACAAAATACCTATCAAGCACAAACTCCATATCAACAACCAGCTCCCTACCAACAACAAGCGCCTTACGGTCAACCTCAAGGCGGCTACAGACAAGGCAGAATTACTTACGCACCAGCTGGTCTCGTTATTCCAATTTCACTGAGCAGCGGTATTGCTACCCAAGTAGCTAAAGCTGGTGATTTGATTCAAGCTTCAGTCAGTCAAACAGTAATGCTGGGCGACTCGACGATTCCAGCTGGTTCGACCATCATCGGCACCATCACCGAAGCCAAAGGTGGAACCTACCTGGGTCGCGCTGGCAGCCTCGATATCAAATTCAACCGTCTGAGAACTCCTGATGGTACTGAGACTCCAATTTCAGCTCACTTAATTGGTGGCATTGGTAAATACACTGGTACCGGCACCGATGACACCACTATTAAAGGTGAAACCTGGAAGACCAAACTCGGTCAAGCAGCCATTCGCGGCGGTATCGGTGCTGGCACCGGAGCAGCCCTCGGCACAGCTGTAGGAGCTATTGCTGGTGGTGGACGCGGAGTTGGTAAAGGCGCTTGGTCAGGCACTGCCATCGGTGGCACAGTCGGAGTTGCTCAAAGTGTACTTTTGCGCAAAGGCAAAGACGTTTTGATACCTGCCGGCACAGCCATGCAATTGCAACTTGACGCTCCTGTTACAGTTGCAGGCGCAGGGTCTCAACAAAACCCCTATTAACTAACTGTGCGATAAAGAAATTCAAGGGCGAGAGGAGTTATTCCTCTCGCCTTTGCATTTCTTGCCGCAAGTGCGAAAATAATGAACTAAATAAATGATGAGCCAAACAAGGGTTCAACCTAAGGCAATACTATGGCTAGCAATTCAAATCGAAATAGCCATAAATATTTTGCTATCTCTCGATTTTTCAAATCAGCCCGATCAGCCCTATCAGCAGTACTGGTCACAATACTTACTTCTTCTTCGCCATCAGTAGCGGCAAAGACTATTGCCACTCCTGTATGGGAAGAGGCAAACCGCGCCGGGCGTCAAGCCCTAAACAAAGCTCACTACGCCGAAGCAGAGAAGTCGTTTACTGCAGCACTTAAATCAGCTGAGGGCCTCGGTCAAGAACATCCATGCGTAGTAGTGAGCTTGAACAATCTCGCCCTACTCTATGACGAACAAGGGAAATACCAGGAAGCAGAGCCTCTATATAAACGGTCTCTATCACTACTAGAACCATCGCCAGTACCAAGCAGCGATGTTGCCACAGTACTTAACAACCAAGCCGATCTTTTTAGCAAACAAGCAGATTATGGCGAAGCCGATGTTTTGTACAAGCGTGCTCTGGCAATTAGAGAAAGAACCTTTGGGCCAAAACACCCCAAAGTGGCGACAAGCCTAAATAACTTAGCCACCTTGCACTGTCTGCGAAGTAAATTTAAAGAGGCCGAGCCTCTCTATAAACGGGCGCTATCAATACAAACCGCGGCGTTTGGCGCCGAGCATCCAGAAGTAGCCACCACCCTAAACAACTTAGCTGGACTGTACCAAGAACAAGGCCAGTACAAAATCGCCGAAGATCTTTATAAACGTAGTTTGGCCATCAGAGAAAAGACCCTGGGAAGTCATCCCAAGACAGCAAATAGCTTGAGTAACCTGGGGGCACTGTACCGAGAGCAAGGTCGCTTTACCCAAGCCATTCCAATGTGCAAGAGAGCAATTGCCATCAAAGAAAAGAGTCTTGGATTAGTCCACCCAAGCTTGGCTACAAGTTTGAACAACCTGGCTACCATTTATTATCACCGGGGCAATAGCGCGGCTAAGCCCCTGCTCCTGCGGGCTTTGAAAATTCGCGAAGTCGCCCTCGGTCCCGACCATCCGCTGGTAGCGGTAAGTCTCGGCAACCTGGCCGCTTTCTATGTGCAACAAGGCAACTTCAAAGATGCTGAGCCCATGTATCTAAAGGCTCTATCAATTATGGAAATGAGTCTGATAGCCAATAATCCCAACAGAGCTACGGGCTTAAATAATCTAGCGGCACTTTATCGCAAACAAGGAAAATACTCTGAAGCGGACCCACTTTATAGACGATCAGTAAAAATCGCAGAAGCGACACTCGGTCCAGATCACCCCAATCTAGCAGCCATTTACTACAACCTCGCCTCGTTCTACCGCAACCAGGGAAATGACAAGCAAGAAGAGCTGCTATATAAAAAGGCCCTAAAAATAAGGGAAAAAGCTCTAGATCCCAATCATCCAGATCTTGCCATTAACCTGCACTGCCTAGGGGTGCTCTATTGCAAACGAGGTCAATACAAAGAAGCGGAGCCAATCTTGAAGCGTTCACTCGCCATTGGAGAAAAAGCATTTGGTGTCAACCACCCCTACATCGCCATTAGTTTAGACCAGTACAGCAGTCTTCTCAAAAATACAAACAGAAAAGTTGAAGCTCGTAAATTTGAAGCACGAGCCAAGGCTATTAGAGCTATAAAACAATAATTACCATGCCAGAAACCCTTTGCAAAAATTGTGGAAAAGCGACACTGAGAAACCGAGCGGGCTCAGTGACGTCCTATTTTTTTCAACACAACTATTGTCAGTGCCAGAAAGTACGACCAACAAAAGAAGCAAAGCCTGCTACCTCCCAGGCGAACTGTCCGGTCTGCCCTAGTTGTGGAAAAGCGCAACCAATCAATAGCCGACAAGGTTCATTTACAGCATTTCTCTTCAAAGAATTACGATGCCAGTGCAAAAACAATGCAACATCATCCGCTGGCAAAAGCAGGCAGTCGCCAGCGAATAGACGAACTCACGCAGCCGATAGAGCGACCCAACGCCGACAATTTACTGAAAGCCTCAGAAGTAACAATGCCATTGCCAGCGAAATGTTCGAAAGAAGTATTCTTCCGCCTGGCACGGTGATTGCTGACACATTTAAAATCAAAACACAAATTGGCCTGGGCGGCATGGGTGTGGTTTACTTAGCTGAGCACCTGGCTTTACGCCGTAAGTTCGCCCTGAAGATACTATCTACAGAATTCGTCAATGAGCAGAATTGGTTGCGCTTCAAAGCTGAAGCAAAAATTCTAGCGGGGCTCAATCACAGTATCTTTGTCAAAGTCTACGATCTAGGCATCCACGACAAGTCATTGCCCTTTTATTCGATGGACTATATCGAGGGAAAAAGCCTGGAAGAAATGCTACTAGAACGAAGTTCGATAGAGCTTCCCCAGGCTCTAGAAATATTCTTACAAGTATTAGATGGCCTGGCCTACGCTCATCGCAACGGCGTTATTCACCGCGACATAAAACCTGGAAACATTATGGTTAGCACCATAAACGGTGCAACGGCAGTACGTGTTCTAGATTTTGGGATCTCAAAACTAATTGGTTCTGATTCCCGCGACATCCAAAGCTTAACGGCCATGGGCGAGATCTTTGGCAGCCCCAGCTACATGAGTCCAGAACAATGCAGCGGTAGTGCAGTAGACGCTCGCTCTGATATTTACTCGATTGGCTGCACGCTCTTCGAAGTATTGACCGGTTTCGTTCCCTACCAGGGGGAAACTGCTCTAGAAACCGTGATTATGCACCAGGAGCACGATCTACCTACATTGTCAGAAGTTGCACCAGACAAGCGATTTCCAGTTTCAATCGAATTAGTGCTAGCTAAATGCCTCGCCAAAAAGCCGGGTGACCGCTATCAATCGGCTAAAGAACTAGCAATTGATCTCAATAGAGTAAAAGAAGGCAAGGACGTACAAAACTATTCAAGTCAGATTGCAGTAATCGCAAAAGCACCAAAAACAAGCAACAAGATCCTAGCCGTTGCACTGCTCTCAGCATTCCTGCTTCTTGTCTGCGCTTTTGTACTGCTGCTGCGCTCCAATCAAGTAGTCACCACCAGCAAGACCAGTGTAGTCAAAAGCAACGAGACGGCTGAAGCGACCCAGGGCAAAGACGCTGACCTGCTCAATGTAATGGCCGCGAAACAAAACCAAGAGCATAGCGCAGCCAAAAATATCTTGATCGAATCAAGCATATTTATGGAATCGTCAATGGAACAAGCCAGCGAAGACTACGAGTATTCAGATAGAACTTTAGACTTCGACAATCAATAGAGCAATTACTCTCTATCTACATATCTAGCGAGCCAGCTAATTACTTCTTCTTCTTCGAAGTTCTAACATCACCGTGCACTTTAGCGTTAGCATTTGGCAGCATTTGCGCTTCGCTGGCTGGTTCGCCAGTGAATTCTTGCTTGAACTCAACCAAGAACTCATCGCCCGGTTTGATGATGGCTTCATTGCCTTTGACCACGGTATCTTCAATCAGCCAGCTGCCTGGCACACCAGACAGGAAGCCCCAGGCAAAGCCTTTAAGGCGGCGATGGCGAACGTTAGTACCCACCGGCTTCATGAAGGCAAACGATGGATTAGCAGCCCCCATTAGACCTAAAGCTACTGGCATTGCACCAAAGCTGAAGACGCCAACTGGTGCCATAGCAGCATTCAAGCCAATACGAACGGCTTTGTACTTGAGCTGTTGCTCCCATGGGCCAGCCACTTGGCCGAGGTGGTTAACACCTAGGACACGACCCTCGGCTTTGTTCTTAATGAATAGTGCGGCCTTAGCAGGAGAAGCAACCAAGGGCAGGTGCTCGCCTTTTTCATTGACAATTTCATCAAACTCAACACCTAGGCAACCAGAGTTGCGATACCAGCGATTGGCACTCACCAGTGAATGCATAACACTGCGAGCCGGCAGAGCATAGTTAATGTGACCTTGAACAGCCGAGCCTTTTTTGGCAATTAGACGATCGCCAATTTTTAGGTCGAACTTCAAACGCGCTTCTAGACCATCACCCTTGTGAGCGTTCTTAGAAGAAATTTGAGAAGTAACAACCACAGGGAACTTAGCGCCAGTTTTGATTCTGGTCTTGCCTTCATCAGTGGGCAGATTTTCGTACTGAATGGTTTCTTCTGTTTCAGAGACTTCATCGCTATCAATCACAAGAGGACCATCGCCATTGGCGACAATCTGATCAGGGGCGTTGACACCAGTTTCAACAACGCTGGCACCAAGTTCAACCAACATATCAGCAGAGAGAGAATCTACGGTTGAAAGAGCGCCAGTGCCACCACCGACTTTCGGTGTTTCTGTGGTGTTGTCACCTAGAAGACTTTTACCATTCGGAGAAAGTACACTTCCGGCTTCGAGGCCGTGGGCTGATTCACCCCCAGAAATAGCAGGAACTAATGCACCAGAAGTAACGGCGGCGGCACTCGGGTCAGCAGCAGTAGCACTAGCCGGAGCAATACCAGCTGCTTCTTTGACTTCTGGCTTAGCGTCAGAGTCGATCACGAGTGCTTCTTCACTAG
>JAUPUU010000245.1 GCA_030917395.1 Cyanobacteriota bacterium erpe_2018_sw_21hr_WHONDRS-SW48-000092_B_bin.40
AAATAGAAAGAAGTAGTTTCCGTGGAAACTACTTCTTTCTAGCTACAGACTAATACTAGCCCTAGATTTGGCCTGGTCTACTTAAGAGCTGGTGCCAGTTTTG
Source organism: Cyanobacteriota bacterium erpe_2018_sw_21hr_WHONDRS-SW48-000092_B_bin.40 (assembly GCA_030917395.1). GTDB lineage: Bacteria > Cyanobacteriota > Vampirovibrionia > Obscuribacterales > Obscuribacteraceae. The sequence continues at coordinate 104 of JAUPUU010000245.1, forward strand.
ATACGGCCGCCAAAGACTCTTCCAGAGCCTTGATGAACATATCGATCTGCTCATATGAAATTACCAGCGGCGGCTCAACTCTTAGTACCCTTGAATTGATATAGGTACCAGAGATGAGAATATTGCGGCTGAAAAGTTCTTTGGCCACGGCATAACCAGTGTCGTTACCAGTAAATTCCATCCCCAACATTAAGCCCACACCACGAATTTTAGAGAGCACATCGGGGAATTGCTTAGCCAACTGGGTCACTTTCTCAATTATGTAATCGCCCTTCTCTTTAGCTTGCTTGGGCAAATCTTCGTCTAACAAAATAGATATTGTCGCAATTGCAGCAGCGCAAGCCAGCGGGTTGCCACCAAAAGTAGTTGTATGCAAGAAGGGATTCTCGACATACTTAGCCCATGCTTTTTCGTTACCGACAACAGCCCCGATCGGCATAACGCCGCCACCGAAGGCCTTGCCCAATGCCATTAAGTCAGGCACGACGCCTTCGTAATCGCAGTAGAACATTTTACCGGTGCGCCCCATGCCACTTTGCACTTCATCGAAGACAAGCATGGCGCCATATTTGTCGCATAGTTCGCGAGCACTAGCTAGGTATCCTGGTGGTGCAACGTTGATACCGCCTTCACCCTGAATTGGCTCAACCACAAAAGCTGCTACTCTATCGCCACTAAAATCAGCGCAACTAAGAGTAGACTCTAAGGCTTTGATATCACCAAAAGGAATATGGCTCCAATTCAACAAGGGCATGAAAGGTTCGCGGAACATAGCCTTAGAAGTACCACCTAAAGCACCGAGAGTTTTGCCGTGAAAAGCGCCTACGGTTCCCACAAAGTGCTTGCGCCCGGTGGCCAACATAGCCATTTTCATACAACCTTCTACAGATTCAGTGCCTGAATTGGAGAAGAATGAATAGTTGAGATCACCTGGCGTAATCAACGAAACCAAATAAGCCAAATATGTTCTCAGCGGATCAATTAACTCTTGCGAGTGAATTGCTTGGCGCTCCAACTGTTCAGTAACAGCCTTTAACACCCTCGGGTGACGGTGACCAACGTTATAAACGCCGTAACCACCCAACATATCTATAAATTCTTTGCCGTTTATATCGCGGAAAACTGCGCCATTGTCTTCCCACTCTACAGCTGTATAGTCTGTGCTGACTGATTTTCGATACTTCAAGAAGCCTGCATTGACGTGATCGGTCCAATAACGAACAGAATCGGCAATGACTTTTTCGCGCTCCTCTTGGGTGAGCTTTTTCTTTCCGATAAGCTCCAGTACCTCCCTGGATTTTGCCTGAGCTGTCTCCAGATCTTGAGCCATTTTTTTTACTCCCACTTTTTTAGCAGCCTTCTACAAATCGAAGAGCTGCTTTAATGACAACTGGCATATTCTACGCCTGTACTTGGTTTAAATCAAAATTTCAGAGCAAATATATAGCGACTTCTTCATGACAACATATTTAGGGCAAAATCCCTCGGCTCCACTTAGAACTTTCGCTCACTAAAAACTTGTACATGCGCACACAGCTCATTTCTCGCCCACCGGGCAAGAGCTGCTTTCCTAGCCCATCAGCCACATAACCATTAGCCAAGTAAAAAGGCTCGGCATTCAAAGCAGCATTAAGATTGAGCCAATCGAGACCTGCCTGTCCAGCTAAACGCTCCAATTCGCTGAGCAGAGCGAGACCGATGCCCTGCCGAGCAAGACGAGGAAGGACATAACAGGCGCGAATTTCACTCAAACGGGGCACAAGTATGCCGAAACCAACCACGGCGTTGTCCATTTCTGCCACCCGAACCACTTCTTCTTGGCGCTGTGGTCTTTGAGCGAAATTAGCAATGCGCTCATCGGTGACCAGGGGAGACCAGTCGTCTAAAACATCTTCGTCATAATAGTCAATGGGCTCACCGTGAACCGCAGCATAGTGCACATCAAGAATCCCTCTGATGTCCGAGGCTTCTTCGCCTTCACTTTCTTCTTTTACTTCACGGGCCTTGCGAATAATCAACATAGAGAGGGATTATAACCCTCTCTACAATATTGCAGTATTCAATATGAGAGTCTCTGCGCGCCAAGGCTGCTAGGAGGAGCGTAGCGATCCCGTACCTGTGGGTCATAGCCAATTTTAGGCTTAACTACTTTAGGCTTAAGATTGAGGTCTTCTAAGCGGGCAAAAGGCTTGAGAAAAGCGATCAGGCAGTCAACATTATCAGCATTAACGCCACGGTCGCAGTAAAAAGCGCTGAAGAGCTTGGCTCGCCCAATCAAAGCCGGAGCAGCCGTGATATTTACCAAAGTACCACCATTGGTCAAAGTGCAAAGATTTACGGTCAAATAGTTAGTTGCTGAGCTTGTCTGTTGCAGCTCTAGCAACAAATGCCCAGCGGCAGTGTCGGCCACAAGAATGTCATAGGCGTCCAGTTCAGCCAGGGCAAAACCGACTAGTTCGCAGGCCTGATTAAAATTCTGAGGCAGCTGTATCGAACGGCGCTCATAAGGCTTACCAAATTGTCCAACTTGCCAGGCATGAACGAAACTGAGAAAACACACGAGCACCCCAGAGGCAATGGAACCGCAAATCACACTTGAAACAACCCATGAGCTAATTAAATGCAAATCAGCTGGTGTGGATGAATGGCCAGTTACAAGCGCTAGCGGGAAAGCCAGGGCGATTGGCACAAAGAATAAAATGCTCAAAATCAGAGCGGACGCTAAGCCAATCATCAATGACTGTAGAAAATATTGAGCATCATCCAGTTGGCCAATGGCGCCTTCTAGATCAACAATATTGCGACTCTTTTCCAATACAGAACGCTCTTTCGAACTGCGAGTATTTGGCATATAAAAATCCGTTAGTAAGTAAAATCGAACCAGTAAAACCAATATACGGCCGACTACGTGTCAAACACGTGAAAGTGCAATTTCTATCTTTGGTTCTCTTTCGCTTTCTATTTCACTCGAACGATCGGGAAGGTATAAGTTTTGACAAACGAAAGCTTGCTGTCTTGCAGGGTGCCAGCATTGAAAAAGCTGAGGGTGCCCAATGGCATCAATACATCAGTAGAAGTGCTGACTTGCACGTAGGGCGAAGTCTGCGCTGGCGCACGACCAGCAAAATCTTGATAAACAATCGGCGCAGACATCTTGGGAGCAGAAAGAAACCCCGATGCCTGATAACTCTTCAAAATCACATTGGCGAGTTTAGTCGCCTCAGTCAGATCTTGCCCCTGAGCGGCATTACGACAAGCATCGCGGCAAGCTCGATCGTTTGCATAAGCGCCGAAAATAGCGATGCCCAAATGCAAACCGAGGGCAACAAACACCGAAGCAAGAAAACAGCCACAGACAAACTCAACAGCCAAAGACCCTTTGGCTCTTCTTGGTCTCACGACTTTTCTTACTATACTTACCATCTCTCTATTCCTTTAATAAAATTTGCCAGTCTAGTTAGAAACCAACTTGACCAAACGACGAGCAATCTTGGCGAAGGTCTGCCGCAGCTCCGAACTATCTGTCACCAGATTAAAAGTGCCGCCATGCCCGGCAATAGCAGCCATACCGCCAGTGGTCGGATCGCTATTCTTGTCGTTCAAAATATCAGTTTGATCAGGAATGATTGTTGGATTTTGCGCCAAGCCAATGGTGTAAAGAGCGACACCAGCATCACGTGCCTCGACCGCGGCCATCCGCGCATTAGCCTTAGGATCAGAACTAAGTGGACCACTGGGTACGGTTGGTTCACCATCAGTAAAGAGAACAATTGCTCGCGTACTGCCTAGACGCGAATGGCTTTTGAGGTCTTGTACTGCGGAGTGCACAGCTCCCCCGATATTAGTCGCCCCCATGGGTACACAACTATCGATGGCCTTGTTGACCTCAGCATAGGCGGTCTTTCCAGCGGCAGAATCAATTAGCACATGGGGAATGGGGTAACCTTTCTTGGCGCCATAAGGAGCGTAATCATCGAGGTCATACCAGGTCTCAGTGCTATTAGCGTCGCTGCCAACGCTAGAATCAAAGGCAACAAAACCAAAGTGCACATCGGCATCAGTATTAAGAATTTGAGTCATGGTGTTGAGGGCAGTTTGCGCCTCCTTCATGGGCTTAAGCTGCTTTGCTGCAGCTTCAAAATAAGCTTTCTGATAGCCGGCACGCGGGCTGACAAAGACTGCCGTATTCGCTTTACTGCTTCGGTAAACACTGTCCGACTCCAGATTGCCCCGCGCTGCTTCAGTCAATGTAGCAATATCAGGAAAGGCGAAACCACCATAACTGGCGCCAGCAAAAGTGGTCTGTCCATCAATGTTTACCACCACATCGGTGAACACTTTCATGCCATCAAAAGTTGGTGCTGTTCCCGGTGGAAAATTGCCAGGTGCTCTACCAGCTTCGGGGTAGATACCACCCGAACGCAAGCCTGGTACTCCGTAGTACTGAGCTAAGTACTCGGAAGAGTAGCACTTAGCCTCCCAGTAGGCTTCGGTGAGAATCTGGGGATAACAAGCATTCAAACTAGAGCCCGTGGCCGCTGGCTTAAGGATATCAAAGATTCGCCCACGCATCAGACCGTTGGCACCAGTAACAAGACTATAAACATTCTTGCCACCACCAAGAGTGGCGTCCCATTTTCGTTTAACAAACGTAACCGGTGTTTGGTCGTCCATCGAGCCAGAGACATCGAAGCAAATTACCATATCAAGCTTGGGTACTGCACCGGTCGAGACAGCATTGACATTAAGAGTATTGATACCAACATACTTACCAAAGGCTAAGGTGCGAGTGGTACTACTGCTGACGCGCACCACCTTGCCGTTAGGGCTGCTCATTGGCTCAACAGCACCAGTGACCGGGTTGATAAACTCAAAAAATACTCGGGCTTCGTCTAAATCAGCGCTCAAATTACTAAGCGAGACGACCTGGGTTGTGCGACTGAGAGCCTGACCAAGCACGGTGTTGGCCTTAAAAATCTTAATCGCCGCTTCGATAGCGTCTTTGTGCGCCTGCAGTGGATCGACATTATCTGAGCTAGCAAGGGTAGCAGTCCCGGCCAAAACAGCAGCGTCACTGGCGTTCTGAAGTTCCTGCTTAGCCAGGTAGAGACGAGCCACCTCAAAAGTAATGATAGATAGAAGGGGAACAATCACTAGTAAGATGAGCATCATTAACATTAGTAAGCTCTGGCCACGCTCGCTGCGTCGCCACGACTTTCTCGGCTTTGAAGAAACATTATTCATAAGGAGACTCTTAAATGGTTAGGCCTTGGGGATTTTCACAATACTGCTTGGCCGAAAGATGCAGTTTTATGGGAGCATTAAGCCCATCAACTTTAAATGGTATTGGTATTGGTATCAAAGGTTCGGCCGAGCAATCAGCAGAAACTTCAATCTGATAGCTATTAACACTCTGATCAGCTGGCGTAGTCAAAGGTACAGACTGGGAGCTAATTGCCAGAGTATCATTTTTTGTAATCAGAATAGCGGTGTTGATATTGTCTACAGCTAGACCAGAAAAACTGTTTTGCACTTGATTGATTTTGCTGGCGGTTTCTGCTTTAGCTGAAGGCTTACCGTCAACCGGAACGGAGAATGAGTTGGCACGAGCGGCAGAGATGCTGGCGTAGTGAATACCAGCATACAAAAAACTTATACGAAGAAAGACTGTGGCGAGATCTATCAGAGGAAAAGCAATAACCATTAAAACTGCCCATAAAATCATAGGCAGTTCTGCCAGCATGGCAGCACGACCAGATCTCTTCAAAATACTTCTTCTCGATTTCACTAACATCTTAGCGCTCCGTGTGGCCTTGAGCCGAGGAGAACTTGCCTTTTTGCATCTCAGGCAAGGGCTTTTGGCAGACCTTAAGCAAGATAGCTAACTGTTGACGCACCCGCTGATCACTAGAGGTGTTGATACCACGCTCACAGGCGGCTCGTGCCTGAAGCATTTGATTTGACGAGAAATACGACTCGGCCACACGAACTTTCAGTAAATCGTTG
>JAUPUU010000246.1 GCA_030917395.1 Cyanobacteriota bacterium erpe_2018_sw_21hr_WHONDRS-SW48-000092_B_bin.40
AGCAAGTGACTCAACGGCCCTGGATTCTTCTGCGCTTACTTCTAACTGAGAAGAAGAAGAAGAAGTAGTAGTAGTAGTAGTAGTAGAAGTAGTATTGCGCTTCTTGTAATAGTCATACAGCAACGACAAAAGCGTTGCCACCACAAAGGGAATTAATGGCAACAGGCCTGAGGCCCTAAGCCAGGGAGCCTCGGCCGAGAATAAGGGTTTGACGGTGAGGAAGGCATCAACCAAATAATGGCCAATAAAACAGGGTAGCAGCCCGTAGCGCCGCATAATATAGCCGTAGAATAGCCCACCAATAGTTAACTCAACACCGCGGGCATAGGCAGGCTGCTGCGGATAGGAACTGTGCATGAAGCCCCAGGAGGCAGCCTGAAAAAGATTGGCAATCCAGAAGCGCCCGGTGAGCTTTTCCATCAAACTAAGCGCTACAACACGAGCAATTGTCTCTTCTTGGGTGGCCGCATGAATACCAAGAGAGACGGCAGAGAAGAAGGGTACAGCGCTGCCCAGTAACTGATAGTCATCAACACCAAGAGGGCACCAGAATTTAAAATTCTCACCAATGATGTAATAGGCGATAATCCAACCGAGGTGAATAGCAAAAACACAGTAGCCGACAAGCACGGCCGTGCGCCCTTCTTTGCTGGCGAAACCGCGCAAGGTCAAATAGTTTTCTAGAGCAATGCGCTTGGGGTAGCACAAGCGATAGATGACATCAGCGCCACCAAAGAGTAAGACTCCAGATACAAACGAACTGATTGTGGCAACGGCCTGACGGAAGTAATAGGAAACTATGTAGTCGCGAAATGAACTGCTGGGGTCATATGAATCGATCACCGAAGAGTAGTCATTGAGCGAATCAAGAGCACCGACAAGAGCTGTCACTAAGCCGCCAAAAATAGCAAAGCGCCAGCGCATTTGCTTGCGGGTCAGAGCCCAGGGCACAACCAAAACGGCAAGTGCTTGTAGCGTTCCATAAAAGATATTGGCAATATTTTGCAAGAGCTCATTCATGGAGCGCACCTTGCTGTACTTGCGCTTCCACTCATCAGGAATGTTGAGGAAGCAAGAATACTCACTCAACTCATCACCAGAAAATGCTACGTAGTAGCGCAGCTTGGCTCCCTTGAAATCGCTTCCTTCACTGGTGTCTTCCCAAGTAAAAGAATGATCCTCACGGTGGGCTTGGGTGGTGGTCTTATCAGTGACTAGCTTCAGTCCGGCCAGGGGCCGATTGACTTCTTTTTCTAAAAAAGTCTGGGCTCTAGCCAGCGCTTCTTCATGCTTGATGGTAGGCATGGCCCGCTCATCTTCAAAGCTGTGCATGAAAGCCAACAGTTTGCCCGTGGGTGAAAGCCAGACTCGAAATTGCTCTAAGTCATTTTGCTTGCAATAGCGAGTTGTCCAAGACCAAACTGGCACTTTGTCTTTCATCAAGCGATTGGCTTCATCAAGACCAAGCTCGTACTCTAGAAAAGTCTTGCTTTCGTTAAAAAAGGTGAATGTGGTCGACTCGATTGTCGACTCTGTTTTATAGCCACAAATTTTGGCTCGCTCTCGGGCCTGCTGAGCAATTTGCTCACGGCTGTACTTGAGATCTATAGAAGCCGAAGGAAAAACACGAGTATCAAGCTTGAGGTAAAGGCCAAAGCCCACCAGAGCCAGCACAATCAAAAGCCAAACCACTCTATCTGACCAGGGCCGATTGCTGGGTGCCATATTTTTAGGCGCTGAATTAGAAAGCGGCTGCAGCACTCTTTCGCCACTTGCGGAGGGCTCGGCTGATTCAATTCCAGTTACTGGTTCAGGCCCTTCGCCAGGGTTATCGACTTCAAGAGGATCGGACGCCATGTCTTCCTATATAAGGCATTTATTTCTATCTCTAGAAACTAATTCTAGTGACTATTTCTAGAAACTAAGATTTCGAGTCTAGTTTTAGTTCTACTTATGTTTTCTACTTTCTGATTAGACTGTAGCCCAAATCGGCAAAAGCAAACAGAATCTAGAGCAAAAAGGACAGAAAAACGGTGAAAAATAGACAGAATATTGAGAATGGAGGGGTCACCCCCTAGCCCGTGATATATATTAAGCTGCAAAATCGAACACCGTGACAACCGCAAAGCTATGCCAACAAAGACAGAAGTATTTATGTGGAACAAAGCTGTCGAGTCAATCGATCGCTCAAGCCTTGAGGCTCTCCAGCTCACGCGCTTGAAAGACACCTTGCGGCAAGTCTATGCCAACGTTCCCCTACTGCGTGAGCGCTTCACCCAAGCGGGAATGACAGCAGAGAAAATTGAAGCCATGAAGAGCGTCAAAGAACTCGCCAATTTTCCTTTCATGAAAAAAAGCGATTTGCGCGACAACTATCCATTTGGCCTTTTTGCTAAGCCAATGAGTGAGGTCAATAGACTTCATGCCAGCTCGGGCACAAAAGGCAAACCAACCGTAGTTGGCTACACCAAAGGCGATATTGAAAACTGGGCTGAGGCCTGCGCCCGCTCGCTTGCCTGTGGTGGCACACGACCAAGCGACGTTTTGCACAACAGTTACGGTTATGGCTTGTTCACTGGCGGCCTTGGTATGCACTATGGCGCTGAGCGCCTTGGTTGCACCGTGGTGCCAGCTAGCGGTGGACGCACCCAACAACAAATTATGTTGCTGCAAGACTTTGGTGCTCGTATTCTGCTGTCCACGCCATCTTACGCCTTGAATATGGCCTACACCATGGCCGAAATGAAGATTCCCCGCAACTCTATCAATCTTGAAATCGGCATCTTTGGCGCCGAACCATGGACAGAAGAGATGCGTGGCCAATTAGAAAATCTTCTGCAAATTCAAGCCCTTGATATTTACGGCTTGAGTGAAGTAATGGGGCCAGGAGTTTCAGTCGAATGCATCGAAGCAAAACACGGCCTGCATATCTGGGAAGATTTATTCATTGCCGAAATCGTTGATCCAATTACTGGAGAAGTGCTACCAGACGGTGAAGAAGGCGAGCTTGTTTTCACTACTCTGACAAAAGAAGCAATACCAGTGATTCGCTACCGCACCGGCGACCTCTCAACCCTAATACCAGAGCCTTGCGTCTGTGGTCGCACTATGCGCCGCATGGTGCGAGTGAGAGCCCGCCTTGATGACATGCTGATTATTCGCGGCGTTAATCTCTACCCTTCTGAAATTGAAAAAGCATTGCTCTCAATGGAAGAATTAGCACCACACTATCAACTGGTAATTGATCGACGCAAAGCACTCGATACCTTGGAAATTCAAGTGGAAGTGACAGAAGCTCTGATTGATAGATGGGGCCACTTCGAAGACGGCCACTTAGACATGACCGACCTCACTGAAAACATTCAAAAACTTTTGAAAGACAGTCTCGGCCTTACCGCTGACGTGAGCCTGCTCAAGCCAAAAACTTTGGCTCGCAGCGAAGGTAAAGCAGTAAGAGTGATCGACAAGCGCAAGGAAACATAGGAACGCGCAAGGAAACCTAAGACAAAACGAAATCAGACTAATACAAAATTTCAGCAAAAAAAGGAAGAGAATCAACCATGGTTAAGCTCATTGCTCTGTACAAAACCCCAGCTGACAGTGCTGATTTTGATAATCAATATTTCAATACCCATATTCCTCTAGCGATGAAAATGCCTGGCCTGCAGAAAGCAGAAATTTCTCGCGTAACCGGCGCGCCAATGGGCACTGCCGAATACTATTTGATGGCTGAACTCTATTTCGAAAACAAAGAAGCACTTGATGCTGCTATGTCTAGCCCTGAAGGCAGAGCCTCTGCCAAGAACCTCATGGGCTTTGCCAAAGAGCTAGTCTCAATGATGTTTGCTGAAGTAGAAAAAGTACCAGCTGCTGTATAAGCACAGTTCAAAATCCCGCCCAAAAGCCAGACTAAACGAAGGTATCGGAATGCCACAGGCAACATCGCCCGATGTAGTATTCACCGGCATGCCGGCTGAAAACTACGGATTCAAAAGAATCATCTACAAAAAAGAGAGCTACGTTGCGACGATTACAATCAATCGTCCTGATGTACTGAACTGCTTTGATACCCTTACTCTCAAAGAATTGGGAACAGCCTTTTTAGACTGTGGTTCCGATGATGCCATTGCCGTAGTAGTAATCACCGGCGCAGGAGAAAAAGCCTTCTGCACCGGTGCCGACCTGAAAGAACAAGAAGATTACATTCTCAAGAAACCAAACAACTACCACAAGTGGATGTACACATTCATTGAAATGCATGATCGCCTGCGCAATATTGGCAAACCAACTATTGCTCGTTTAAACGGCATGGTTGTTGGTGGCGGTAACGAACTAAACATGGCTTGCGATCTAGCTATTGCAGCTGATCACGTTACCATTCGCCAGGTCGGCGCCGCTCGCGGCAGTGTCGCTGCTGGTGGTGCCACCCAATGGCTACCTATGATGATTGGTGACCGCCGGGCCCGCGAGATGTTGCTACTTTGCGAAAGTGTTGATGCCTATACCGCACTTGACTGGGGCCTGGTTAATCAGGTTGTGCCTGCATCTATGCTCGACGCCACGGTAGCCGAGATGGCAGAAAAGCTCTACAACAAGCTGCCCGAGTGCACCCGCTACACCAAGCAACAACTCAATATGTGGAGAGACTTCTCTTGGGCCATGACAGTCGGTCATGCCCGCGACTGGCTATCACTGCATGCCGGTAGCTATGAAACAGCTGAGGGCCTCAAGGCCTTCCGCAAAAAGCAACCAATTAACTATGGCAAAATTCGCTGCAAAGCGGCTGGCGATGCTGAAGGCGTCAACATGGCTGTAAGCTTGCGCAACTGCGGCAAGTGCTCCAAAGAAATGCCCGTATCATTTGGTTTCTGCGGCAATTGCGGCGAAAAATTAGGCTAACCAAAACCGGAAGCAATAAAAGTCTAAAGCGAAATAAGTCTGAAACAGCGAAATTTTCGGAGGATCAATTAGGAGAGATGGTGATGACTATGACATACAAAAACATTCTCACAGCAAAAGAAGCCGTGGGAGCCAAGTCTGGCAAAGCAGATCAACCTGAGATCAACATCGGTGTAGTCAACCTCCATCGCCCCACTGTTCTCAACGCCCTGAACCACGAATTGATGGAAGAGCTTGTCACTGCCCTCGAAGATTTTGACCGCGACGATTCTGTTAGAGCAATTGTTCTAACCGGCAGCGACCGCGCCTTTGCTGCTGGTGCTGACATCAAAGAAATGTCAGATGAGACCACAGTCTCAATTATGCTCAAAGATAGATTTGCCACATGGGACCGCATCAAAAATATCAAGAAGCCAATCATCGCTGCTGTTAGTGGCTTTGCCCTGGGCGGTGGCTGCGAACTGATGATGATGTGCGACATTATCATTGCTTCTGAAACAGCACAGTTTGGCCAACCAGAAATCAATCTCGGTGTCATTCCCGGAGCTGGCGGCACTCAGCGCATGACCCGCGTACTCGGCAAATACAAAGCTATGGAGCTGATTTTGACTGGTCGCCCACTAACGGCTCGCGAAGCTCTAGAAATGGGTCTAGTCAATAAAGTAGCCCCAGTAGAGCTTTATTTAGAAGAAGCCAAAGCCATGGCCAAAGAAATTGCAGCAAAATCTCCTATTGCAGTAAAACTAGCCAAAGAAGCTGTACTCAAATCATTTGACGGACCATTGCAAGAAGGTCTGCAATTTGAGCGCAAGAACTTCTACATGCTGTTTTCTTCAGAAGATCAAAAAGAAGGCATGAAAGCTTTCATGGAAAAGCGCAAAGCTACCTTCACTGGCAAATAGAATCTTTAACTACACTTTTAATTTCACTTTTAATTTCAATTCTAATCGCAGGAAAAGAAAATGTCTGACGAAAAAATCTTACTTACAGAAAAGAAAAACGGCGTTGGTATCATCACCCTGAACCGCCCGGACAAACTCAACGCATTTAGTGACGAACTAACATTTCAGCTGCAAGATGCTCTCAAAGAGATGGAAAAAGACAAAGAAGTTCGCGCCATCATTTTGACAGCTGCCGGTCGTGGTTTCTGTGCTGGTCAAGATTTGCAGAGCCGCAGCATTGCTCAAGAAATGGGCGAGCGTCCTTCGCTCGGCGACTCTATTCGTCGTCGCTATAACCCTATCGTCATTAAGTTACGGCGCATCGAAAAACCAATTATCGCTGCTGTTAACGGTGTTGCTGCTGGTGCTGGCGCCAGTATTGCCTTTGCTTGCGACTACCGCATCGTCACTGACAAAGTCAATTTCATTCAATCGTTCACTAAAGTTGGTCTGATTCCTGATTCAGGTGCAACTTTCATCCTCACGCGTTTAGTTGGCCTTACTAAGGCCTTCGAACTAATGCTTAGCGCTGACAAGCTCAGTGCAGAAGAAGCACTAAATCTAGGCATCATCAACAAGATTGTTGGCGAAGACGATTTGATGAAAGAAGCCATAGCTCTGGCAGAGAAGCTAGCCGCTGGCCCAACTAAAGCTTTTGGTTTGACCAAGCGTGCCGTTAACCGCGCTGTCTTCGATGACTTAGAAGAACTGCTTGAGTACGAAGCCAGCCTGCAAGAAATTGCTGGTCGCTCAGACGATTTTGCCGAAGGTGTCAAAGCCTTCGTCGAAAAACGCACACCACAGTACACAGGCAAATAAGTCGATATTCTTCTTACTGCGTTTATTCTTCTTGTTCCTTTTTCGCTATTCCAAAAGTGTCAGATTTTTTGAAGAAAATCTGACACTTTTGTCAGCGCATTGACTCATCTAAAAACACACCATTGACTAACCGTTGCCTCAATTAAAAACTAACTTTCGTTAGTTCTTTTCGAGGTTGAATCAATGAGGTTAAAAATGAGCAAAAGTGCACGCAGG
>JAUPUU010000247.1 GCA_030917395.1 Cyanobacteriota bacterium erpe_2018_sw_21hr_WHONDRS-SW48-000092_B_bin.40
CCCCAGGTGAAAAGTCTCGCTGCGAAATGCTCGTTGGCGATCTGCGCGACAAGCTCAAAGAAGAAGCCGATCTGGAAACTATCAAGAGCATCATGAACGAACTCAGAGGAGCTCTCGTTCTATTGCAACAAGCCGCTCACCAGCGTGATGGTGGTGGCGAGGGTGGTGAAGGCGGAGCTGGCTACGAAGGCGGCGGTTACGAAGGTAACGGCGGCAACGGAGCTGGTTACGAAGGCGGCGGATACCAAGGCTCTGGCGATGATGTCGTCGACGCTGAGTTCCGCGCTTCCGAAGACTAACCTCTCAGGGTTGTCCGACAGTTGAAGAATATAGAACCGCTCCTGCCGTAGATAAATCTACAAGGAGCGGTTTTTTTATTGCAGAGTTTCAGCCTTGAGAGTGTCTCTAAGCTTGGAGTGGCGGCACGGTTTGACATCTCTGCTATGCTGAAGATGTGAGCAATCAGGACTATAAAGAGATGAAGTTACGACAATTTACTCACCCTTGGGTTATTGCTTTAGCTTGCAGTCTATTTGTACAGAGCGGAGCTTTAGCCCTGAAAGCCAAGACTACCGATACTGCTTCTTCAGGCACGACTGATAAAGCCGGGGCTTTGAGTGAACAAGCCCTGGAAAAAGACATACTGGTTTTAGAAAATCGCTTTTTCTTTCATCACTATGGTCACGACCCCATTGAAAAGCGGCTTGAGCGCCTGGAGTTATTGACCCTGGGAGCCTCTCAGTATGGAAGCAATAGCGAACGCTTGAGCCATTTGAAGTCTGCCATCGTGCAACGCGACAAGCAGGCTGCGCAGATTATGGCTGACCATAAAGCGGAACAGGCCCGTATTGCTGCAAAGAGCGATGGAGGGGCAAAGACTGGCGCTAAAGCTGAAACTAATTACCCAGTGCTCTCTACTCTTGAATGGCGCATTTTAAAAAAGACCTACTCAGGCGAGACCATTGATCAGAGGCTAGACCGTCTGGAATCCCAGCTCTTTGGCATGCCTGCCCAGGCCATGTCATATGTCGACCGCATCGAGCGTTTGAAAAAGACAGCGGGAGTTGGTTCAGAGTCGTTTTCAGCTTCAAGATTTGGTCCTGGAACTGGATTTAACTCAGGAGCACCTGTTTCACCTGGAACCGCTGGACCTTACACTGCTATTCGCAAAGGTCCGATGCCGCGTGCTGGCTCAGGTTCTGGTTCAGGTTCATTGTTTGGCAGTCTGACTGAAAATGGTTCGCCATTTGCAGGTTCGCCCTTTGCTGGATCTCCTTTTGCCGGTTCTCCATTTGAAAATTTCTCAGAGTTTGATGAGGGCTCTCTGACCGATCGTCTATTGCCCGAAATGCCCGACATGCAAAATTTGACCGATATCGGTAAATTGCGGGAATTTGCCGCTAGACCTGGTGGCGGTGGATTTTCTGGTCAAGAGATTCATATTCGCATTGGCCCAGACGGTACCACTAGCTCGGTGCGCAACTTCGGACCAGATGGAGTCACTGGTTCGACCAATAGCTTTGGACCGACTGATAATATTTTTGAACAGCTACAGAAACCAATGTTCGAATTCTTCAAAAACTTTGGCTTTGGGCCTTTTTCCGGTGGTTCTAGGTCTGGTTCGGTTACACCGCCGTCTTCTTTAAGCCCACCAATAAACGATTTGCCAAATTTAAATAAGCGCCCTACCCGCGAGGAGATACCTCCTTACTCCGATCCCAATTCGATTTGACGTTGATCTTAGAAATGGCTAACATTCAAGGCTGTAAAGTTGACTAAAATAGTCAAGTGCTATTTGGAGATCCTCTTTAGTTGTCTGCCCCTTCAGCCTCCACTACAACGCCGATTAAATCGACTGCAGCCGGGATAGCAGGAACTAAGCTTCATCCTGAGCTTTTGCCTGGGAAATATTCAGGGCAAGAAAAAGACAAAGGCTCCAAATCTGGCTGGAAGCGTCCAATTAGCTGGGCTCTGGCAATCTTTACTGTGATCAATCTTGGTCTGGCTCAAGTTTCAAGTATTCAGCAAGAGCGTTCCGCTCGCAGCGCTGGCGGAGATTTCTGGACTAATCCTGCTTTGATAGACTTGGCTATCAAAGAGTACAAAGAGCAAAAACCGCCAGCCAATGTCGTGCTTTTGGGCTCTTCCCTAATGATGTTTCCTTTCTGGGCCATGGACGCTTCCTTTGACCCAAAGATTGCCGACATTGCTCATTATCATAAGTCTGTAGCGCTCCAGGCTGTTTTAGAAAAGAACGGCATCAAGAATAGCTCTGTCTTCTCCCTTGCTAGCGCTGGGCAGATGAGTTCTGATGCTTTTCTCTATGCCAGTGAATTTCTCAAAGGCGACACCAAGCCTGAAGTTGTTGTTTGGGGAATAGCTCCCCGCGACTTTGCTGACGATAACGTCAAAAGCCCGATGGCTACGGTTTCGTTTAAACAAATTGTTGATCTGCATAACTTCTCTAGTTATGCCAAAACATTCTTGCCTCGTTTTGAAGACAAGGCCGAATTTATTGCTAACCACAGCTGCTTTCTCTATGGGCGCCGTTGGCGCTTCCAGAAAGAAGCCGACCGTACTTTAGAAAAAATCAGTGCTGCTGTGGCGCGTGTTTTTGTTGGCAAAGCCGCAGATAGTAAAATAAATGCCACTGCTGGCAGTGCGGTGCCTGCACCAATTGCAGCGGCTGCAGCTACAGTTAGTGCCAATACACCAGACTTATCAATCTCATCTCTGCTTGCCGGAACTGCTGAGCAACGCTGGGAGACCAGCACAAGAGAGTATCGTGGTCGCTATAAAAATATTGCTGAGCGTGACTTGAGCGTCCAAATGTCTTGTTTAGACAATACCCTTAAAATTTGTCAGGAGAGAGGAATTAAGGTAGTCCTCGTTAATATGCCGCTGACCAAGCTCAATCAAGGTTTAATGGCTGATGGCTTCTATCAGCGCTTCAATCAACAAGTGAAAACTCTAGCTAGCGCCTACGGGAAAGATGTTACTCTGGTAGATATGACCAATCAAAGTCAGTTTCAAGAAAGCGACTTTTGGGATACTGTCCACATGAACCACATTGGCGGCTCTAAATTGATTGGTGGAATATTACCGGCCATCCGTAGCTATTTGAACAAGTAATGAAGAAAAAAATTCCTTCTATCATTCTCTTCTTCGTCGGCGTATCTTTCTTTTTTGTGGCCAATTATTTGTCCACATCCGAGCAAGAAAGCGGTGCTATTGCCGCCCTAACTAATATAATTTTCGGCGCCGGTGGCTGTATCACCATCGTGCTCTCAGTAATTATGTTTTTCAATACTAAAGATGACGACGATATAGAGTCAGGCTGAGCTATTCAGAGGCTGTCATAGCCAAGATGCGATCGCCAATGGCAATGCGCTGCACGACATCAAGACCCTGAATGACGCCACCAAATACAGTGTATTGATTGTCGAGCTGTTGCTTCGGTCCAAGAGTAATATAAAACTGACAGCTAGACGAATCGCGGTTGTTAGGTTTTCTCGCCATGGCCACAACACCGGCGGCGTTGTGCCGAGCGAAGGGCGATACTTCTAGAGGCAGGTAGCGCGGTTGGGTTTGGCCAGGTGGAATGTAGTCTCCTGTGCCGTTGCCGTTAGGGCAACCACCTTGTACAACAAAGCCTGGCTCGACGCGGTGGAAGGTGAGGCCGTTATAGAAGCCTGATTTGACCATTTGTAAAAAGGCCTTGACTGTAGTTGGCGCATGCTGCCGGAACAGGCGCATTACAATTGTGCCCTTGTTGGTCTGTAGTGTGACCACCGGGTCCGTTTGACCGCCCTGGTTGTTTTGATTCCCTTGGTTATTTTGGCCTTGGGCTGCTAGCTGTTTTTGCAGTGGTGTACCTGCGCCTGGTGGCTGTTGCCCGGGTTGAAGGAAGGCCGAGGAACCTTGGGGCGGTGCTGCCATTTGTTGACCGGGATAACCTGGATTGGCACCGGCCGCTCCTGGTGGACCCGAGCCTCGACCGGGAACGCTAGTGCCTGGAGGTAGGCGCAGGCGGTCTGAAGCTTTCATCATAAAAGGATTGGGCTGATTGGGGTTGTTCATGCCCGGAATTGCCCCTGCGCCCATATTGGCACCCATATTGGTCATGCCTGGGGCTGGAGTGTTGCCCAGGTTGGGGCTGCTGGCTGCCGGAGTCACTGCCGGGTTGTAGCGGGCTGGCATTGGTAGCGTAATTTCAGGCGGTACAAAATCAGGGTCTGTCTGATCAGCCAAAGCGGCAGTGGCTGTGCCGCTCAAAAGCAAAACCAAAGCCAGGCTAGATAACTGCATTTTGCGAGGTATAGCAAATTGATTTACCAGAGCCATTTATTACCTTTGAATTTGATTTGATTGAATTAGATGTGATAGCGGAAGCTTTTTTCATAGCCAAAATCTGTCCAAACGTCTGCGTGGCTATGGGTTTGCAGAAGAGATGCCGGTAAATCTAGAGTAACTGGTCCGTCAAAAGCGCGCTCGACAATGTTTCGCTTCGCCTCAGAGCTGGCCATGAGTATTATTCTAGCGCTGCAGAGAATAGTTTGCAGTCCCATGGTTATACCCGTATATGGGGTGCTCTCCAGGCTGCCGAAAGCTTTCTGGTTGGCTATTCTTGTAGATTCGGAAAGCCAGATGCAATGGGTGTAGCTCAGGGCCATGGTGCCTGGTTCGTTGAAGGCAATATGGCCATTGCCGCCAATACCCAAAACGGTCAAATCAAGCCCGCCGCAGCTTTCAATCAGTAAATCGTAGTCTTCAGTCTGGCTGGGATTTAAGCGATTATCTAAAGGCAAATTGGTGTGGCTATAGAGGTGCTTTTCTAAAAAAGCCTCAAAAGTATGCTCACGGTTGACATTGAAATAATCATCAAGGGCGAAGCAAAGCACCTGTGACCAGTCGATGGCCGGTGCATCGCTGTCGGCGTACTGGCCTTGCCCTGACGACCAGTTGGCCAAGATGTGATAGGTCAACAGTGGTGTGTTTCCGGTCGGCAGTCCCAGGCAGCACTTTGGTTTAATTCTGATTTGTTCAGCGATGGCATGGGCCACCTTGAGGCTAAGTTGTTCATACGATGCAGGTTGCATAATTGGCGCCAAGTCTCAGCCTGTTTTATTATTGAAAAGGTGCGGTAAGTAAATATGCATAGAAGCTTTAGTTTCGGAACAACGCTTCTATAAATGTCGACTTGTATTATGTCATCTAGTCGTTTCTTTGAGGCCACTTTAGGTTGTATAGCAGAAATAGCCAGACCGCATTGAGCAACAGAGCCAAAGCTCTTGGGCAATTTAGTCGTTTCAAAGGGGCGACGGCGATCCTGTCTTTTGTTTCAGCTCTTTCCTTGCTGCTCTCTCCTCTGGCGCCCGAGGCCCATGGCCAAACGCGTAAGCTCCAAAGAGCTACTTTTCAAAGTTTCTCTAATCCGGGTGGCGGTACGCCTCAATTGCAGCATACCAATGGGCTGCACCTGACCGAGGGCTATGACCGTGCGCCTGGCACTAATTCGACGGCTTATAATCCCGGCGAGCCCAGTCTCAATATGGGATTAGTGCGTTGGGAAAACAAGAAAATGCCGCTCAAGATTTGGATTAGCCCTGGTCTTAAGTTGCCTGAGATGCCCTTTGGTGAATTGCAGAAGGTGCGGCCAGATCAGGTTTATTCAATGCTTTGTCAGCCTGAAGGCTTCTCTATTTTAGAGAAAGCCCCGCAGTGGACCGATGACACTAACTATCAGGTAGCGACTGGTATTGAGCAATGGCGACAGTTTGAGCGCGAAGGCATTTTTCGCTTCGGCTTTGTCGATGACCCCAAACAAGCCCAAATACTAGTTTTCTTTGTCGATTCTTTTAAAGACTCGACTAGCCCTGGCGGTATCATGGTTGGTGGCAACACTTGCGCCCAGGTTTATCCATATGAGCAAGCCCAGCGCGTAAACATTCAGCAGAAGCCAGTGGTTATTGAGCTTTCCACCCTAGTGGCCTCAACTCGCGAAAAAATGATTGGTGCCTCTTCCCACGAATTTGGTCATGCCCTGGGAATTAAGGCACACAGCCCCTATCGCGATGATATTATGCATGAAAATAGAGTGGTCGATCAGCTTTCACCAGCTGACAAAACTACCATTAGAAATCTCTATCGCAGCAAGCCCGCTTATGTCATGTAGCCTGCAGTTTAGATAATTTAGTCGCTTAGACTTCTTTTTCTTCTGTAATTACCATGGCTATTTCCATCAATAGCCTCTTCATCTTTGCTAATTCGCCTTGCAATTGTTCAAGCATGACCATGCGTACGTTTAAATTGTCGATAGACAACCCTTTCTTTTGAGGCGAAGTGGCTGTAATTACGTCAATTTCTTTAGAGCTTGCTTTGTCAGTGAATGATGGAATGTTTTTGTCTGAGATCCAGCGGGCTACTAGCTGCTCTTTGCGAGTCTGGCCGGCGCTGTTACCTTCACTGGCTGGTACAGTGTTGAGAAATGACCAGACTGATTTAGGATAATCAATATCTTGGTTGATGGGTCGGTCGAAGATCTTGGCCAACATATTGGGCTCACATTCAGACTTTAAGCGCTTGCCGCTATAAGCTTTCAGTGCGTAGCCTGAAGCGATCGATGGCACGATACCAGCAGCGATACCAACAATGCCCGACTGAATTGCATAGTTAGGATGCAACGGAGAGACTATGGCTAGTGCTTCGCAAACTGTCCAGAGGGCGCCGTTGAGAATGAAGCTTCCGGCGTTGATACGGGCAACTAGTTTATCTCTCGAGCCTTGCAGTGAAGAGAGCACTTCGCTATATAGATTTTGCTCTGCATCTATTTCGGCCAAGACAAAATCGATTTCAAGTGAGGTTCTAATCAGTATGCTCTGGGCCTTTTGTGTCAGCTCAAGTAACTCTTGTCTATCACTGAGCGATTCTAGAGTATTGCCACCGCTATGCTGGGCTACCCTGGCGCGCAATTCTTGCAGGCGGCTAAGAATTGGTAACAGATTCAAATTTTGGGCTAATTGAAGGGTATTGGGCGAGACTGTTTTGGCCTCAAGATTTATGCCCGTGCGCAATATTTGCTTTGGTACTTCAACTGAGTTTGTTTGCGATGTGGGCGGTGCTGCTGCTAATGCTGCCGGTATGGACATTAAGAGTATGCTCTGGGCTACAGCAATTGCAGCTACAAAAGAAACCGCGGTGAAACGGCGACCTGATTCCACTGGCAAACCTCCAAAAGTTATTCAGTCTTTGACTTTTGCATGAGTCAAAGACTGAATATTATCAAGGTTTCGAGGCTTTTAGATTGATAAGTCTATAACTATCGCTGTCTGAGTTTGCTTTAACCTGTTTAGACTTCTTTTTCGTCTGTAATTACCATGGCTATTTCCATCAGCATTCGCTTCATCTTTGCCAGCTCTCCTTGTAATTGCTCAAGCATGACCAGGCGAACATTGAGATTGTCTATTGATAGGCCTTTCTTCTGAGAGGCCGAGGCCGTAATAATGTCGATTTCTCTTGCGTTTGATTTGTCGGTGAAGGATGGAATATTTTTGTCAGATATCCAACGGGCAACCAGCTGTTCTCTGCGTGTTTTGCCGGAGCTCTCTGTACCTGTTTCTCCGGCCGGTGTTGTGTTGAGAAAAGCCCATACTGATTTGGGATAGTCTATGTTTTCATTGATTGGGCGATCGAATATTTTGGCAAGCATGTTGGGATCTGATTCAGAGCGCTTGTGTTTGCCACTGTATACCTTTAGAGCATAACCCGATGCAATAGAAGGTACCAAGCCTGCGCAAATACCCACAATTCCAGATTGAATGGCGTAGTTTGGGTGTTGAGGCGTTGGAATCGCTAAGGCACCGTTCACGGCCCAAAGTGCACCGTTTAAAATGAAGCTTCCTGCATTGAGCCTTGCTACTAACTTATCTCTTGAAGCTTGAAATGACGACAGAACTTCGCTGTAAATGTTTTGCTCTGCGTCAATTTCTGCTAATACAAAGTCAATTTCTAAAGAGGTGCGGATGATGATATTTTGCGCCTTTTGTGTTAATTGAATTAGTTCTTGCGTGTCTCGTATTGATTCTATGCTGTCGTTAGATTGCTGTTGCGATGTTTTAGCTTTCAATTCTTGCATGCGGCTTAAAATTGGTAGCAAATTTAAATTTTGGGCAAGCTGAAGCGTATTTGGGGAGACAGTTTTAGAATCCAGATTGATACCGGTGCGCAGTATCTGCTTTGGTACTTGAACTGAGTTTATCTGTGGGGTTGAGGGAGCGGCCGCGGCGCAGGGCAGCAAGATCGTTTGATTGGCGACAATTGCGGCCAGTAAACAAATCGTGCTGAGTCTTTTTGTGGTTGCGACTTTACTAGTCTTTCTCGCCCGCATTGGTGAATACTCCATTTGGATAATCATTTGTTTGATCTTTGTTTGATCGGTGTTTGATCGGTGTTTGATCAGTGCTTGCTCTGCATCTGATCTATATTTAGTCTGTCTTTGACTTGTGCCAATATAGCTACTAGCCGATCAAGAAAGTATCAAGATTGGCTTGCGGCTATAAAAATGGCATAAAGAATAGCGCTTGGCAGCACGGTGAGAAGCAGAAAGTCAGCGGTTTATGCCGTTAGTCAAAGCGAAAGTTAGTTGTTGGTGGTGACGAAGCGATAACCAATTCTTGTTTCTGTTTGAATTAGCTGAGGGCGGGTGGGATCGCCTTCAATTTTATTGCGCAGATTGGCAATGTGTACTCTTAGTGAATGATGGTCATCGGCGTATTCAATACCCCAGATCTTAGTAAGAAGCTGCCTGTGGGTAAGCACTCGATTGGCGTTGTTAATAAGCATATGTAAAAGGTCATATTCTTTGGGCGTTAAATGAACAACGTCACCAGATACGGTGACAATTCGTTTGTCGAAATCTACTACTAGATTGCCTTCACTGAAAATTGGGGTGCTTAGCGACGCTTCTGCCCCCTTGGCCCGTCGAATAATCGCCCTTATTCTTGCTAGCAATTCACCGACACCAAATGGTTTGGTGATGTAATCGTCGGCGCCACAGTCTAGAGCTTTGATTTTGTCTTCTTCGCTGTCTCTAACAGATAGCACTACTATGGGCACCTGGCTCCAGCTGCGAATTTGGCGGCAAACCTCGAAACCGTCCATTCCTGGCATGGCTAAGTCAAGTACGACTAATTCAAATGGTTCAGTGGCCATCTTGTCGAGACCTTCTTCGCCACTACCTGCCAAGCTGACAATGTACTCGTTGCGTTCTAGGCCCATCTTGAGCGCTCGTCTTATTTGCGGTTCGTCATCGATGACCAGTACTTTCATAATCTATGATATTTTCTCGATTGGTAGTTTGACTTCAAATACGCTGCCGCCACCTACTCTTGGTACCATGGTGAGACTGCCATGGTGGGCTTCGACTAAAGCTTTACATATTGCTAGACCAATTCCGACTCCGGGTGTAGATGTTTCTTTAAGTCGCGGATTTCTATAAAACCGCTCAAAAATTCTACCAGCATCTTCAGGAGTGACACCGATGCCTCGGTCTAAAACGCTCATTACTACTTCGTCATCAAGAGTGCTTACTGAAATTTCCACAAGGCTCTCTTTGTCGGAGTATTTTAGGGCATTTTCAATCAAGTTCTTAACTACTTGTTCTATTTGCACCGGGTCGACGGTCACTTCCGCTAGATCACGCGGCAGGCGAACTGTAATGCGCTTATTATCTTCATCTGAGAAAGATGCCAGGGCAGACCCGATTATTTCAGACAGTGAGCTACTTTCGAGGTGGGGCTTCCAGGCATCGGCTTCCAGTCTCGATAAGTTGAGAATATTGCCAACCATTCTGTTGATTCGATCGGCCTCTTGCTCGATTCCTTGCAGTAGCTGCTTGGCTTCAGTGCTGTCTAGTTCTTGGGGCGATTCTTGTAAGAGGGCTGAAACTGCAGCTTTAATACCAGTAAGAGGGCTGCGAAAGTCGTGGGATACCATTGATAGCAAAGCTGTTTTTAGTTTGTCGGCTTCTTTTAGAGCTTGCGTGCGCGACTGCTCTTTCATCAGCTCTTCTCTTTGCAAAATAACCACCGCGTGGTTAATTAAGGCATCGATCAGGCGCTTTTGTTCATCGCTTTCTTCAGTCTTATCGTTGAGTTTGACATAGACTGCACCAGCTTGGTTGCCACCGTGAGCGACAGGTGTCCAGCCGCGTTCGCTGGAAGAGTCTCCTCGCACGCTGACTAGGTGTTTGTCTATTTCTGCCAGCAGAGATTTTTTATCGGTATCACCGCTAGAACTAATACTGGCTCGCAGTAAAACTTTGCCATCTTGATCAAATGAAATTACAGCAGCCGTCTCAATATCGGCCACCCGATGCAATTGCTCTAGAACTTCTGTCAGTGCTTGTTCTGTGGTTAACTGCGATGAAACTGCCCAGCTTGCTTTGGCTAAGGTTTCGGTTTCAGTTTGCCTTTGTCGCGCTTCGGCCGCGGCCGCTCGCACGCGAGAGGTGAGCTGGCCGGTAATCGTTGAGACCAAAAGAAACATACATAATGCCAAGACTTCTGAGGCGCTATGAACTGATAGGGTGTGCTTTGGCTCCACAAAAAACCAGTCGAAGGCAGCAAACGACAGCAGCGAAGAGACCACCGCCGCAGAACGACCGACATAAAGACCCAGCAAGAAAACCCCAAGCAAATAGAGCATAGAGACATTGGCCAGTACGCTATCGAGATGGAATACAGTGATTAAACCAGTGACAAAAATGACGCTGGCTATACCGATGCCGTGTTTCCAAAGTTGTCGCATGTCTTATTTAGCCGACGTGAACCACTGGTCTCTTTTTTAGATCTTTTTCGACGCTGCGAAGAATTTCTCTTGTTAGTGGCGCTGTTTCGCCTTCGCCAAAGAAGATGTACTTGAAAGCATACATAGCTGGGCTGCCTTCAGTCCAGCCGAAGTATACATGAGGATTGATGCCCGTTGACTGGCGCAACGAGAGTAGCAAGGCGGCAATAGCGTTTGGCACCGCTGGGCTCTGGCAGCGCATGATTTTGTATTCGCCTACTTTGACGCCGCTGACGTCAAGTACTTCGTCTTCAAATTCGGAGGGGTCGAGGGCGCTGACTTCCAAAAATATGACGTGGTCGCAGCTCATATTGAGGCCGTGGGTTTCATTCAGTTCGTCCATTTTTGCTGCGTAGCTCGCTCCCCCAGGGCGGTGGGCGATAATTCTCAAGGGCTTGCCGTTATTGCTAGAAATGAAAGAAGCGGCTGTACTGTCAAGACTTACGTCTTTGATACGTAGCTCTAGTGATCTTGCTATGCGTGAGCAAAGTGAAATAGCCAAAATCGTGAATATGAAGAAACTAGCAATTTGAATACCGTCGGGACGCTCAACAATATTGGCGCCAGTGGTGTAGAGAAGAATGGCTGTCACTGCCATAAATCCAAGGCGTAAAATAGCCGAACGCTTCCACATGCTCACGGTTACCGCGGCCGCTGCTGAGGTCATCAGTACTAAGACACCGGTGGCATAGGCTGCCGCCTGGGCATCTACGTTGGCTTTGAATATCAAAGTGACAGTGACTGTTACTGCAAAGAAGAACATTACCAGTGGGCGAGTGGCTGCTGACCATTCGGGTGCCATGCCGTATCGCGGAAGATAGCGAGGTACCAGTGTCAGCAGACCAGCCAGCGCTGAAGCACCGGCAAACCAGAGAATGGCAATGGTGACAATGTCGTAAGCTGAGCCGAAGGTTGGACCCATGTACATATGGGCCAGGTAGGAAATTGCCCGGCCATTGGCTTCGCCCCCAGGGGCAAACTGGGCTGCGGGAATCAGTACAGTGGTGACAATGCTACTAGCCATCAACATTACGCTCATAATCAGTGCTGCGCTGAGTAAGAGCTTTCTGGTATTGGCTATGCGTTTTTTAGGCTGATTTGGATCATCGCTTTCGGCGCCGCGCACCAAGGGCATCACTGACACACCGGTTTCGAAGCCAGATAGGCCAAGAGCCAGTTTTGGGAAGACCAGTGCTGCCGCTGCCACCATTGCTAGTGGGTTGAGATATTGAGTGTTGAGCTGGAGCTGCCAATTGCCGAGCAGAGCTGGGTTGGCCATGATTTTTTGACCACCAACTGTCAGCACATATATATTGAGGCCGATGTAGGCAATAACCAGGGCTGTGGAAATGCCAATTGCTTCTCTAAAGCCCATAAGGAAAACACCGGCCAGTAGCAAAAGCAGCAGGCTGGTGCAGAAAATGGGATTGTGAGGGACAAAGTTGAGTTGTTGGACAACTGGGTTTTCTAAAATGTGAGAAGTGGCATCAGCTGCTGAGAGTGTAATAGTAATGACAAAATCGGTGGCAGCAAAACCGAGCAGAACCAGGACGATTGTTTTGCCAATCCAGCCGGGAAAAAGTTTTTCTAGCATGGCAATACTGCCCTGACCATGCGGACTTTCTCGTGCTACTACCCAATAGACAGGCAAGGCTCCAAACAAAGTTAGTAGCACCACTATTAGTGTCGCCACTGGCGAAAGGATGCCGGCTGCAAGAAAGGCAATGCCGGGCTGGTAGCCCAGTGTGGAGAAATAGTCGACTCCGGTTAGACACATTACTCGCCACCAAGACGCCTGCTCTTTAGAGTGGTCTCGCTTGGTGGGTGTAATTTCTTGCTTTGTCGCTAAACTGCTCTCAGCCTTTGTCAAAACAGTATTTTTACTCATTGAAAGTGGTATTCCTGGTTTATTGCTCTAGTTGAAAGCGCTTAGTGTCTGGCTGTGGCCGAAGGTACAAGGTAAATTCGTGCAGGCTGCTTGCCCACAGCTTTGGTTGCAGCTGGTCTTGGACTGCCATAGATAGATTGTTCTTCTGGCGTGCTCACAGCGTCGTCAGTGCCTTTGCCTTTGATGGCCTTTTCTACTTTGCTAAAGAGGTAGTCGAGGGCGTGACCCCCTAACCAGGCCATGAAAAAGAGCACTAAAATTAGAAGGATGTCCATTGCTCTGCCTCCAAAGCTGACCCTTCATATCTAAGCTCTTATGTGGTCAATGAGGCATCAATTAAGCCGCTCAAGAGGTCAAGAAAGTATCAAGATGCTCTCAAGTATCTGTTAGCAGCTGGCTTTGCGATGGCAATGCACGGCATGTTTGGGAAAGTTAAGTAGGGTCGGCCAAAGCGATTGAGTCGACTGCTCCTGATGAGCAGGGCGCGCTAATCGAGATGGTGTTTAGCGCGTTGTGAGGTGAAAACCTTGACCAGGTGTGATGTAAAACTACTTAGAACGATGGCTGTTCTTATCGGCCCAGTCCTCTAACTCTTTCGAGACTATTTCTAACTTGTTTAGTTTTACTTTGTCTGCACCATTTTCGCGGGCTAGTCTGATCGCATCATTGGCACCATCGAAACCCTTGTTCGGCTTACCGTTCAAGTCAGGACCGTTGCGACCGACATCGGTTCCATTGATTAGCAACTTTGTGCCTTCTGTGTCACCGGCCTTGGCGTGTTTTGATGCTGCGCACAAGTAGTCTTCGGCCATCTCGGCATAAGCGGTTCCATTCTTCGGGTTAACGGATACCTCACTTTGCTTGCTGCGTAGATCGTTTAGAAGCGCCCTAGCCGAATCATCGGCGAGCTTCGAACAAACGTCAGCTGTCTTGTCGATGTGGTCAACCTTCTTGGAAGTAGAATGGAGAGAATTATCTGAGTGAGATGTCATACCGTGTTAACTCTCCGCATAGTGTTTAATCTGTTTTTTTAGATTCCACATCTCGGACTTTTTCAAACAAAAGCGATTCGGAGTTGACTTAATCGTCGCTGACTACTTTGGTTTTCTCAGCAATCATTTTCGCGGTTGCTCTATCGCTGGCAATCTCCAACTAGTCTTAATTGCTAGTCTGCATCATCATCATCATCATTAGCACCAAGCCGCTGGTTCTTAGCGCTGCGAGATCGGCACAGTTAAGTGCAGGTCGCCCATGCCGACAACTGCCAGGCTAGAGGCTGGTATAAGAACATCGGCTGTGGGATCTAAATTGCTGCCAGCTATTTTAATTGTTCCGGTAACGGAGGCTCCAGGGTTGACGGTCTTGCCTGAAAAACTGGCCTTGCCTTGTCTTTCGCCCTGGCTGGAGCTGCGCACAGACGCTTTCAAATTGCTAGGTAGTTTGATTTCTTGGCCGGTCTCGTTGATCAGAAGCACTTTTAGTTGAACGTCATCTTTTGCCGCTTTTACTCCTTGCAGCAGCAGGCGCACAGAGCCACTGGGTTGCCCCATCTGTTGACCAGGCATTGCTTGTTGACTGGCCAATACTTGTTGGTTGGCCATCATTTGTTGACTGGGTATTGCTTGCTGGCCGGGCATCATCTGTGGTGGCATCGATTGTGCCGGAGCATTTCTGCTTTGCAGTTGCTGGATGTATGAGTTTGCCTGAGAGAGCTGTGCTTGGAGCTGCTGATTGTTGGTTTGCAGTGAATTCATTTGAGAGATTTGATCGTACTGTGGTGAGGCCATCGGTTGAGTGGCTAGCTGTTGTGATGCTATCTGCTGAGCCGCTAGCTGCGGAGAAGCCTGATATCCACCTTGCATATAGGCAGCTTGAGATTGTGGCGGGGCCTCGATAGGCACAGGTGATGGCATTGGCACTGCACTGTAGGCTGTGTTGTATGCTGGAGCAACTTGAGCTGAAGTTGATGTCGCTGCCGCTGGCTGGGCTGTGGCCTTGGCTGCTGTTGCTGGTTTGGTCGTGAATCGGCTGGCTGCTTTCTGCGCCGCGGTGACTAGGTCTTGCTTGTTGATAGTCTTGAGTTTTCCTGTCAGTAAAGCTGGCGCCGAGCCAGCGGTCATGCTGGCGAGGGAGCCAATGCCTGAGGTTTTGTAAGTTTCTTGAGCTTGCATGGCCCAGCTGGCATAACTGTTAGGCTGAGCTGCCGCTGCTACGGTGCTTGGAGCGGCGCTGGCTACAGAGCTAGCCGCTGGACTAACTGTGGCACTCGTCGCCGCAGTTGCCGAGGCCGGTGCTACTGTATTAGCTACGCTTGCACTACTATTGGTATTAGCCAGGGCCAATGCTGCGTTTTTCAAAACGTCAGCCACCGAGTTAGATTGAGGGGCGGTCGCGGCCGTCGCCGCCGCTGCTACTGGTATGCCAGAAGGTGCACTGGCTATGGCTGTGTCGGCAGCCTCCTCGCCACCGAGTCCCGGCAAAAGTGGCTTTTTCAGAGATGTGCCAGCTTTCCAGATGCTCGAGTCTTCCGCTGCTTGGATTTGATTTTGCTGCTGCATCGTAAAGTTTCGCAGGCTAACCAGGAAGTTGGACATGCTATTAACTTGACTGTCTGTCGATAATTGCTGATTTCCGCTGGCAGTGCCCAGTGGAGTTACGCTAGCTCCTGGTACTGCCGCCGGTGCTAACCCAATTGCTTGGGCTGTTGGTATCAAAACAGGTGGAGCTTCAGGAGTGGAGCCTGGAATTAGGGTTGATTGCTGATTGAGCGCGTTTGCTGCCGTTGGGTTTTGTGCGGCCGCTTGCATTTTTGCTGCTAGCTGGGCGCAATAACTTTGATAACGCGCTTCAGATGGGTAGAGATGAACTGCTTCACTTGCTTTTTGATAGGCACTGAGAAGTGAGCCCTGGCTCTCTAGCGTTTTTGCCAGATCATAGGCTTTGCCCGCCTCCTGCTTGGCATAAGCGAGCTTGAAGCTCTGTCTAGCAGCCGGTAAGTTTGGATGTTGCGGATGGATTTTTACAACGGTTTTGTATTCATTTTGGGCCGCTGGTAGATCCCCGGCAACTTGATAGGCGCGGGCTAAGCCCAAGTGCGAATTGGCATCTGTTGGTCGACTGGCTACCTGATGATGCCAAAGCTCAAGCAAGGTGCTAGCGGCCTCTTTGTCGCTTGAATTGATCACCAGTGCTCTAGTCAAATCAGCATTGGCACCGGCATAGTCTTTGAGATGATAGCGGGCAATACCGAGTTCGCGTAAAGCTGGCTCTGAGTTAGGGTTGAGTTCAAGAGCATCTTGGAAATATTTCTTTGCCTGGAGCTGATGGCCGCCTTTCATGGCCGCGCCGCCAGCGCCTAAATAGGCTTCTACTGTCGGTTTGAGCTTAGCTGCTGCACTGTACTCGATGACAGCTTCGTCGTAGCGGGCTTGGCCCATTAGTTTGGTGCCCAGGTCAAAGCGATCTTCTGGGGCATTGGCTTTCACACCAATTTTCTGCAAGCTGGAATTGAGAGTTGTATGAGCTGCTTGGGCAATTTCAGGGGCATGTTCGCCGTGGGTGATTGCTAGACGCGCTTGCTCAGTTGCGGCTTCGTGGTTACCGGCTTTGGCGTGGCCTTGGGCGCGCTGTAGCGATATCTTGCTCAGCTCGGTTGATAGTGTTTTCTCGTTGGGATTGGTCTTGAGGTATCCGCTCAGTAAGCTCTGGGCTTCAGCGGGCTTGCCTTTTTTCACTAGTGCGTCAGCTTGGGCTTTAACCTGGGCAACTTTTTGCTGGCTTAATGCCGTAGTGGTCGTATGGGGCGCCGTGGCTGTTTTGTTGGGCAATTCTTTGGTCAAGCTATGGGGAAGCAAGGAAGATTTTATGGGCGGCGGCGGCGGAGTAAGGCCTGCTCTGCTGGTTCTGCCTATGGGTTTATGAACAGTCGTGGTTGAGCTGAGGCTCTCGGCCGTGGCCGACAATTCGCCTCCGAGCATCCCATCTTGATTGTTATTTGTTTGAGGTAGCCCACTGGCATAGGGATCTGAGCCAGGAGTCTGGCCGCTGCCGTTGGTATAGCGCTGGGAACCGCCAGCTCCCGCTGGAGGGAATTTAGGCACATAGGTGGGCAACATCAGAGAGTCGCGCCCGGGGAGAGATTGATAGTCGATTCTTCTAACATTTTCAGAGGCAGGCACGACCAAGCGCTTTCTGTGCTTGAAATCTTTGACCTGCCGCCCGCTGGCGTCTTGCGCCGAGGCTGGCTGGCTTGGGTTGTAGGCCAAAAAAGTAGATAAGGAGAGGGCGAGCAGGCCCAGACCGGTCATTTGCGCTGTGGTCAGGCAAGAGAAGGGCGGCGCCGCACAACTAGATTGCTTTTCGCGCTGGATTTGCCCTTGAGCCGTTAGGTTTTTAGCTTGTTTCAATTTCGATTCGCCATTGGTGTGTACAGGTTACCCCGCCATGTAATTGTAGTGCCTGGTGCTTGACATGCATAGGTGGTAGATATACTACAACGCCTGCACAGCTGCGTAATCTCCCCACCCTCCGTGGCCGCTAGCGCTCAATTTTATAGAATAAGTTTTAATCAAGCCTTCTTAACCTTTTATCTTATAGATGCGGTTTTGCCTTACACTTGATAAGTTTATTGCTATGTCTAGATATATTTGCTGATTTCCGTTTGTTCGGCTTGAGCGTTCTGGACAATTTAGAGTCAACGTGTCAGAGAAAAATAAATGACTGTATCGTCCGAACAAGAGTTGATGCTCACCCAACGCGCTAATCACCTGGTGCGTCAAGCTCGTCTAGCAGCAGCAGTTTTCACTCAATATTCTCAAGAAAAAGTCGACAAAATCGTCAGAGCAATGACTGCTGCCGCCATTGAAAATGCTGGTAAGTTGGCGCTGATGGCCCATCAAGAGACCCGTATGGGTGTCACTGAAGACAAGATATTGAAGAATCTTGTCGCTTCAGAATTTCTCTATCACCAGATCAAAGATAAACGTTCAGTCGGTGTTACCCGCGAATTTCCTGACTTGAATATGGTTGAAGTAGCCGAACCTATGGGTGTAATTTTTGCCCTGGCTCCGGTGACCAACCCTACTTCAACAGTTATCTTCAAGAGCATTTGTTGCGCCAAGACTCGCAACACCGTTATTTTTAGTGCTCACTTGATGGCGGCAGAATCTTCCAACTATGCTGCCAAAATTATGTACGAAGCCGCTCTAGCAGCAGGCGCACCTAAAGGCTTTATCACCTGGGTCGACAAATCTTCGCGTTTGCGCCGCACTAGCGAACTATTGATGAGCCATCCTGAAGTTGATTTGATCTTCGCCACCGGCGGAACGCAAATGGTCAAAGCTGCCTACAGCTCTGGCAAGCCAGCTCTTGGTGTTGGTCCTGGTAATACTCCTGTTTATGTGCACAAAAGCGCCAATGTGCTTTCTGCTGCCATGGACATTATTATCTCTAAGACTTTCGACAATGGTACAGAATGCCCTTCTGAACAGACTCTTGTAATTGACAGAGAAGTTTCAGAGCAGCTTCTCAACGAATTTAAACGACTTGGCTGCCACCTGTGCACCCAAGAAGAAGTAGAAAAAGTTTCTGACTTGATCATTGATAGCCGCAGTGGTGGCATCAACTACAAGCTAGTGGGGCAGCCCGCTAACCTGATTGCTGATCAAGCCGGATTGAACATTACTCAACCAATTAAGATGTTACTTTGCCCTCTTAATGGCGAATTGCGGCATCACAAACTGGCCATAGAAAAACTGATGCCAGTGCTTGGCTATGTCATTGTCGATTCAGTCAATGAAGGTATCAACAAAGCTCTAGACATCAACTACGCTGGCGGTACTGGTCACACGGCAGGTATCTTCTGCGAAGACGATGATGTTATCGAACGCTTCTCTGATGCTATCAATGCTGGTCGTATTATCGTCAACTCGCCTGCTTCAATTGGTGGCCTTGGTGGTGTTTATAACCACCTTAATACAACATTGAGCTTCGGTTGTGGCACTGGCGGTGGCAATATCACCACCGATAACGTTGGCATCAAGAATTTGATCAACTTCAAGCGAGTGCCGCGCAGAAGAAACTATGTCATTAGTTTCCAGACCACCAAAAATATCTATATCAACCCAGGTTCTATCGATCATTTGAAGAGCTTGAAGTGTCAGAGTGCCTTCATCATCACTTCGCGCAGTGCTTCTCGCCGTGGCCATCTGGCTCAGGTAACTGAGCGTCTGCCGCAAGATTGCCATGTTGATGTTTTCAGCGATATGGGCCCAGAACCTGATTTCGCCATGATTCAGCGAGTTGTCGCTGCCATGCGTCATAGTCAGCCTGACACTGTTATCGCCCTGGGCGGTGGCTCGGTGCTCGATGCCGCTAAGATTGTTCGGCTCTTCTATGATTATCCAGAATTGAAAATCTCAGAAATTGCTGTGAATTTCCTTGATTTCCACCACCGTATGATTGAGTTTCCAAAAGATATGAAAACTCAACTGGTGGCAATTCCAACCACCTCTGGTACTGGCTCTGAAGTAACACCATTTGCTGTGCTTAAAGATGGCCATCGCAAGATTTCGTTGATTGACGAATGCTTGCTGCCTGATGTTGCCATTATCGATGCCCACCTCACGCGCAGTTTGCCGCCTGATATCACTGGCGATACTGCCTTCGATGCTCTCACCCATGCTCTAGAAGCGCTAGTTTCAACCTTCTCGTCTGATTACACCGACGGGCTAGCGTTAGAAGCATTGCGTTTGATATTTGAATCGTTGCCAGAGACATTGAAGAATCCCAACAATGTTCTCTATCGCCACAAGTTGCATAACGCTGCCACCCTGGCTGGTATGGCAATTGGTAATGCCTCGGTTGGCGTCAACCACGCCCTGGCCCATGCTCTTGGCGCTCGCTTCGATATTCCTCATGGCCGCGCTAACGGTGCCTTCTTGCTTTCAACCATTGAATACAACGCCCAGATTCCTTCTAAGTTTGTTTCAATTCCTTGCTATCCACTCTGGGTCGCCGATCGCAAGTACGCTCGTGCTGCTCAGTTCATTGGTTTAACCGTCGAGCCAATCGAAGGCGAAACTGAAGAAGCTAAAGGATTGAGACTGGTACACAAGCTCAGACAAGCTGTATACGATTTGGCCAAGCTGGCTAAGCAACCACTTTCAATTGCCGAACTGGGTATTCCGCTCGAAACCTATATGGCGGCTATTCCTGAACTTACTGAAATCGCCTTTAGCGATATGAGTATCCGCACCAACCCCAGATATACCCTGGCTCCAGAAGTGGCTCAATTGTTTGCCAATGCTTATACGCCGCGCGAGAGACCATAAATCTAGGCAAGTAGAGTACCAGGCAAGTAGAGAAGGAAAATAGGACTAGAAAATCATGGCTGAGCCAACTAAAGAAACAAGAAAGCTAGAGAAGATTCGCATATTGGGCGAGTTAGAGCGTGGTCTTGATGATGTTGATAAAGTTTTGGCCACAGGCAAAACCGACATTGAGCTAGATTTTTCTGCCTGTACTTTTATTTCAGTTGATGGCTTAGAGTGGTTAGAAGAGTTCTTATTGAGAGCTGATTCACTGAAGTCTTCAGTTAAGTTCGTAAACGTTCAATCACCTGTCTACAAAGTTTTCAAAGTCGCTCACATCGATAGCTTGATGCGCGCTTGTGGTTCTCCTAGTCAGGATGCCCAAGGATTGGTTTGCTAAGTTCAGGCACTCAAGCTTCAGTTTCAGCCCGCAATTTGACCAAACAATTCGGTCAGAGATTGTCTGTTGATAATCTCAATTTGAATATTTACCCCGGAGAGTTGTACGCTCTCTTGGGTGACAATGGTGCGGGTAAAACCACCACCATCAGCATGCTCACAACTCTCCTTCCGCCCAGCTCAGGAGAGTTTTTCATTTGTGGCTTCAACGGCCTCACCCAGGCCGAAAAAATCAAAGGCTGCTTCGGTGTAGTGTCGCAAGATCTAGCTGTCTACAATGAGCTAACACCCTACGAAAATCTCAAATTTCTTTCTGACCTTTATGGCTTGCCCAAGAAAGTGGCTGAAGAGCGCATCGAGAAACTACTGCGCCGAGCCGGTTTGGTTGATCGCTTAAACGATCGCACTGAAAATCTTTCTGGTGGCATGATGCGCCGTTTGGCTATCGCCTGCGCCATGATTAATGAACCGAAAGTGCTATTCATGGACGAGCCTACTGTTGGTTTAGATCCCGCTGCCCGCCGCCTGATCTGGGCCACCTTGAAAGAGCTAAAGAGCGCTGGCGTTACTATTTTGCTGACAACACACTATTTAGAAGAAGCCGAACTATTGGCCGATCGCATTGGCATCATTCGCTCTGGCCGTCTGACAATCGAAGGCACAGTGCCTGAGTTAGCTCAACGCATTCGCGGCATGCGCGGTATTTCTATCAGGTTGGTGCAAGAGTGCGCTGTTGATTCGGCCCCCATTGCCTCGGCCATTGATTTGCTTAAGTCAAAATTTGACCTGGAAGTGCGCCTCGATAATTTGCGCAATACCATTTATTTGACTCAGCTAGCTGACGACGATGTTGAGCACTATCATAAAGAAGTCTTTGCCTGGCTCTATCAAGAGAATATTCCCTTCCTGCGCTTCGCTACCGGTGAGCCTAATTTAGAAGAAGTGTTCTTGGCTGTCTCAAAAGATGAGGTGGCCAAATGATGCATGCGATTTTAGCGATCATGTACAAAGACATCTTGCAGTGGACCCGACGCCCTCTTTATTTTGGCGCAAGCGTGATGCTCGCCATTCTTATTTTAGTTTGTGTTGGCAATACTATATCTGGTGCCAATGATATGCCTTTCGGCCTTTACGACCCGGCCGGCATTAGCGAACTATCAAAGCACCTGACCGACACCAAGCGCTTTAGAGTGCGCATCTATGACGATTTGGAGAAAGCAAAAGGCGACCTCGCCCGAGAGAAAATCGTTGCCCTGGCTAATGTTTCGCAAGACCCCCTAGAAGATTCGGTACAAATTCTCTCTGGTGGAAATAATCCTCTAATTGATGATCAAATCGCCATGGGCTTGCTGGCCGTGCTCACTCAGCGCGCCAAAGAACTAAACATTCCCCTTCATTCTGCAGCGCTCTTTCAAGTCAACTTTGGTTTGCGTGACTATATAACATCTGGTCTGGTGGCTTATCTCTGCTATGTGCTCGCCTCGATGAATGTAGGCTTTAGCTGGATATATGAATGGATGGAGCGCACCTACCGCCAGATTGTTTTTGCCCCTGGTGGACTCAATGCCGCTATTGTGGCCAAAACTTTAACTGTTACTCTTGAGGCCTCTCTGGTTCTCTGGCTAGCCCTGGGCATCACTTCGCCCATCGTTGGCTTTACCCTGGGCGGCAACTTCTTCGGCCTTCTTGGGGCTACGGTTTTGTCGGTCTTTACCTTCGCCTGCATTGGCCTTTGTTTCGCATGTGTACTGAAAACCATTAGAATTTACACAATGACTGTGTCAATTTTGGGGGTGGCACTGATGTTTGTGTCAGGCATCATCACCCCGGTCAAAGCGATGCCAGGCTGGGAACAGAAGCTGGCCATGGCGTTGCCGATGTATTACGCGGCAGACATCACCAAAGGGGTGATGTTAGGTATTCCCGCTGACTACACTCGTGATATCCTCATACTGATAAGTTGGTCGTTTGTCTCATTGTGGCTGGCCCGCTTTTTACTAATCCGCAGTAAGGCCTCTATTTAGAGGGTTTTTCAGGCGGTAATCCGGAGATTCCTCTTGGCAAGATCTGCGTCTAAGTTCATTTATAGAACTTCAATGGCAACGGCTTTGCTTTGTCTAGCTGGAATGAATGCTGCTCATGCTGCTCCGGCTGGCCCAGGTTGGGCTGCGGTTGGGCAATTGCTGCAGACCTTTGATGGCGTTGGATCTTCTAAAGTTTCAAAGGCTGTTGCTAAAGTTGGCAGTGGGCCATCTAGCTTAATTGACTATCAAGAAATGTCGGTGCGTTGTCTTGGCAAAAAAGATTGGGATAGCTTGAGCGCTACCCAGCGCACTCAATTCATTGCTTCTCTCAAAGGCTTGGTTGAACAGCGGTACTATCCGCGGTGGCGCAAGATATTTGGCAAAGGTAAGGTTAGCTTTCAAGATGAGACTGCCCAAGGTGGCGACATCGTAGTGCGCACCAAGCTTTTGTTGGGCAAGAAAGAAGAGCTTCTCTCTTGGCGCGTCGCTGACCAGAGTGGTGCGCAAAAGATTGTTAGCTTGTCTGTCTCTAACAGTGATCTTCTCGAACGCCTTAAATCGCGCATCAAAGCTCGTCAACAAAAAGTTGGTTTTGATGCATTGTTGGCCTGGATGAAAGGTCACAGCGGTGAAGACATGGGCAGCTCTAGCGGCAGCGCGCTGGCTTCTGCTGGCGGTTCGCGTACTGGGTCAAGCAGCGGAAGCGCTGGAGCCAGTGGTTCTGCATCGGGCACCGGGTCAAGCAGCATAGTGATGCCGCTTGCGGCGGTTCGCTCTCCTGGTCTCTCAGCTGGTGCCGCAGCTTCTATTTCTGACTAGTCACTTCTACTTCTAATTAGTATCTATCTCTAACTAGTAACTTTTGTCTCTGAAAAATGATTCTCTCTAATTTAGTACAGGCCAAGTTGGTCAAGCGCTACAAGCGTTTTCTTGCTGATGTCGAATTGAAAGATGGCAGCGTTATCACGGCTCATTGCCCTAACCCCGGCAGCATGCTAGGCATGTGCGATGAGGGAATGAATGTTTATCTCAGCCATAGCGCCGACCCTAAGCGCAAGTTGCCTTGGACGCTCAAATTAGTTGAGTGCCCCAGTTCTCTAGTCGTGGTCGACACAATGTTGGCCAACAAGCTATTCAAAGAGGCTTTTGAGCAGGGCGGATTGCCTGAGTTTGGTCGCTTTGATCAAATACTTGGCGAACAAGTATTTTCAGATAGCCGCTTCGATTTTCTGCTCAGTCACACAACTAGTGGTATCAAGTCGTGTTACGTTGAAGTAAAGTCTGCCACCATGTGGCAAGACGGCTGTGCTCTCTTTCCTGATGCCCGCACTGAACGCGGCCGCAAACACCTTGCCACTTTGAGCAAAGCTGTCGCTGATGGCTTTGAGGCCTGTCAGTTTTACTTAGTTGGTCGCAGCGATGCCCAATCTTTTAACACCGCTGATGATATCGACCCGCTCTATGGTCAGGCTCTGAAGTTGGCCCGGCAAAAAGGAGTGCAAGTGGCGGTGCGCGCTCTTGAGTTTACCTATGTGGACATGGACAAAGAGAAGATAGCTGCGGGCTTGCCCTTTGATATCGCTCTCACTGTGGCCGCGGTTGTGCCTGTGCTTTCATCTGGTCTAACAGATGGATGAGCACTTGCTTCTAAATATTCATTGAAAGTGCACTTGGTCTCAACCTAAGTGATGATCTCCCTATTTTCCGGTTTATTAACTCCTCTTAAACTTGCCAATCCAGCCTAGTTTTGGGGCTGATTTTTCTTTTGAGAGGTGTTCTTATGTTTTCTTTTAAACTGATGCGAGTTGGTCTTGTTCTGCTGCTGCTCACCATTTGCTGCTGCGCTGCTGTTTCTGTCGGTGCTCAAGGCTTGGTAGGTGCGCCCGTGGATCCGCATGGGCAGCAGAGCTATGGCGTAGGTATTTGGGCTGGGCGTGACTATGATAGTGCTCGGGATATAGTGCGCATTGCCACTGGTGTTTCAGTGTTGCTCGCTTGTCTCATTGGCTGGTTTAGATCTCGAAAAGTTAGTGGGAAGAGGCTTGTGACAGAGCTTTTCTTGCTCGTGTTGTTTCCTCTGGCGGTTTATCTCAGCGGGGTCTACTCAATCAATAATATAGGCGGCATAGGTAGTTAAGGCATTGCTTCAATAGCTGGAAGTGAGGAGCAAAGCGAGTCGCTCAAGCGTTAGGAGACTCCTTTTCAGAGCATTGTGATTGCGGAGCTAGCGGTTGCCTGGTCTTCTCGCTCTCGCGGCTTCCTCTCTTTCCAGCAATGCTCTTTCTGCCTCAGGGCTTCGTGCTTGCAGTCTACCGTCATAAGAGCGCATAAACCTGCCTGGCCCGTGGGCCATGTCGATTTCTTTTTGATCGAGACCTTTGATCATGCCATACAGTTTGTTGTCTCGCTGCATCAGATGGCTTCGGTGTCCGTCGCCGAGGCGTAGCATGGTTAAGCCTTCCGCCAGCATCTCATGGGGGCCTTCAAAGTAGTTGGTGGCTGGCTTCACCGGAGCTAGCCGCTCTACCCTATCGGGGTTCACTGCACCGGTGACTTGCCCGCGTTGATCAATTCGTTGCCAATTAGAATTAGGGTTGATGCCTCCTGGTGCATAGCCGCGGCCATCTCGGCCGTTGATCATCCACTGATTGTCTTCTGGTTTTGAGCCAGGAATTGGTGACCATCCCATGCCTTTGTAAAACTCTGCCTTTTCGGCCGGGTTCTTAAAGGCTTTTTCTTCTGTGTGGTGGCCAAGTTCGTGAATCATTAGACTTTCAATGCTGCGGTGATCGTCGGTTCTTCTGTCGGTGCGATCGCGCTCGGTTATTGGTGATTTGTCCATTGAGCCGGGGTCGACTATTACCGCTGGATTGCCGTGCACGTTTGGTTCAAAGGCGGCTGCTCCGCCGGCATTTGGCGAGAAAGACTGATCTTTCAAGAAGTAGAATTTCAGTTGCTTGCCGCCATCACCGGTGGTGTGTGATGGATTTGCCTTTGCTAAGGCTGCTTCAACTCCTAGTAATTCTCTTAGCTTTGGATTGCGGACGTCGAGCTCTTTGCCTTGCTTACCCGATGTATCGTTTTCTACCTGCTGGCGGGGCTTAGGGTCTCCTGGTTGTGCGAACTTTACTCCATACTTATTCTCAAGTTCCAATTGCTTCAGGCTAGTCATCTCCTTTAAGGTTCTGTCTATTTCTTTGAAGCC
Source organism: Cyanobacteriota bacterium erpe_2018_sw_21hr_WHONDRS-SW48-000092_B_bin.40 (assembly GCA_030917395.1). GTDB lineage: Bacteria > Cyanobacteriota > Vampirovibrionia > Obscuribacterales > Obscuribacteraceae. The sequence goes on from JAUPUU010000247.1 coordinate 25,672, forward strand.
TTCTCTGGTTTTGTCGACGGTACCGATGGTGAGCTTTTCGCCGTTGTTTTTCAGGCTGAACTCAAGTTTGCCATCGGGTGTATTTCTTGTGTCTAAACCGTTAGCTGTGGCGAAGTCGCGAAAGGTCTTATCGCTTACTCTCTCGGGTGTTCTGTCACCGGCGTCAGTTCTGTTGCCCGTTTCGGCTTTTGCGAGCCTGGTTGAATCTTGACCGGGTTTGCCAAAAACAGACCCCAGCTCATCGCGAAAACGGTCTGCTGTGGCTGTGGATAAGTCTCTATCGCCAGCCGCTGGGCTTTTGTCGCGGGCCACGGTTGTGTCGTGAGCTGTATCTGCCTTTGCGATTGCCATGGGCCGTAGCTATCCTTGTGACTGAATATAGCCATGTTAGGAGCCAGGGGGTGAAAAGATCGTGACAGTAGTTCTGTGGGAGTTTTCTGTTTCTGCGACCTATATAGTCGGAAGCATGGCATGGGAAATTAAACATGACTGCAAACAGGCTATTGCGCTAAAACGACTTGACGAACAAGATTTCAATACGAGACCATCACAGTTGAGATGGCTGCCCGGAGCTGCCAGTAATTAGTGAGGTCTATGAATGACTGTCGATACTCGTGCAGAAGAATACAAATGGGCCGAGAACTTCGGTGCCGGAATAGCCTCGCTTGAAAAGGGTAACTTTGCCAAAGCTGCCCGGTCGCTTGAGACTGCTTGTGCCATCGCTGAAAAGCTGGAGCTGACAGAGCCTTTATCGAACTCATTGATTGCTCTTGGCGATGCCTATCGTTTAGCTGAACAATACGATAAAGCAGAGCAGACATTCAAAAAGGCTGTTGCTTTCTCTGATAAGTTTTTAGAGGACAAGACCCAGTACGCTTTTGCTAATGCTGCACTTGGTCGTTTATATATTGAACTAGATAAAACCCTTGAAGCTAAAAATGCTTTTGAGCAGGCCATTCCAATATTCAAACGACAACGTGATGAAGCAGAGCCCGAGTCTATTTCAGCGTTTATAGGTTTGATTACTTGTTACCTGCAGCTCAGTGATTTTGAGAAAGGTGAAAAGCTGGCTGAGTATGCCGCTGATTTATCGAAAAAGTTGTTAGGGCTGGATGACAGCACCACTTCGATGGTGATGAATCTATGGGCTGTGTGCGCTGAGGCGCGGGGCAAAGACAAGAAGGCGGCTCAGATTCGCGCTCGTATCGTTGAGTAGTTAGTTTAGGCTTGATCGATTTAATAGGGGTGAGTGTAAGTGAAGCTATCATTGACTGCGCTGGCAATATCTGTGGTGTCGTCACTGACTATGGGCAGCATAACGGTTGGTGCCGCTGCCACCTTGAGCGCTGACGACAAGAACTTCATCATCAATACAGCTCAAGCTGGAATGACTGAAGTAAAACTCGGTTTAATTGCGAAGCAAAAGGCAAAGTCAGATGCTACTCGCGGCTTTGCAGAAACCATGATCACTGACCATCGTACGATAAACGCCAAGCTTAAGGCCATCGCCGAGAAAAAGGGCGTAGAAGTGCCAACAACTTTTGATGCTGAGCATCAAATCGTGATCGACAAGTTTGTCTCCCTACACCCGACTGGGTTCGATAGAGTTTATGCCAATCAGATAGTCGCGCACCAGCGCAAGATCTTGGCTTCATTCGAGATTCAGTCAGGCAAGGGCGACATTGACTTGCAGAAATTTTCGAAAGCAACCCTTCCGGTTATTAAGCAACATCTGCGCCTGGCTGAAGAGTTGAACGCTTTGTAGTGTGTTAGCAGGCTCAAGATCAACTGCTTTGTGGGTGGTGAATTGAAGCCTGTGGCTAGTTTGAAAGGTTAACCAAGCCCTTGCGCTATACTCCATTAAAAGGGGGCTGCAATGTATAGCCAGATAATTCGCTTTAGGCTCGCTGTGTCAACAGTTTGTGGCTCTATGCCTAAACAAACGACGCTAAAGGCCGCAGCTCTTCTGGTGCTGGCAATTCTGCCACTTACTTCTTGCACCTCTCCCACATCTTCACCAAGCAAGGACACAGCCAAGCTCTCGCTGGAGGAGCTGGAGGTCTCAGACTACTTCGCTAGAGATTCTGGGGTTGACCTGAAAGACAGAGTTTATTTCGTTAGTGTGCTAAAGGAGCTGCACGAGCGGCCGTTGAATGAAGTTGGGAGAAACGGAGTAGCCTATCGCTTTATCGCGCTCCCATCTTTTTACAAGCCGCTCTGTGTGACCGCATACTTTCCCGATGACGGTGAGACCCTTATCACTGGAAAGCAGATCATATTTGAACCTAGGGCCAGCAAGTCTGATCCATCTCGTCGCCAGATATTGAAAGCCCCTAAAATTCAATTGTCTGATGAGAAAGCTGCTGCCTTCAAGAAAGCATTTAAACAGGTCAACTTCTTTTGGCTTGACCAATACGATCAATACACCCGCCCTCCTCTCTTCGAGTTCGATTTCAACGGCCGCCACTTCAGTAGCCCAACTGGCGATTGGTGTATTAAAGATGGCACCCTTTGGGTAGTGGAAGGGTGGGACCATGGGGCATATCGCGTTCTGCAACGCCAGATCCTGAGCGACGATGAGCCGGTTCGACAGCTCGCAAATTCATTGCTGGCAGAGTGTAAATTTCTCCCCGAGAATACAGGTGGGATCTATTGAATGGAGTGTTGATGTCATTCATCAAAAAGCATCTAGAGATATTACTGATACTTGCTGGAATTGCATTTGCTATTTTTGCCTTTGCTTTTGGCGCGCCGCTGCCTGATTACCGGGATAGGCTCACGAAGACTCATGAAGGAATAAATTGGATCTATCGTCAGAATAGGGCGCCCACAGATGAAGAGAGAAAAGCTGGGTCTGCGGCTATTAGGAGATGGCGTTCTGCTGGCGGGCGAGAGAAAAGCAGTCTGGCAAACGAAATAGTTTTGAGTAAGGTGCTAATTGGTTTGACTCAACAGGAAATAGTCGAGTATATGGGCACTCCTGACGCTTTTGGTGCTATTCATGATGTTGGACCACACATCAGGCGTACTGGATACAACGCCATTTATGGCGAAAGTCAGTGTGATTTGATTATTGAGTTGAATGATGATGGAAAGGCATCAGAAGTCTATCTCGACGTAAATTATTGACCGCCTTGAGGTGTTCCACACACTCCCGAGAATTATTAGATTTTCTAGTCCTGCTTTGTTGATTCTTGTCGCTCGGAGCTACGATAAAAGAGCTTTTTATCGATTTTGTGGGAGTGCTCTCATGCTGCCAAAGCCTATCCATAAAGTAGTCGCACTTGTATCGGTGTTTCTGTTCTTTTGTTGGTTATTCTATAGTCTTAATATCGGCGTTCCGACCGGCTATGCTTTTCGACCACCTTTTATCTCATTCTCTGCTGTCGCCACATTTTTATGTGTGTTAGCTTTCATTCTTGTTGACAGTTTGTTGAATCGTATTAGGCAGAAGCGTTGAAGTACTCAAGATCTAGAGCTCAGGCTCGTTTGATAGTCAGCGCCTCTCTTGCTCTACCGGCTTCAGTTGCCGTCCCACTCTGTCGGATAGCTTTCTGAATCGCTCTTCGACACTTTTAAGGATGTAACCTGGTTTCGCCTGTTCCGCTTTCTCTTGTTCTTCTCTTTGTCTCCTTGCGAGAAGAAAGTCATTGTGTTCCTTTGTGAAATCTCGTCCAAAAAGGTCGTTTGCAACTTCAATTGAGCCTTTGTCTGTCCGCACTGCGACATTTAACAGTTCGCACGTGCATGTTTCAGTAGTCACCGGAAGTACCTCTAGCTCTTTAACAGTGGCAGCATTCTTCAAGCCGCTCAGGCGTTTGCGTTGGCCACCGGTTAGCGTAATTTTGTCTTTGCCATGAGCCAGCAATGATATTTGCTCTTTCGTAAGGGTCAAGACTGTATACGGCCCGTTGACGTGGCCTTGGGATATTAAGCCGTCGGCGAGCGCCGATGGGCACGCAAGCGCGGCTAAGAGCGCGAGAACAACGGTGACTGAATTCTTTTGCATCTGGAGCCTCGGCTCAGGGGTTGAATTGATTATACTGCTCATAGAATACTTTCCACTTAGAATAGGTATCTAGGTTTGGTCAGTACTGATCGCCTTAAGCAGTTTTGGCCAGGTGCCTTAAGGGTATAGACATGCAAAATGTGGACACATAATCGATGTTTAAATGGAAGGCAGCTGAGAAACTCGCGCAACCGAAGATAACGGAAGTTATTGCAGGGGACGAGTTGCTCACGACAGCTATTGTGGAAGAAGCTGAACCTGCTCCGTTGCCAATTGCAGAGTCACTGGCCGACACAGTCATGCTCCCGGTTGCGGACGAAGGTGCGAATTCTAGTTCGGAAGCACAGATGCCTGTTGCGCTTCCACCTAAAGAACCAGCGACAGATCTCGGTGTGACAGCGGCTGTTCAGAAGTTAGAATTTGCTGAAACCCCGCCTGAGCTGGGCGATCGCTATGAGGTCATAGAGTTTATCGGCAGTGGGGGCATGGGCTCAGTTTGGAAGGTCTATGACAAACAGTTAGAGGGAACCTTCGCGGTCAAGGTGCTAAAGCCCGAGCTGCTTGCCGATGCAACTGCTGTTAAACGTTTCGAGAAAGAGGCTAACCTTGCCTCAGATTTAACCCACGCCAATATTGCCGCCATCTTTGGCCCCGGAACTGATAGCCAGGGGCGCCCATTCATCATCATGGGATACGTCGATGGCGAGAGTCTCGCCGACATTTTGGCTCGGGAAGGAAAGCTGTCCGAAGAGCGAGCGCTCGATATCTTCACTCAGATTTGTGAGGCGCTTTCGCACTCGCATATGAAAGGAATTATTCACCGTGATATCAAGCCGAGCAACATCATAATTTCCAAAACTGAGTCTGGTGGCGATATGGTGCATATCGTTGACTTTGGCATTGCCCGTTGTATCTATGATGAAGTGACTAAGACCCAGGCTCTGACAAAAGCTGTGGACATCTTTGGTAGCCCGCGCTACATGAGCCCTGAACAGTTTCTCGGAAACAACGTCACGGGCCAGTCTGATATCTACTCGCTTGGATGTGTCTTCTATGAGATGCTGACTGGTGCTCCGCCATTTACGGACGAGAATCCGGTCAAGCTTATCTTGCAGCATATAGGCGAAACTCCGAATCTTTCTAAAGTGCCAATCAAATTTCAGCTGTTGCTCTACAGTTGCCTAGCTAAAGAACCTGCGCAAAGGGTTTTGAATGCTGAGTATTTGCTTGTAAGAATAGCCGCACTGAGTTCAGAGCCAGCTATCAACTTGCAACCCATGAACCTGTTTCATTGTATGTTCGCCGTGATTTTGATCCTAATTCCTGGGCTTTCCGCTGGTGTGCCTTCGTCCTCTTTCAGCACGATAAATCCATTTTTTCTGCTGATGATTTGGATGTACGTTGTATTTATCAACCGAGACAACGTCGGTCGCTCGATCAATTACAAAATTTTGGAGCTTAATCTCTTTCTCGCCACCTGTGCCCTGGCAATCATTGGCGGTGTCACTTCTGTAACTGGTCCGATGGGTAGTATGTTGGCTACAACCCTTCTAGCAGGGCTGAGTCTCTGGCTGATACTGCAGCCTAAAGTAGTCGCGGTTTATTCAAACTGTATGACTTATATGTTTAGCAAGTTAGCTGCTTATAAGCCTTATCATTTGCCCAAGAGTGATAAACGTCTGTGGGACGCATTTGTGATATTTATGTATGGTTTCGTCGGTATGATGTGCTTGCCATTTGTCGTGTTTGGGATAGCGCCGATTTTGACTGTCGCCTGCGGTGCAGATACTAGCGCATCTTTTGTGAACAGTGAATTATTATCCTTGGCTAGTGGACTTGTTTTTGGAAGTTTCTTTGTTGTTATTGCACGAATGCTTTTGGATACCATGCTGGGTAAGCTGACTGCGATGCAAAGTTTGAGATCGTCGTTAAGACTTCAAACAGCGCTAATAATGGCTATGGTGCTGGGTACGATTGCGGTAACCGCAACTGTGGGCCGGGACGGCTTAAATTTATTCGTGCGACAAAATTTTGTTAGTCTTGCTGATAGGCAGAAGCAACAGCAGGTGCGTCTTGAGGCTTTAGGTTATCCTGATTCACCGCTTTCAAATCAAGCTAAACTCATAGCTGCTAGCGACCTGTGGTTTACCTTTGGTCGTCGCTCCGATGCTCTTGCTCTATGCCAACAGGTTATTGACAGCAAGTTAGAAAAAGACCCAGTTACTTTGGCCACTGCCTACAAGTTGCGATTTAAGTTTGGTGGTTTGAGCGGTTGGTCTGCCGGAGATACCTCTGATTTGGAGAAAGCTTTGAGTCTTCTCGCGGCCGCTCAGAACCCATTTCTCTCCGAACTGGAGTCTTCTGTTTTGCGCCGTTACCCTCGGAGTCGAGCCCAAAATGAAGCTTTTGACATTGGAGAACTTGCAGTGATGCGGAATAACCTTGGGCTTGGCATGAGAGCTCTTAACATGGCCCAGAAACCGAGCACTGACAGTGATAAATACTACTTTGCTCTTCGTGCGAAAGACCTCCAAGCGAAGCTAGTAAAACTGTCCAAGGATAGACCACTTACCTTTGCGGACCATAAGTAACTCGCCTTATTTCCACCCTCTATCAGTTCCCTTCTGCTTTGCAAGCCTCACGAAATATTCACAGATTAGGCTTACGTGTGTCTGTAGGTAGAGGTCGCGCGCTTGTTTATTAAAACCACTTCTGTTGCGCTTCTACTGTTGACTCTCGCTACGCTATCTTTCTCTGAAGCTGAGGCTAGAGGACGAGGTCGCATGGGCGGGATGCGTATGGGCGGCGGAATGCGCGGCTTGGGAATGACTGGTCTGGGAGGGAGAAGCGCTCTCGGCGGTCAAATTCGCTTAGGTCGTGGTCGCGGCGGTCGCCGGGGTGGTTATAACAGAGCTGCCAACATCGGTCCTTCGGTCGAGCAGCAGCAGTCCACTTATTTTCAAGAACGCCGAGCCGAGAACCCATATTCGCAGGTCGCTGCGCGCGTCAATGTGAGCGATTACGTCAGAGATTATCGCTAGCTCTTTTCGGTAACTGTGGTTAAATTGATTAGTGGCTTGAGGAAAGAGAGAATCTCAGCAGCTCGACCTTGCCTTTGTACAATTTGCTGGAGCAGCCGAATATTTCTAAGTCATCTCCAATGCTATACAAGAAGCGTCTTTTGGTGTTCACGGTTTGCGCCGTCATGTTTTCTGGCGGTGCTGCCTTAGCCGAGCGGCCAAAATACAGCGGTGTTGTAAAATTTACTGCTCCGTCAATAACGGGTTTGCATAGCGGTAAAGAATTGCCAGGGCCCACGACACCAGTGCCAGACCTGGATGAGAACATGAATCAGTGCGCTGGCACTGTTCAGCATTATCGCCTACCTGCAACTGGCTATACTCCACCGTCTCCGACTGGTGACAGTCGAGCTGGCAAGCTTCTATACGTTAAGCGCAATTGTGGCAGCTGTCACCAGACGGAGAACAAAGGCGGTACGTTGGGCCCACCTCTTGATGGCATTGGCGGTGCCCGCGGAGAGCAGTTCATTACCGCTCATATTTTAGATCCTGAAAAACAGATGATTGAGTTTCCTGAATTGTTTGGCGGTAGATCAAATATAATGCCGCATTTAGGCATCAGGTTGAATGAGGCTAAGCTGATTACGGCTTATCTGCTTACTTTACCAGAGCCGCAGAACGGTTTCCTTGTCAATGCACATCCTAAAATAGGTGCGCCTAGCAAAGAGCATTCGGCAGTAAAAGTAGTTGCTAAGCCTGCCACTGTAAATGGTGCCACTGCTAATGGTGCTGCTTCTATAAGTAAGGGCCGCGCTTTGTTTCTCAGCCGCGGTTGCGCTGCTTGCCACACAGTGGATGGTGGGCCAAGCAGGTTTGGTCCGAGGCTTGATGGAATTTCGACGCGGCGCACCCGACCGGAGTTAGAGGAAGCCTTGAGAAGCGGCTACGACGAACCTGAGATGATTCGCACACTGCATTTATCTAGCGCAGAAATGCAAAATATAATTGATTTTCTCAACAGCCTTCCGAGTGCAAAACCGGATCAAGCCAGTTCGCATAAACCCAGTGTGCACAAAACAAAGTCGAACAGAGCCGGAGCCGTAAGAAAGAAACAAAATTGAGCTGTGGTATACGACGAAGCTTATAAGTGGCAAGCAGCGCTATTCGCTGTTCTACTCTTTGTGCTTGTTTTCAATCTCAAGCCATTTGGCCTCTTCTTCGTCTTGCAGTGACTTGAGCAGCAACTCTGTATCTTGGCCGTGTATATCACCGCCGGCGGCGATCTGATTTCTCTTTTGCTGCGCTGCTGCTTTGTACTGTTTCGCAAGAGCAAAGACTTCTTCTGCTTCTTCGCTGCTGGCGAAAACGGAAGATGGTATGTGAAAGCCATTGACCAAGGCAATCACATAGATACTGCCTCTTCTCATTTCGACGTCACGGATCTGGTGCCATTTGTAGTTGGTTTTTACTGGTCCGAGTGATTCTCTGATACCATCCTCATCAATAACTGTCGTAGATTCAACACTTAACTTGCTTAAAAACACAAGTGATACTGTGTGGAAAAGAGTAAAGCAAAGATAAGTGAAAAATGAGAATAATGCTGAAACGATCAAAAAGCCAAGAAATGTCGCTGCAAAAGTCCCAATGCTCACTTTGGAAGCTACCGCGAGTGCAGCAAGCACGCAAGCGATCGCGTTTATAGTAAGCAAGCGTCGCGTGCTACAGAAATAGACCCCGCCTTCCCAAACCTCGGCCGGGTTTTTGGCCTTGTATGTCAGCGTATAGGCTGTTTTGGCTGGCAGGTTCAATGGGAATTCCTTGTCTTGTTTTGTCTAAGCAATCTTTTCAAAGACTAATGCTGAGTGTCCAAAAACTTCCCTACGACGTTGCCTTCTTCGCTGCCGTCTGGACGCAGGATAGTCCAATCAAGCACATCTTTTTCTAGCACTAGTAGGGGTTCGCCCCGTTTGTAATTATTCAGTTTTACTTCGCTGTTTAAAGTGCCTTCGATTTGATCATCGTGCCAGCTAACCACTGTGACAAAGACCTGCTCCATCTTTTTGCCTTCAGTGTCATGAAGCCGCGTGGTTACCGAGAGTGACTGATCAGCAGGCAATCCTTTCAAATAGCGTGCTTTGACTGCTGGAAGGGTTTTGCGAGCAGCCTCCACATATGGTGCCAGGATGGCGTCCAGATGGTCTCTGCGGTCCTGCACAATTCGATCTGGTGGCGGGCTGCCAATTGGGCGGAAACCTAGTGTCGTTGCTGTCTCTAGTTTTGTCGCGTCAGAGCCAACGGCTTTTTCCGCAGCTTTTGAATCAGGGGTGGGGCCTGAGCCCGGAATGGCAATGACAGTTCGACCGGAAGGCGCGCCTACCGCTGAAAGTCTCAGCTCCATCACGGCTTCTTTCATCTTTTTCTGGGCAAATAGTGCTGTGCCTTTGATTCTATGAGCGTCTCTAACGGCACCTTCCGGTAGGTGCTCGCCTTTGTATTGAAGAATCTTGTCGGCATCGGCAATGGCTAAATCATATTGCCTGGCAGCAAGATAGGCTTGGCCGCGCATCCCTAAGGCAAGCAGTGCCAGCGTTGTATCTTTCTCTAATTCGATAGTGTGAGTAAAGTCGACTATGGCGGCGGCAGAGTTTGCCATTTGTAACTCAGCTAAGGCTTTGAATAGATAGGAGCCGCTGTCGTCTTGTTTAAGCTCAACGGCTTTGGTCAGGTCTTTTAAGGCATTTTCTGGTTGCCGAGTTAGGCAATAATGCATGCCTCGAAGCGCGTAAGCCCGTTCAAGTTTTCCATCTAGTTTGATGGCTTCATTACAGTCTAAAAGAGCACCGGGGCCGTCTTTTAAATTGAAACGTACTGTTGCTCTCAGAGCGAGAGCGTAGGCGTCTGGTCGTTTTTTGATCACTCGATCTAGCTCTTCTTTGAAGGCATTGAGGCGAGTTTCGTCAACAGGGCCTTTATTTAGTTGGTTGTCTATAAGCTCAAGCGCCTTCTTGTTTTCAGAGGCGTGCGCTGGCATCTGAGCCATGCTAACCCAGCAGAAGCTAATCAAGCTTGAGGCTTGGGCTAAGATAATTAGATAGCGCCCCATAGCACGGGCACTGTTGCACAAGTGGTAAGTCTTTGCTGTATGCGCCTTATTCAGCACTAACACCTCTGGCATACTTGATTAGCGACCGCTTGAATTAAACGGCATTTCGCGCAAAGGCCTACGAATTCTAGTCGCTAACCTGTTTTACCACGAAGGCAGAAGTTTCAGTTGAAGAGCACAACGTCACCACAGCGCCCGCCAGCGAAAATCCAATTGGCTGTGCCTGGTAATGCAACGCCTAGTAACATTAGTGATATTCCAAGAATGGCTCTTCTCACTTTTTTGCTCTTAGTGGGAAGGTTGTTTGCAAATGCAGTGAAGATGAGGTAAGCACCAAAAAGAAGCCCGCAGACTTCGCCGGTGTTGAAGAGAAAGTTGACTACTGGTTCTATCCACATGAAATTGTTCACGCGCACTGTGCCCGCGGTATTTACTCCTTGTGCCAAAGATGCCTCCGCTGTTGGCGCACTTTTCGCTTCGGTCGGCTTTCTATTCTGCTCATTTGCCGTGGAGTTAAGAGGCTGACGACCGACTAAATTGGCTTGCGCTGCTGGTGGGCTAGTTAGTGTCGTCGGCCCATTTGCCTTAGCGCTATTGATACCGGTGGCCACAAGAAGAGTTAAGGCGAGAACTGTAGTCGCGCGATGTAGACGATGCCGAGTGTTAATGTGCTTCATCAGCCGTTCTCCTAGCTATAGAATTGTCGAACTAGTAAATCAATGAGAATGGATACACTTGCTAAATAAGGCAGTGGCTGCCCAATGCCTGAATAGTAATTGTCGCGCCATCGGTGGTCAAGAGGTGTTTACCCTAGGTTTCACCTATCTGCCAGGCCTCAATCTTTTGCTGCTATTTGCGGTGGGCTTGTCTTACCCTTTTTGCTCAGAATCATTATGATGATGAGTACACCAATCAAATAATATTTTTGCTCTGAGAATAATTGATACCCTGTTTGAATCATGGCTCCGGGCACGCTTAATAGGTGAGCTATTAACATTGCTGCAATCCAGAGCGCTGCATTTAGTGGCTCAACAAACCATAAGAGTCCAAAAACTATCCAGATGCCAAATTGGCCAAAGCGATTCATGGCTTCTTGCGCGCCGCGGGGCAACCATGGCTCAATCACTCCGTAGCCGTCGAGGGGCGGAATGGGCAGTGAATTGAGAATCAGGCAGACTATTTGTAGAAGCACAAGCAGTGCCAGCGCTGGCCAGAGGCCGTAGTCGGAATTTTGTTTGACGAAGCCGAACATGAAAGGTGAGGCATAGACAAAAATCATTACGGCGCTGCCGAAGGGGCCGGCTGCTGATACTGCTGAGTGCCAGAATTTATTGCGCAGCTTGCTACGGTCAATGTATACCGCGGCTCCAGGTAGAGCGATGCCGCCCATCATCAGCATGATAATTGGTATCACCAGTGTCAGACCTGGGTCCGTATATTTGATGGGGTTGAGAGTTAAGTAACCTTTGTCTTTGACTGATTTGTCGCCACCAGCGTATGCCACCACTGCATGGCAAAACTCGTGGATGCACAAAGCGAAAATCCAGCCGATACAAACTACTAGCGATAAGCCCATTTTCTTTGCCTTTATTTGTTTAATATAAACAGTAGCATAGCTTGTTTTGAAGCCCTAGCTCAGGGTGGCATTTATAGCTTTGGTTGCTTGGGCTTGGCCGGTCTCTCTTTGCCGATGTTTAGCATTTCGCCGAATTCGTCGATAGAGCCTGACATACCTTTGAATTTAAAGCTGCTATCGATTGTTTTCAGTGCTTTGTAGTTTTTGGGTAACTCAAATGTCGAAGCTGGTATCGATTCGTTTCTTACTACCTTCTTCGTGCGTATAAACCAATGTGGTTCGTTTGTATCTTTGATCTTTCCAACGCAGTTTATTAAGAGTCCATCAAGTTTTACGCAATTGAATAACTGGCATTGAATTGCTGCTACCTGTGGTGCCGTTGATAGCTGGTATGAGTCTACGAAGTAGTTGCTCACTTCTCTCGGTTTCTCTGTTTGGAATATGGCCGTCGTAACTTTTTCACCAGGGAAAGTGTATTGATACGAGGGCACATTGACTCCTCTTAGCGTAATTGCTTTCTTTGCGATTGGTTTTTCAAGAGTGCACTCATCCGTTGCGCCCACTGTAGAGGTGTTGAACTGCTGCCATTTTGAGGGTTTGACGAAGCCCATCTCTTTCGTGTCAGGTCTGAAAACGCAAATGTTCCAGTCTGGGGCTTTGGCAATGGCCGAGAAAGAGCAAGATGCAATATCAATGCGTATGGCCTGGTCGGTGACGGTGCAGTTTATTGGGCCGCCGTTGCTTGATTCTTGAAATACTATCCAGCCTCTATATGAATTTTCTTTCTTTGTTTCTTTAGTCACAGGAGCGGCCCAAGATGGCAGGCCCGCGACTAAAGCTAGGCCTAAGCTGAATACCAATCCGAGTGTGGTGTAGAGTGTTAAACCTAAAAGTTGGCTGAAGAGAGTTGCTTTCAGTAAGTATAGGTTGAGCGGTTTAGTCTCGGTAGATTTCAATTGCAAATGTTTCCTGTTGACTTAGCAGTTATTTGACTAGCGTTTTATTTGACTAACTTCTTGCGGCTGCCCACCACCCATTCGTTGTCTCTAATTATTGCTGCGGTGGCTTTGTCTATTTTGTAGAGTTGGTAGATGATGGTATCAATTTCTAGCTGTATTTTCCTTTCAGTTTCAACTATTTCTGTGCTGTCTATGCCTTCTGTATTGTCGTGCCAGCGGCGCATTAGGGATACTGCTTCTTTGACTAAATTGGCAACGTTGGCGCATATTTCTGCTGTCGGTGCGTTGAACGGTAAGCGGCGTAAGTCGCCAATTTGAAAATTGATTGTTGGGTTGAGTACCCCTAAGAAGTAGATGGCTAGAGATGAGTTGAGGAAGCCGAGCAAATAATGATGGTCAATGTTATTTGAGAAGACTGCAGAGCTAGCGATATCGAATATCGAGTTTTCGCTCAATAGGCGCGCTTTGAAGCCGGTGGTGCCAATATATGAATAGGTGAGTCCGGGCTTGAAATAGTATTCTTCGCCAGGCAAGGCCCGCGATTGGCCTCTCTCTTTGCGATATTGGCGAATGCTATCGCCGTTGTCTGGCCAAAATAGACGGTAGCTGGTTTGGTGATACCACTTTTGTCCGCCGCCTTTATCGTAGGGCACATAGTGATGCTTTTCGCTTTCGCACAGCTGAGAATCTAGTTTGACAAATTTCTTGTTGTTACAGGTGAATAGTCCGTTGACGATGGCAATGCCGTCAATGTCACAGAGAGCTGGAAGTTCTTTGAAGCAATTTGCTAGAGCTGCAGGGCAGTCGAAAGCAAAGGGGTTGCCGCTAATTGCTGCCATTGTGGCGAGAGCTGTATCTTCTACAATTAGGCTCGTGCTGAGACTTTTGTTTTCCATGCGGCCGACGCGGATGGTGCGCGAGGGCGAATCTTGCTCACTTTCTTTACGCTCTAAAGTTAGAATGGCGCTGTTAACTTTTTCTCCCGGGCAGGCGCTGAAGCTTCCTAAGCCCAGCGTCAGGCATGAGCTTATATGACAGTCTTCTATTAGTTTGAGGCGGAAGGCCCTGTAGCGTTGAACCGAGAGAAAGCTCTGCTGCACAATCATTGACAGCTTACCGCCCGGTGAGAGCACTCTTGTTGCCAGCTCTATGAATGCGGTGTAAAGGTCGCCAGCGCTATCAGGATAATTTCGCTTGAGGAAAGTAGCCATGGTATCGCCCATGATGCGAGTGCTGAGATAGGGCGGATTCATTACGATTTTATTGTAAGTAGTATTGCTCAGCTTGGGAGCGGCTTTGCCTTGAAGATCAAACCAGTCTTCTGAGTCTTCTGGCTCTTCTCTGTCTCCTGAGTCGTCTGCGTCTTTTGCCTTGGCCTGATTGCTATTTCTATGTAAGCCAAGGTTGAGGCTTCCGGCTGAAGATTTGCTGAGAAAGAGGCGAGGCAATGGCAGTTCGCACTTTGATTGCTCGAGAGATTGCTCGAGAGATTGCTCGAGAGATTGCTCGAGAGATTGTTCTAGCGATTGTTCTGGTGATTTATCTGTTAATTCATCCAGCGATTTGCCCGCGGTTTTACTGGGCGATTGCCTCAGCCCCGCTAGGTGATCTCGGGCAAGAAGATAGAAAGCAAATCCGCATAGCTGCAGTAATTTGCGGTCTACATCTAGGCCGGTGATTACTTCAGTAAACAGTTTTTCTAGCTGCTCTATGCCTGCGCCTGGGTCTATGCCTGAGTCTGAGTTTGAGTCTGAGTCTTGGTCTGCGCGTGCACGCGATAACCACAGCTCAGCCGCTGGAATGAGCAAGTGCCCGGCTCCGCAGGCAGGGTCCAAAAGTCGAGCTGGTGCATTGTTTTCTGATTCAAAAACTTCGGCTGCCAGGTGTTCGGCAATGTTTTCGGGGGTAAAGACCTGAGTGCTCAGGCCAAATAATTCTTGAGCCCATCCTGTCGATAAGGTGCTCTGACCGATCGCTCTTATTTCATCCAGCCAGGGCGAGTTCGTTTTAGTGCTGCTTCGGTTCGCCCCTTCCAGACCGCCCTTCTTTTTGATGCGCTCGCCTAGTGTCTGGCCTACCCAGTTTGTTAGTTCGTCTGGCGAACCAGGCCAGTCTAA
>JAUPUU010000248.1 GCA_030917395.1 Cyanobacteriota bacterium erpe_2018_sw_21hr_WHONDRS-SW48-000092_B_bin.40
ACTACCGAAGCCAGACAATTACCTAAGACATTGACTGAGGTGCGGGCCATGTCCATCAGGGTATCAACACCCAAAATCAAGGCTACACCAGCTAAAGGCAGGTCGAAGGTGGCGAGAGTGCCAGCCAGAATAACTAGAGATGCCCTTGGTACAGCGGCCACACCTTTGCTTGTCAGCATCAGGGTGAGCAGCATCAATATTTGCTTTTCAATGGGCATGTGCACGCCAGCTGCCTGGGCGACAAAAACAGCAGCCAATGAAAGATATAAAGTAGTGCCGTCGAGATTAAATGTATAGCCCAAGGGCAAGACAAAACTGACGATTGGTCGGGGCACCCCAAGAGCTTCCATGTTCTGCAGGGCTTTGGGTAAGGCGGCCTCTGAGCTTGTGGTCGAAAAGGCAATCAAGAAGGGTTCTTTTACAGCAGCGGCAAATCGCTTTAGTGGCACTTTGGCCAACAGGGCAACGGGCACAAGTACGCCAATAATAAAAATGGCCAGGGCGAGGTAGAGGGTGCCTACCAATTTGCCCAATGAAAAGAGTACTAGCAAGCCATGTTTGCCTACAGTGCTGGCCATGGCGCAAGCCACTCCGAGTGGAGCCACTTTCATGACATAGCCGGTGTACTTAAACATTACTTCTGCCAGGCTCTGGCAGAGGTCTACTATTTGAGTAGCGCGGGCTGCCTTTACTCCTAGGGCAAAGATAATAGTGAAGACAACTATTTGCAGGACATCGCCCCGGGCCATCGAATCAATAATACTGGTGGGAAAAATGTGGGTGATTAGATCGCCAGCACTGGGCTTCTTCGCTAGCAGCTCCTGGGCCTCGCCGGCATTGAGAGCGCTTAAGTTAATACCGGCGCCTGGTTGGCAAACGTTGACTACGACTAAGCCCACGATTAAGGCGAAGGTAGTAATCAATTCAAAATAAATCAGGCATTTGAGGCCGACGCGACCAACTGAAAATGCGCCCTGGCTATTGGCTGAGAGGCTATTGTCGCCGTGTCCGTGACCACCGGCAATTCCTACTACTAAAGTAGAAAAAACCAGAGGAGCAATGATGGTTTTGATCAGGTGGAGGAAAATATCAGCCCCGGGTGCTGAGGCCATTCCCACCTGCGGCGAGAGCCAGCCGACAAAAATTCCTAGTGCTAGACCAATAAAAATCTGAGTGGTCAGCGCCGGTGCTTTTAGTTTCACAACTATTTCCTACTGGTTATTTTCTAACTCAATGACAATATTTCTAACTCAGTGACAATATTTCAAGACCGCGACCGCCGAGAACGGCTAGTTGATCTCTCATTGCTACTGCTGAGACTCCTTCGATGACAGGCAGGTTGGCAACTATTTGCGGTGCTGCTGTCTTTTCAAAATTGATTATGGTGGCTACGTCTTTGCCATCAAGACCGCGGCCCACAGCCACTGCACGGTTACCCTGGCAGGTGATGGCGAGGCCGTCGTGGGGCAAGTCGATTGAACCTAGTACATGCAAGTCTTTATCGTATCTTTGTAGTACTAAGAAAAATCCTTTTGAATTTTGATCGATAGCTGTGACCACTACGACATCGTCACCAAAGGCGATATCACGAATGGCTAGGTTCTCGAAATGTCTAGCGCTTAATTGCTCGAGCATCGGATTGTTGCCATCGGCCTGGCTGCTGCTTGCTGGTGCTGTTTTGGCAACCGTTTCGCTGTCGGATCTGGTATTGGTTTTGGTATTAGCTTCGGTGCTAGATTCGCTGCTGGTCTCTTTGCTGCTTTCCGAGCCAGCTTTGCGTGGTCCGTAGATAACTATATCGTTCAAGCCACCGAGCATGAGCTGCCCTTTGTTGGCCTGGCAGCGGTTGAATATGCCCGGTACTTCGAATGATTTGAGAAGCTCAAGTTTGTCAGAATATAGTTTGACTGGTTGAATCTTAGTGGTTTTCTCTAAAAACTTAATGGCATAGGCTCGGCTCAGGCTGCCATCAAAGCAAAGTTGATTGGCAGAGAGCTTACTAGTTGTAATTACATTTTGCAGCTTTTCCATCTTGCGCAGTGAAATTTCGTCTTTTGATAGACAAACAATGAAACTACCAGCACCGACCATGGCTTTGATTGCCTGTTGTGGTGCCGCTGAATTCATCATGATCGGGCGCTCTGGGCGGCCCAGGTGGTAGAGCTGTAATTCGGTACCAGCTAAGACAACTAAATCTTTCCATACGGCCACTCCGGCCGCTGCCAGTTTGGGAATGCTATATGAAGATGTAATTGCCCAGCCTTCTTTGGCCCGGGTGAGCAGCTGAACGCCAGACCAGCCGGTGGCAACGTAGGCGGTTAGATCGCGCATGACCACTGAAGTCGATTTGCCGCTATCGGTCTTGGCTGCTGGAATATTGAGCACTTGTTCGCGGGCTAAGTTATGGCCCTTGTCGATGGTTAGCGAAATTACTATGCGCTCACCTTTGTTGCGACCAACCACCAAGAAACGATCTTTTTGAGCCGCCGCTGATTCAATAGCAGTTAAGGGCTCAAGGGTGATATTGCTGGCTAGGTGCGGAGAGCCACTGGTGACAATGATTTTTGCTTGACCAAATTTATTGGTTTTCGTGCCGTCTATTCCAGCAATTAAAATCGATTCTTTGAAGCGAGTGACGACGCGATAGTCGCCTTCAATGATCAGTGATTTTTGAATTTCAGGAGAATCGGGGCTAACTAAATTGACAACGTCAACTTGCGATTTGGCACCGCCGTTGGCGGACGAAAGAATAGTCAATTGCTTATCAGTTAAGTCTAAGGCCCGCACGGGAAGCTGCACCGATAGGCTAGCGATGTATACCGGTTCTTTGCCGCTGCGGCGATTTGGGGCACTGTATATAGAGACAAGATTTTCTCCACCAGCGCTCACTCCGCTAACGCAAATCAAGTCACCACTGGCAAC
>JAUPUU010000249.1 GCA_030917395.1 Cyanobacteriota bacterium erpe_2018_sw_21hr_WHONDRS-SW48-000092_B_bin.40
GATCCTCCTGTTTGGCGCTTTGATGAAGCCACAGAAGAACTGAACCAGGTTTTCCCCAGCTATTCCTCATGGCTTAACGATGTTGTTCACGGGGACATAGCTGGAAAGAAACGTATCAACGTCAAACACTAAATAAAATTGAGTAGTCAAACCTGTATAGAAATTCTCTGTCATGGAATCATCTCCTTGCAAATCATCGTACAATCCCTAGCCTACTAGGTTAGATGCAAATTGTCGTTGCGCACTTCCTAAGTGCATTCAAACACGAAACTCGAACTCTGAGTTCAGGATACCTAACAGCACTACCAAGCGAACAACCAAGGAAACACAAGGAACTCTGGTACTTTTAGTGAGGAGATATCCTGCCCTAATCGAGCAAAAAGGTCATCGATAGATTTCGACAAGGCTTTTCAGAATAAAATTCCCTGAGGTAAAGAATGATAGCGCTTCCGTCAGCTGAGCAACTTGCTAAAAGAATCATCGCCGCTGGACTTGCAGCACCGGAGACCATGGTCGGCTGCTCGGAATTAGAGATAAGCGCTCTAGAGTCACGTTTATCAATAAAGCTTCCATCTCAATACAGAAAATTCCTATTAGCATGGGGCAAAGAAGCCGGTGACTTCTTAGACGATAGCTGCTTCCTCTTCGACACCCTCGAATCTATTTGTAGAACCCATGCAGAAAAGCTGGCAAAGAAACACGGCTTTCAACTCGGACCTCAATGGTTTGTTTTCCTTGACCGCTACCCGGCCTTCCTGTGTTTCGATACCACCCAAGGCGAAGACCCACCGGTCTGGTTGTTCGATGAAGACCAAAAAGAACTGAAGATGGTCACTAAAACCTTCTCTGAGTGGCTCAATAAGCTTGTCAACGATGAAATAGGCCAATAGCAGTATTCGAAGTCCTAAAAACGATCGTCCTAGATTTCTTCAACACTGGTGAGAAAAGCACCTTCGTCAAATGGGAAGAAGGATGAGTAAGCTTGACAAAGCCAGATAAACTTTCCAGCCTCAGACTTGCTTCATTAGCGCACACCGTATCCACCAAACTTGGCCACCAACCTGACGGTATGGGTTGCTGTGCGGACATCCAACTACTACCAGCAGCCGAACAGTACAAGCCGATATTCGAATTTCTGATTGACGAAGAGCCACCATTTAGTGAAGAATGGCTTAATGGGTGGGAGATGGAAGATAATGGAGGCAAAAAACAAGACATTTTCACTCCATGTATCGACAACAATTACACGACAAGTAGAGTGGCGTTGGTGAATAATTGATCATGGCTAACCTGAAGCTATTTCACGGTCCCGTGCTAATCGGGACAATATCAAACATCACACCAGAAGACATGTTCGAGATGAGTGGAGATATTCAACTCACGCCAGAATTCGAACGATATAAACCCATTTTTTCATTTCTATTGAGCAACGACGGGCTTACAGACGGAAGCGACCCGCCTTTTGAAGAGTCATATTTTGACAACTGGCTGCTTGAAGATGAGAGCGGCAAACAGCAACCAATTGATATTCCGTCGATAGAAGACGGAGAAGTGATGTGGCGAGACTTGTTCTAGTAATAGCGCCACATTACATGCAAGGCGATATCTTGCCTAAAGATGCCAGGCAAGCCTATCTCCAAGCGTTCTCCTTCTTCGTTTACTATGGCCAAATTCTCGTCTTCTCAATATTATCCACGAATTTGCGATCATTTTGGACTGCGACCATTTTCAAACGTTGTTGAATGAAATGATTTGCAGAAACTGATTCAATTCGAACGCAGCTCAGCAATTGCCTGTTCAAAAGAAATGCGATTTTCACGCACACGGCACTGCATTCGCAATGCCTTCGCGACAATTGACTTAGGCAGACCACCGTCACGTATCAAGACATTGCCCAGTGGTAGACCCTTTTCCCTAGCTCGTTCAATAAAGACTCGCATTGACTCATCATTCAGCAACCCAAGCGTCACAATCAACTCACCAAGCTTCGCTTCATCTCCTTCCAAAGAGCAAAAGGACTCATTTTGTAGTTGCGCTTCCAGAGCGACTACCTCGAGCGATCGTCTTGCATGGTGTTGCACATATGGATTCTCGTCGTTTGCTAACAGTTCAAGCAACTCCTTCTGCAGCCTGTGATTCTCGGTCAGAGCAAGGCGAACGTTGACGTCAGGGTCTAAACAAAGCCGTTTTAGAACATCGGCATGCGCTGTGGTATTCCAGGCAAGGCCTGCTCGCACCTCAGTATTTTCATCGAGTGCTAAGAGCATCAGGATTTCATGGGGTGTACAAGGGTTCTCGGCGAGCCGGCGTCGAACTGCTGGATTATCATGCTTGGAAAGAGAAGTCAGTGACTCCTGCGGGGCATTCTCGCTGCCAGCGATTATGTAAGAACCAGTGTAATTAATTGAATCGGTCAAAGCACACCTCTTGCACGAACAGAGCAAAAATTGCAATCTTCAGTTTGGTGCGAAAAATCGCGCCGATATTTATGAACGTCAAATATTTTCGAATCTCGGGTAAAGCCCCGTAAATACTAGCGTTACACAGAGATCAGATTGGCTGCAATCCCCCGACTGGGGGAAAGATCCGGTGCCAGCTGTTTGCAAAGGAGGCTCTGGCTTTGAGCAATGGCAATTGGGCATAGTGCTTACTATCCGACTCTCCCAGCAACGCACCATTTCGGTATCGCCAATGGTTCACTATCTCGATAACAGCAGCAACCACTCGCGAGAGCCTGCTACTAAGGGAATCGTCACTACGGAACAAAATGCACTTACGTAGAAAAGCATGTCGCGCTATCATGGGACTACACAACTCACGGGATAGAGACCACTCCCACAGCAAAATAGACCAGACAAGGAAGAATCTCGTGGCAATGGCTCTAC
>JAUPUU010000028.1 GCA_030917395.1 Cyanobacteriota bacterium erpe_2018_sw_21hr_WHONDRS-SW48-000092_B_bin.40
AGCTATGTCTATGGGAGCGGTCGGTGATCAATTCACCGATATTAACGTCACCCCGCTTACTGATGTGTTCTTAGTTTTGCTCGTCATCATGATCTTAATTGCGCCCTTGATTGACAAATCAGATTTGAAAATCAAGCCGCCTGAGACCAAGAACGCCAAGAAAGACGAAGCCACCAAAGGTATTAGCTTCGACATCGACAAAGACGGACAGCTTGCCATTAACGGCAAGTACATTCGCGATCACGACGTTACTATCATCACTGCTTTGATCAAAGAAATCAAAGACAAGGCGCCGGCTGGTACAGAATTGCACGTTACTCTCAATGCCGACGGTGATGCTAAGCAAAAAGACGTAGTAGAAGTTATGAGTGCTGCAGCCGCTGCAGGCATTACAAAAATGCGCGTAGCTACCCAGCAGCAAACTAACTATTAGTGAGTGCTGGTCCTCGATTAAATCTAGGACTGAATCTTGGGCTAATTGGTAGTTCCGTTAGTCGTTCTTTGTCGCCTTTTATTCATCAGGCCTTTTTCGATTGCACTGGTATTGCCGGTAGCTATCGCCTTTTTGACGTGGCTGAAAGCCAGTTGGCCAGTCGTCTTGCTGTTATGACGAAGGGGCCGGAAGCCATGGACGGCATCAACGTCACTCTTCCTCATAAAGTAGCTGTTTTCGACTTTCTCGAGAGTTGTTCGCCCCAGGCCAGAGCAGCCGGTGCTGTCAATACTGTGGTGTTTAACAAGCAAAAGTTAGAGGGTCATAACACCGATATTGTGGGTCTTAGAGCAAGCCTTGAGCAGTCTCTGTCACCTTCCGCTCTCAAAGGAATTGCCATTATTGGTACTGGCGGCGCTGCTCGCGCAGCAGTTATTGCTATGGCTGAAATGGGTGCCACTGCTTTTCAGATTTTTGCTCGCAGTAAAGAGCGGGCCGATGCTTTCATAACTAGCCTAGAGCAATCTATTTCCTTGTCTCAGCTGTCTTTGCCGCAACTTACTTTTACTGCCTTTGCGGTGGATGCTCAGGAGAAGTTCAGCGCTGCTGTTGAACACTGTCAGCTTGTCATCAATGCTACTTCTATTGGCCACCTCGATAATGAGATTCCGCCCTGGCTAGAGCCCATGTTCATGGCTTTACCCAAAGCCGTCTTTGTGCAAGATTTAGTTTATGCAAAAAATAGCGAGCCCACAGTTTGCTGTAGGCTCGCTCAAAAATATCAATTAGACAACACTGACGGTAAGGCGATGCTTGTGCACCAGGCTCGTTTTGCTTTCGCTCTCTTCGCCGGGCAACTGCCGCCCTACGAAGTGGGCCTCAACGCCCTGCTAGCGGCCTGTGCTAAAGCAAACAAGCCTTAACCTTCAAAGAAGATTGGTACCAGTTTCATCGCTAGACCAAGCTCACCTTCTATAGCAAGCACGCCAGAAAGAGCTGCTGTCATAGCAGACATACGTCCACTGATGATTTGATGCAGGTCATCAGAATCAATTGTGATCTGACAATCAGCAGGGCTGTAGCCTGATGAAGCGTGTTCAACAAACTCGCAGGTGCCATCAGAAATTTTGGTGAGGTAGGCGGCAGCGCCGTCGCCTTTGATATTGATTAAGTAAGTGGCGCAGAGATTTTTTGCTGCTTCTGGTCTGAAGCGCTTTTTCAATACTGCAATTGTCTCTTCTGCTGACACGTTCTTAACCTCTGGTTGGCTGAAACTTACTGAAGCTGCTGATTATAACCGAATGGCCCCTAGGATGGAGCTGTTTTGTACTTTTCGTGACTGGGCAGGCTTTCTAAAAAGTTGCTCACCTTGTTTCGGTGGTACTAAATATAGTGGCGTGTCGCCGCTTTTAGCAAAGGTCAGAACGTTAAAATCAGCTGAGGAAATATGTTAGTTTAGCTGTACAGTTAGTTCTTTCTGGCTTTGGCGTTAAGTTGTAGGTTATAAGCTCTTGGTCGACGATGGCAAAGATAAAGCTAAAGACAAGGCAGATGGCTCAAGTAAGCCTGCCATAGAGCCTCTGCGCAAGGGGAAGGGGCGAAACTTCCAGCAGATTGCTAAAGTGCTGCCCAAAGTACTGCGTCAGCTTGGCATTGATAATCGCTTGAAAGAGCATACCTTTTTGCATTTGTGGCCGCATATTGTCGGTGAGCCTTTTGCTTCGCGGACCAGACCGCTATTTATTGATAGTGAAGGCAATGTTGTCATTGCCGTAAAAGATGCCTCCACAGGCCAAGAAATTAGTTTTGCCAAAGGTGACTTGCTGAAGAAGCTTAAGCAGGCCGCGCGTGGCGTGGGTATTTCAATTAACGGCATGCGCTTTGATATGAAGCGCTATTTTGAGAAAGCCACAAGTGACGAGTTTGCCTATCAGTTTGAAGTACCACTGGCCGAGCCCACTGAAGCTGACCTTTATGCCATTGAGCTCAGCGTTGATGAAGCTTTGCAAATTGCAGCCGTTGCTACTAACTTCACTATAGAACCCCATCTAGAAGAGGCTCACGACACCACTGGGGCCGATTTCTCCCGTTTGGCTATTCGCATGCGCTCGCTTTATGAAAAAGAACTACGCTTGAAGAAATGGCGCATGGCTCACAACTACCCAGTTTGTTCGCAATGTGGTGATGTTACCCCTCGCTTACATGGAGCGAATCTAATCTGCCCTCTCTGCTTCGCTACTGGTATGTTAGAAATGCCCCGTGGTGGCTATACATAAGGGCTGTTTTTAGTCCTAGCCAAGCTTTCAAAATGAAGAATCTGACACCTTCACCGAGATCCAAGGCTTCCTCGTGACTACTGTGTTATCATCAAACCTCTTGAAGATCCCTGCCTCGCCATTTTGGCCGTAACAGACCCTTTAACGAATGATTCGACTGCAAAACGTTAACAAAAACTACGGCGGCAGACCCGCTCTGGTCAACATAAACTTGCACATCGCCCTCGGTGAGTTCGCCTTTTTGGTGGGTCCTAGCGGAGCTGGCAAGTCGACCTTGATGCGCCTGCTTTATCGTGAAGAAACACCAACCAATGGCAATGTTTTCATTGGCGGCGTGAACTTAAACCGTCTTCATGCTGGTCAAATTCCCCTGTTGCGCAGAAGGCTTGGCATTATTTTCCAAGACTTTAAATTGCTGCCCAGTCAGACTGTCTTTAACAACGTCGCTTATGTATTGCGTGCCCTTGGTGTTGATGAAAAAGAAGTGGCTAAGCGTGTTAATAGTGCCTTAGCTGTGGTCAACCTTGAGCACAAGTTTGACGCCTACCCCACCGAGCTTTCTGGTGGTGAGCAGCAGCGTGTTGGTATCGCCAGAGCCATAGTCAATGGCCCACCTGTTTTGCTGGCTGACGAACCAACTGGTAACCTTGACCCGGCAACTTCGCTAGAAATTGTGCAACTACTTGAGCGTATTAGTCAGCGCGGTACGACTGTTTTGATTTCAACCCACGACCAGCCAATTGTTAATGCCATGAGACGGCGCGTTATTGCCTTGAAGAATGGTGAATTGGTGGCCGATGTAGACAATGGCATTTACGAATTGGAGATGAGTTAGCAATTATGATGCGCACTCTGAGAATTATTCGTCGAGTTTTCATTGAGACCTTCTTAGGGCTTAAGGCCAGTGGCTGGTCTAACTGGTTGGTAGTAAGTATTTTGGCTGTGGCCCTCACCATATTTGGTGGCGTGCTGCAGATGACCATGAGTTTGAAAAATCTCGTCAATGCCTGGGGCAGTCAAATTGAGATGTCGGCTTATCTCAAAGATAGCTATGACCCTAAAAAGGTCGCTAACGAGATTAGTCAGCTGCCTGAAGTAAGACAAGTTGAGATCGTGCCCAAAGATGTTGCCTGGCGCGATATGCAGCATACTTTCAAGATTGCTGTGATTAACAACCCACTGCCGAATACTCTTCACGTCAAACTGGCCGACCCAGAACAAGTTGAGTTGTTGGCTACTAAGCTTAAGTTGTTGCCTTCAGTCGAAACTGTCCGTTCGCCTTTGAAAATTGCTAAGAAAATCACCGAGGTGCGTCACTTCTTAGAAATTGCTGGCTTCTTTATCACAGCGGTTCTGACCACTGCTACTCTTACTGTTATAGGCAATACTATCAACTTGGTAATCAAAGCTCGCCATAGAGAAATTGAGATTCTTAGCTTGATGGGTGTTGGTCACTTCTACATCAAGTGCCCCTTCGTTTTTCAGGGGGCTGCTTACGGTGCCATTGCCGCACTGCTTGCCACCTTGGTCTTGCTGGGAATTCACCTTTATGTTGACCCCTACGTCAAAGACCAGATTTTGAGTTTAGTGCCCTTCATGCCCCAGAATCTAGAATTTAGTTTGCTGCAAACGGCGGGCTTGATGTGTGCTCTAGGTGTGGCCGTTGGCGCTGGTGGCAGCCTTTGGACCTCTGGACGGTTCATCAAGCTTTAATTTGGTGACGACTGAGATACACTCATTTTAAAGCTGATCCAATGGGGTATTAACGATGCTTGCCAGGCCGGTCTTTGAGATCGACGGCCGCAATTTTTCTACCTTGGAAGCATTCTATGATGAAATTAGTCGTGTGCTGGTGCCAGGCATACCAGTTGACGGTTGGGGCCGTAACCTTGACGCGTTCAACGATATTCTCAGAGGTGGGTTCGGAACCCCTGATGAGGGTTTCGTTTTGCGATGGATAAACTCTGATGCTTCCAGACAGCAGCTTGGGTTTGGCGAAACTATAAGGCAGCTGGAACTTCGTCTTCAGGGCTGCCACCCAGCGAACAGAGCGTCTGTCGCTAGTGAGCTACAGATGGCAAGATCCGGACAAGGAGAAACGGTGTTCGATTGGCTTGTGGAAATAATCAAGGATCATGGACCGGGTGGCAGTGAAAGCGATGATGCTGTCGATCTAATTCTGGCTTAGGGTCTGTTTCGATTGGTATGCAGTTCTATTGTCCTCATCTAAATCGCTTAAAATCGGCGACTGTCCACGGTCTAGCCTTCTCTGGCAGAATCGAGACGAAATAGTTTTGCAGGTCGGTCAGTGGCATGCTGAAGACGCCATGATTCATTTGCTGGTGTACGGTTGAATAGGTACCGCTGGTGCCCCAGGGGTTCCAGACTGTGACAATGTCAGTGCTGGGATTGTACTGAAGGATAGTGAGACAGTGACCCGAGGTGCCGGTATTAACAATGCGATGATTGCTCAGAGCCTCCATAAGCTCCTGGCGTAGTTGATCAATGCTAGTTGTTTTGGTGGGATAGCGGGTGCAGGAATTGCCAGTCATAAACATCAGCATGCGGGCACCAGAGCCACCATGAATCACTACTTCTAAAGCTTCAGTGTCGTCTTTTCTGGTTTTTCTGTTCTTGTAAATGGCATAGGCTTTTTCGCAAACATGCAGCCAGACTCCATCTTCACCGGCGTCGCTGTAGCAGGCGATTTCGGCGTCTGTTGGCGCTGGTACAGCAATCGGCTCATGTCTGGGGAAGGTCACTGTATAACTGCCGTCATTATTTTGAGTGATCATGTCTATCACTCGCTGGGGCGTATGGTAAGCCAAACCGCCAATGGTCGAGAGAAAATAGCAGTCACCTGTCTTGCCCTGTTTTATTTCTTCTATGTGGGGGCGGCCATCCGAGAATAGGAGAGGTGATTCATTGGCAATTTTCTTTTGATAGGTGTTGAAAAGACTCACGAGTTTAGGCAAGGCCGTGCCACTGCCTGTAGTGTTGTTGCCTGAGCAGAGGTCTGCCAAAGTGAATGTCTGTGTACTATTCTCTTCTTTCCAGGCTGAGCGCGAGTAAATCTTTACCGCCGCCAGAGCAGCGGCCTGGTTGCCCTTAATGGCTGGGTTTTGAATAGCTTGGTCTAGTTCGTCTTTGCTCAAAATACCGTCTTGGTTTGCGTCCCAATTGCCAAACGATTGTCTGAAAAGTATGGCTAAGCTGGCCGCTTCACTATTATCTGCTGCCAGAGCAAAAGTGCTTGCGAAGCCGAGGCAACTACTCAGTAATAAGGACACCATTATTGGTTTTGCTGCTAACACCATAACTTTCCTTGAGGTAATGCTTGAATAAATTTTCCAAGCCAATCTATTTTCTAAACGCAGCGGCTAAAGAGGTTTAGAATTTCATTTGCTGCCGGGTATAAACCCATTAGGTTTCGGAGTTTTTGTTATGAATGTCAAGTTTGGATTGCCCTTAGCTGCTGCGGCTCTCTTCCTCGTTGCTTTTCTTCCTTGCACGGCCAAGGACGCAGCGAAGAAGGCTACAGGGGCTGAAGCTTTTAAAATGTATTGTGCTAGCTGCCATGCTGGCGGTGGAAACAAAGTCGCTCCTAATCACCCTCTGGCCGGTTCTAGTCAGCTTGATAGCATAGTCAGGTTCAAAGACTATCTCAGCTCCCCACCGGGCCATATGCCTTACTACGAGAGCCTGGTCAAAGACAAAGCTACTCTTGAGGCCTTGTATAAGTACTGCAAGACCCTAAAGAAAGCTCCCGGTGAGCCGGCTTAGAGCTTCTTATTAAGTAGATACGCTCTTCGCACCCAGGGCCTTAATTGGTATAGAGAGTACTTGCGTCGCTAGGGCCGCAGCGGTCACTAGCGAGAGCTGGGCGCTGCTCAGTGAAGCAGTGTTTAGTACGCTCTGCAGAGGCGGCAAATATAAGGCTGCAGCGAGCAGAGCGAGGTTGATGGCGGTGCTAACTAACATCGGCCCGTTTTTGTACCAGGCGACATCGGTGGCGTAGCCTCGCACTGAGAGCCATGACCAGGATTGCATTATCAATGCCAATGATAGGGCTGCCAGAGCCACAGTGGCAGCGTTCGATTGATCTAGATATTTCTGGTTGATCAGCACCGCTGCTAAAATCATGCCGCCTAGCAGTGCACTGCGAGTGACAATTTGAATTTGTTCGTAGCGATCCATGAGCTGTTCTGTTTGATTGCGCGGCTTTTGCTTCATTACTTCGCTAGAGCCTTTTTGTAAGACAATTCCTAGCCCGGGAAAGACATGCATAATCAAATTGAGGTAAAGCAGTTGCAGAGGCTCAAGGAAGAGGCCTGTATTGGCCAGCAGGCCCAGCATAATTGCGACCACCGAGGTCAGGCTAGCCGTCAGTAAATAGCCCACAGCGCGACTGATATTGGCGTAAGTAATGCGGCCCTGTTGTACGGCTTTTACAATAGTGGCGAAATTGTCATCAGTTATAACCAGGTCGGATGCTTCGCGAGCTAAGTCGGTGCCGGTTTCGCCCATGGCAATACCAATATTTGATTGACGCAGGGCCGGTGCGTCATTTACCCCATCACCAGTCATAGCGACAATATGTCCTGCCCCTTGGAGGCGCTTGACGATGTCGAGTTTCATTTCGGGGGTAACTCTAGCAAGCACTGAAACATGGTTGAGAGTCTCTTTAAACTGTTCGTCAGTTAGCTTCTGTAGATCACTGCCGATTAATATTTGCTGGTCTGAGTTTTCTGGCGAGAAAATACCCAACTCTTTAGCTATTGATTTAGCTGTTTCGAGTTGATCGCCAGTGAGCATAACTAAGCGTATACCTGCGCTTTGGCAGGTGGCAATGGCTTCTTGTACGTTTTCTTTAGGCCTGTCAGACATTGCCACCAAGCCGAGCAAAACCAGCTTTTCTTCTAAAGTTTCAAGCTGATCTTTCTGTGGAATGTTCTCGACATAGCGGCTCGCTACGGCCAGCACGCGCAGCCCAAGTTTTGCTAGCTCTTGATTTTTGCTTCTAAACCAAGTGCGCATTTCATCAGTGAGGGGAATGTCACCGCTAGCGGTGCGCAATATAGTGCATAACTCCAGCACGACTCCAGGGGAGCCCTTCAAGAATAAAACATGGTCATCGCGCTCAGGATGCTCGTGAACCGTCGACATGCGCTTGCGCTCTAGGTCAAAGGGAATCTCTGCTACTCGGGGAAACTGCCCTAATATTTGTTCGTGTTGAAGGCCGAGTTTCATAGCCGCTGTAATCAGCGCCCCTTCGGTGGGGTCGCCATGAACAAGCCATAGCTCTTCGGACTGATCTTTAGAAGTATCGCTAGATTCCGGAATAGAAGTCGGGCTAGAAGTATTACTAGTCTTGTGCTCAAGCTTCGCGTCGTTGCAGGCCGCTATGGCAATTAAAAAGTCGTTGACTCTGGTGGTTAGCTCATCAATCTTGCAGACTTGGCCATTGCTTGTAAGTTCGCCGATAGGCTCGTAGCCATGGCCTGATATTTTTAGGTCCAAGCCATCTAAAACAATGTCTGTCACCATCATCTTATTTTCAGTCAGGGTGCCAGTCTTGTCAGTGCAAATAACTGTAGTACAACCAAGGGTTTCTACCGCCGCTAAGCGCCTTACCAGAGCTTTTGAGCGAACCATTCTTCTGATGCCAGCAGCTAGTGCTAATGTGGCAATCACAGGAAGGCCTTCGGGTATGGCAGCAACGGCTAGAGCAATGCTAGTTTCGAGCATCCTCTCGATGCTGGTATTCTTTAAAATTCCAATAAGCGCAAAGACCACACAGAGCACAATAACAAGGAGGCTAAGTTGTTGGCCGAGGGTGTCTAGTGACTTTGTCAGCGGCGTATCGCCCGATATCACTTCTTGTAAGATTAGACCGAGCTTACCCATCTTAGTTTTTGCGCCGGTAGCAATAACTACGCATATGGCCCTTCCGCCTAAAACGCTTGAGCCTTGATAGACGAGGCGTTCTTCGAGGTCTTCAGCTTCGGCTGATTTCCATACAGGCACGCTCTCACCAGTTAACTGCGATTGGTCAAGAGAAAAAGCAGCACTTTCCAAAATGCTTAAATCTGCTGGGGCGCGATTACCGGCCTCTAAAATGACAATGTCGCCGTAAACAAGCTCGGTCACTGGTAGCTCAATGTCTCCCCCGCCCCTCCTCACTCGCGCTGTGGCACCAGCCAATTTAGCCAGACTATTGAGCGACACTTTGGCTCGATATTCAGTCAAAAAGCCAATTGCGGCATTAATTACCAGGGCGACAAGAATACCAGCTGTTTGCAAATACTCTTTCATGGCAAAAGAAATTATCGTTGCCACCAAGAGCAAAATAACCACACTCGACTTGAATTGGTCGAAGAGCAGGCTCCACGGGTTGATGGCGGCCCCTTTGCTCAACTCATTGGGGCCATCGGCTTTGAGTCTTTGCTCTGCCTGCTCTTGCGATAGGCCAGTATTTTTGTCTGTAGCCGGTACGGGCTCTAGAACTGCTAAATTTTCAGTCATGGGTCTTATGTTAGCAGCGATGCCCTTGAGCGGGTATTAGATAGTGTAGGGTTTACTGGCGAGATAAAAATGGATGTCAACACTAAACTCTGATGAAGGCCTGAGAGTCGGTATTACTTCATTTGCTGCCTGGATGCTTGGAGTGGGTTCGATCATCGGTTCTATGGCCTGGCTCATTCATGGGCCGATGTTGGCTCGTGCTGGTGCACTGGCAGCCATTGTCGCTTGGCTTATAGCTGGAATAATGTCTCTGCCATTGGCTTTAATTTTGATGGAATTGTCTTCAATGTTTCCCCAGGCTGGTGGCCCCTATGTTTACAAATTTTATGCCCTCAAGCGCCTCATCCCGGGCAGTGGCGAGATGCTTGGTTTCTTGACTGGATGGTTGTTTTGGATTGCTATTATCGTCGGTCTTGCTTGTATGGCTAATGGCTTAGCCAACTTGCTGGCGGCTGCTCTTTTTACTAAGAGCCAAACACCCATCTGGTTTGCCCCCCTTGTGATTGTCACTCTTAGCGTTGTCACAACGGTTCTCAATTTGCAAACTGTGCGAACCGCTGCTTCAATCAACATCGTTTTTACTCTAATGAAAGTGGCTATGGCTGTGGTCTTTTGCCTGCTTGTTTTGTTGCATCCTGGCGCTTCCTTGGTCAATCTAGTTAACTGCCCTGTTGACCCATTGCCTGGTCAGTTCTGGGGCAAAGTTGCTTCGATTTTTATGCTCGCCATGGCGGGCTTTTCTTTTATGGAAATGACCGGATGTATGTCCGCTGAGACTAGAGACGCTAGCAAGAGTGTTCCTCGTGCCGTATTTTTGACACTACTGACGGTGACAGCGATTTATTTGGTTGTTTGTATTTCTATTGCTTCGGTGGCGCCACTTGCTCTAAGTGCCGACAAAACTACATTGGTTATGGTAGGCAGCACAGTTCAGGCGAATTGCCCGGCCTTAGCCGGAGCAATTGCTGGGCCGATTGGTGGCAATTTATTCACGGCGGCAGTGGTGGCATCGATTGTTGGCTGTGGATTTACAGCGTTGCTGGGTATTTCTCGTGTCAGTTATTCGATGGCCAAGACTAAACTCTTTCCCCGGCAGTTTGGGCAGCTATGCCCCAGTACCGGAGTGCCCAAGTATGCCCTCTGGTTTCAGTTTTGGTGCATGACTATAATTGCCATGGCAGCATCTTTGCTCAGTCATACATCATTATTCCCTGATGCCTACACATTCTTAGCTGAAGTCTTTGGCTTTATGTATGCCTTCGTTGCCATGTTATATGGCATTTGTGTGGTTTCGCTGCGATACAGTGATCCGGCTATGGAACGCCCTTTTCGCATCGGACGACAGGGGAATTTGCTGGTTTGGCTCGTCGCCAGTTTGACTGTTGGTGTTTGGGGCTATGCCGCTTTCTTTTGCGTCAATTGGGTGCATCAGGCCGCTGGGCTAGCGGTTCTGCTCGCCGGCCTGCCAATTTATTTTTACTACAAGCGGGCTAATGCAGAAATTGAAAAAGTAGTTTGAAGCACTAGACAAAAGATTGAAGCAATAAACGAGAAGCAAAAGAAAGAGAAGCAAAAAAAGAGAAGAAGGACTGTCCCTCTTCTCTTTCTTTTGTATTTGTTTTACGGGCTATTTGACAGCAGCTTGAACAACAGAAACTTTGTTCATTTTGTCGCCTTTGCGCAATTGCATGAAGACGCCGTCGCCTTCAATTACTTTACCGAAGACTGCATAATTCATATCGAGGAAATTAGCTGGTCCAAGAGTAATGTAGAACTGACTGCTAGCTGAGTCAGGATCATTAGAGCGAGCCATTGCTACTACACCGGCAGAGTCATGCTTGAGGTGTGGTTTTACTTCTAGCTTGATATTGCGTTTCTTGCCGGTGGCATCGGTGTATCCGCCTGTACCAGAACCAGTGGGACAACCACCTTGGATGCAGAAGCCTGGTTCGTAACGGTGGAAGTTGAGACCATTGTAGAAGCCTTTTTCCACTAGATCGAGGAAGTTGTTGGCTGTGATTGGGGCTTCTGTCTGATGTACTTGAATCTTGATCGTACCTTTGTCGGTTTCGATCGCTACAATTGGATCTGTCATTCGTTTTTGCCCTCTGCAGTAAGTCTAGGCTCTACTGAGGGCTTCCTCCGTTTAACTAATAACTGGGTAATTTTAGCATCTGTATATAAATTAGGTTATTTGCCTGGGTCGACCACGGTGACTTTAGTCATCTTGTCGCCCTTACGCAATGCCATGACATTGTCTAGACCTTCGACTACTCTGCCGAAAACAGCATAGTCGCTGTCAAGGAAAGAGGCCTGGCCAAGGGTAATGTAGAACTGGCAGCTGGCTGAGTTTCTATCACTCGAGCGCGCCATGGCCAATACGCCAGCAGAATCGTGCTTGAGATTGGGCTTGATTTCTAGATTGATGCGACGCACTTTATTGGTTTTAGGGTCAACATAGTTGCCCGTACCGTTGCCATCTGGGTCGCCACCTTGAATACAGAAACCTGGTTCGTAGCGGTGGAAGGTCAAGCCGTTATAGAAGCCCTTGCCCACTAAGTCTAAGAAGTTGTAGGAAGTTTGTGGCACTTCAGTCTTGTAAACTACTAGTTTGATTGGACCTTTGGTGGTCTCCATCATAACTAGGGCATCACCCACATTTTTCTTTGTCGCTGCTCCCTTAGCAGAAGGGGCGGCCATGGCTGGACTAGCAGCGATGCCAATCATTAGAGGCGCTAGTAGTGATACTGCCGACAGTGCTGATATGGCTCTCTTGAGCTTAGACATTTATTCCTCCTCAGGATTTTCTTACTGTTTTAGATGTTTGGAAGGGTTGCTCTAACTGGTTGCGGACCACCAAGAGCCCCAGCCGTCTCGGCCTTGTTGTAGACCGGTTTAGCTTTGGCACTTGTTGTTGCCGCTGGATTAGATATTGGAATAGTGACTGAGCCACTGCTGTTGTTATAGGGATAGGTTAACGGCACCAGTAAGCTATTCATGCCCTTGGTAGAGTCATCGTAGAAGGCTAACCAGCCTTTAGTTTCGTCTTGGGGCAAAATAACGCGGCGGTTCAATCGGCTTGCTTCAATTTCGTGGCGGCCAGCATCACGGCCAACTGCTGTGCCAAGGTTGCGTTTGCTGTGATCTTGAGCTGTCAGCATTTCGTAAGCGATTGGTCCGGCCAAGCCGACTGAGCCGACACTTATAGCTCCTAAGGCAATTTTGTCGGCTTTGCTTAAGATATGGTTGTCGAGTTTGAGCAAGGTATCTATTGGCAGCGGTGAAAGGTTGAGGCCTGGTCCGATGCCTCTTGAGCCTTCGCCAATAATTACAACAGGATAGGTGCCGTTATTGCGGATAGTCACTTCGACAAACTTCAGTCTCGGACCTTCGTAGCGAGTCAGCGGTGGGTCTACTGCCACGGCTGCTGCACCTAAGAGATTGAAATTGCCTGAAGCAGCTGTGCCACTTAAAACTACTTTCTTATCGGCTTCGGCCTGGTCTGGAGTGATCGGCAGCTCTACCATTGGTGCGGCTACGGTATCACCAATATCTTTTACCGGCAGTGGGTCTGTTTTTAAGGGCAAAGGCGTAAGCTCCTCAGCAAAGGCCGGGGAGGCTAATGACAACAGAGCGGCAAAAGCCAGAAGAGCAAGGGCTCTTTTGTCATCGGTTTTCTTTTTCACTGTGATTCCTCTAAATTTTGCCTAGCCCTTTTAGGGTGACTATTGGCGTTGACCTGAAAGCGAATACTTGACTGTGGCTCTTACGCCTTCGCCTTGCTTGTTGATTGATATTTTTTCAAAACCAGAGAAGTTTGCTCCACCATTTTGCAATTCCATAATGATCTGTTCTTGGGCCATGACCGTGCCCGATTTGCCCATAGGATGTTGATAGAAAATAACTGCTTGTTGGCCAGCTACTTTCATAATTTTCAGACTGGTCTGTACACCCATGTCATTGCTCATGGCATAACCCTGCTGGGGATTGCCGCTGATATTCCAAATATTGCGAGTGTTGGTTTGGAAAGCGCCTGCTGCTTGTTGTTGAAACTCAGGGGTTTTTGCTTCTACGGCACTTCTTTGACCGATTACCAACCAGGAACCCATGAAGGCAGGTGGCAGGGCAACACTTTGTACGCCCATTTGCATCGGTGGGCGCTGCGCTGGTGGGCGGTTTTGCTGGGCGCCACCTTGCATTCTGCCGCTATTGGCATTGCCTTGAATCGGTGGCCGCTGTTGCACCGCTTGCGCAGGTTGTGCTACTGGCTGGATACTGTAATAACCACCGGGTGACGCAGGAGCATAGGTTTGACCCTGGCCGCGCTGCTCTACACCGAGCTGAAAGGGGTCAGCAGCGGCAGGTTGCGGCGAATATATGGCTAGAGGAGCCGACAAAAGAGCCAGGGCAATGGACTGAGTAAGTTTCTTATTCATTGAATGCATCCCTTGCGAATTAACGTCATTCTATATCGACCAGAGCGTCCCTGCTAGTTGTTAGCCAACTTAGCCAAGATTTGGCTCAGCTATTTGCCGGCTGACTTTGCTGTAGAGGCTGCAGCAGCTTGAATTGTCGGATTGTTGGCAATGTCGCTGGGTAATTCCTGGGAGAAGCCAAGATCTTGCAAACGGTGGTAGGCGGCCACACCAGTGGCACCTTTGGGGTCAGCAATGACGATGTCAACCAGGGGCGTTAGGGCTTCGGGGGCACGCTTTTGTTTAATTAGCAGGTCTGCCTTCAGTAAAAGGGCTTCTCTTTTTAGCTGACCAAAGCGGCTTGTCAATTGTCGCTCAGAAGCCGCCTCGCGCTTAGCGTCAGCCTTTGCGAAGGCCGTGGCCATGCGGTAATGAGCATCAGCTGCATCCTGAAGCCATTCCACCATTTCATATATGCCGTCTTGAACGTCTTGCGCTCTTGAAACCCCAAGGGCAGCTCGCAATTCGTCTAATTTTTGCTTGGCATCATTTGCTGTCAGGGGCAGCTGGTGGTAGCGAGAAGCTTTTCCCTGTGGCTGGCTGACAGCCCTCTGACTTTCTGAACTATAAGTAGATTGAGGGCTGCTGAAACTTGCAGACTCTTGACCCGGTGCAGCCGATTCTTCGTTGCTGTGATGGCCAGGCCTTGGCGCTCCGCCTGGTATTGGCGACTGCGAGTAAGCTGGAAGCGATAAAGAAGCTGCAAAAATTGCAGAGACAATGGCCGGGGTAATCAAACCGTAAAGACTGGTTGTCAGCGTGGCTGGTCGATAAAGGCTCATGACTTCTCGCTTTTCTTGAGTGTAGCTTTTAGAATGCGGATTCTAGCAAACTGTTACTATGGACATTTGTATATTGCTGAAATTGTAGTTCAACTTCTTGTGGTGCCAGTGTTTTCTAATTATATTGCCGCGCATTGCCTGCCCAGACGGCTCGTAGCTTTTGGTTCGGCATTTTTACTGCTTCTCAATATCAATATTTTGCCGGCTTTGGCCGCGGAGCAGACGCACTTTAGCCCCCACGATAATTCGTTCATCAGTAAGTATCTGAAGAAAAACGAGTATATTTCGCTGGCTGAAATCAAGCCGGGTATGGAAGGCTATGGCCTGAGCGTTTTTCAAGGCACTAAGGTAGAAAAGTTTCAGGTCAAAGTCATTGGTGTAATCAAGAAAGTTTTGAATGGCAGAGACGCCATTTTAGTACGCTGCTCTGGCGCGGCCATGGGCAAAAATAATGTAGTAAGAGGCATGTCGGGCTCGCCAATATATTTGGATGGTCGACTGGCTGGGGCCCTTTCGTATGGTTTTGATTTCTCAAAAGAGCCAATTGTTGGTATTACCCCAGTGGCCGACATGCTTGAAGTGCTTTCTTTTGATGATCGCCCTGGCGCAACAGATCACAAAACCTATAAAAACTATGATAGTTCCCAGCCATCTGGAGATGTCGCCCTACCTACTTCATCTGGTGGAGGATTTAGTCCAGGGGCTAATTTCGGCATCAATTCAACGAGCCATATGGTTCCGCTGATGGCTCCAGTATCTTTAGCTGGCTTCTCTCCGCGTGCTCAAGAATTTCTCAAAGACAAGTTCAAAGACGTCGGTCTTTCGGTCTCTTCCGGTACATCCGGTGCCCTTGATAGCAATCTCAGCAATGCCATGGCCAAATCCGAAAATACGGCCGCCACCAATGCTACCAACAGTGTTGCTGCCACTGTAGCAGCCGCTGAAGCTGGCACTGTAAAGCTTGTTCCTGGTGGTGCTGTTTCGGTGATGCTCTCTACCGGCGATTTTTCAAGCTCGGCAACGGGCACGGCCACCTGCATCTTCGGCAATAAAGTGATTGCCTTTGGTCATGCTTTTATGGATGCCGGACAAGTGGCATTTCCTATGGCTACGGCCTATGTTCACGATATCTTGCCGAGTTTATCGGTGTCGTTCAAGCTCTCTTCTCCGCTGCAAGTAATTGGCACTATTTTTGCCGATCGCCCCTGGTCAATTGGTGGTGAAATTGGCCGCTACAGTACTTTAATTCCGCTGACAATCAGTGTCACCGATCAAAATAGACACGTAAAGAAAATCTATCACTGCCAGCTTGTGGATCATCCCGAGATAACACCAAGTTTGGTTACAGCCACACTGATGTCGGCACTCGACTCTACTTATCAATCTGAAGTGCCCAACGTAGTTAAATTGGCTTCTTCTATTGAAATTAAAGGTCACGGCAAACTAGCTCGGACTGATCGCTTTGCCGCCAATTTCCCCGCTCACATGACTGGCGATGCCTTGTCTCGCTTGCGGGGTTCTGTTTCTGACCCTGTCAGCGGCTATGTCGGTACGCTTGTCGATAGGCTCATGGGCAACGACTTTGAGCCCGCTGATATCACCAGTATGGCTGTTGATGTCGTGGTTGAAAATGGTCGGCAGGTGGCTAAAATCGACCGTATTTCGGTTGATAAGCCGGTGGTAGCACCTGGTGATACTGTCAATGTCAATGTGGTGATGAAGCCCTTTGCCAAGCCAGTATACGTAGAGAAGTTGTCCTTTGCCATACCACGAGATTTACCTGATGGTGATATTGCTATTGGTATCAGTGGTGGTGATGAGTTCGATGCTCTGAGAAAACGCCTGGGCATAGTTGACCCCCAGTCTGAAACTCTCAAACAGGCTATTAGTCGTATCGTGAGAAAAGAGAGAGGCGACACTCTTTGTGGTGTAATGGCCTTACCTACCCAGTCTATTTCTTTTGCTGGTGATGTCTTAAGAAATCCTCCAGCTCATTGGGTTAAGCTCTTTTTCTCAGATCGCAGCACCAAAGTGCCATCACTAGTAAAAGGTGAAGAACGTGCCCGTGTGCTTCTAAGCGATCTGGTAGACGGCAGTCATATCATCGCCGTCACGGTCAAACGCCCTGACAAAATATTCGCTAAATCATTGCCTTACATAGTCAGCCCCAGTCAGGTGGCTCATCCTACCGACGGCATAGTGATTACTGAGCAGGCCAAAAAAGCCATTGATGCTGGTCGTAAATCAGATTCTACTGGCACCCCCAGCACTGCCACTGCTGGCGCGGCGACTGCAAGTACTAGCACGACAGCTTCTAAAGAAACAACAGTGCCATCTTGGTCGCAGGCTCATGCCTTCCCCCACATGCGGGCCATAAGCCTCTGGCGCCAAGATAGCGAAACTGATTTTCACAACGGCAAAGCAGACGGCATAGCAATTGATAGCGGCGGTCGCTTGACCCCTGGTTATCGCGAACTATCGCGCTTTACCTTAGATCAAGAGCAACGCATTTGGTCTTCTGTGCTGTCTCGTGGCAAATTTTATTTTGCTGCTGGCAATCAACTGATGAGTACAAATGGTGATGCGCCGACTGTAGTTGCTACTTTGCCAGGAATGATAATTTCAAGCCTGGCTGCCGATAGCAAAGGCAACCTATATGCCGCCAGTGCTCCGGGTGGCGAAGTCTTCTCTATTGATGCTGCTGGCAGCGCCAAGCCCTATGTCAAAGTCTCTGAGTCTATAGTTAGTGCCATGGCCTGCGATGCAAGTGGCCGCCTCTATTTAGGGACAAGCGGCTCTGGCAAAGTTTATCGGGTCGATAACGGCACGGCCTCTCTTGTATTTGATAGCAATCAAGCTCATATCACTGCTCTAAATTATTCAGAGCGAGAAAATAAGCTCTATGTCGGCACCGCAGAGAAGGGCTGTGTCTATAGTTTAGATGCAAATTTGCAGGTTAAAGCCGAGTTTGAAACCGGCGAGCATATTGTCACCGGTATTGCTAAAGATAAGGCTGGCAATCTATTTGTCACCACTGCTGGCGCGGGAAAACTATTTAGGGTGCAGGCCAATGGTCAGGCCGAGCCAGTGGCAATCAGCGATGCCTTCTACACTCTTTATTATGATAGCCATGACGATAGAGTTTATTCAGGTGACGCCGAAGGTGACATTACCCGGGTGGAAATTGACCCAGTAACCGATCAAGCTCAGTTCATTCCTGTTTGTCATACTGAGCAAGAAGCTGTGATGGCACTAAGTTCTGACGGCGGCAAATTGTTTTGCGGCAGCAGCAATGTGGCTCAAGTAAGAACCTTTGAAATACAGCCATCGGGTGATCCAACTTATTCTTCTATTGTGCAAGATGCTCAGCGCCCAGCCAATTGGTCGAGGCTAAGACTGGCCAATGTTAAGGGTGAGAGCACTGCTGTTCTGCAGAAAATAGTGAAAGTAGCCACCAGAGGCGGTGAGACTTCGCAGCCTGATGGCTCGTGGTCGGCTTGGGTCGATGCGGTGTCAGACTCTAGCACTGAAGGCTATTTGATAAAGAGCGGTCCATCGCGCTTCTTGCAGTATAAGCTCACCTGGAAATTAGGCGGTGACAAGAAAGGCGTGGACGATTTGATTGTCTCGCGAGTGGATGTCACTTATCAGCCTACTAACATTGCTCCAACAATTTCTTCTATATCGGTGAAAGCTGATGATGCTTTCTCTGGCACAGTTCCGCTGGTTGTCTCAGGTTCAGATTTAGACCAGGACAATATGCTCATGAGCCTTGAGCTGTCTGATGATGGTGGCAAGAGCTGGAAGCCAATTGTGAGCGATTTAAGAAGCCGTGAATCTGAGTCGGAAAAGGCAAAGAAGAAAGAAAAGGCCAAAGAAGCTGCGAAAGAAGTAGTTAAGGAATCGGCAAAAGAAGCGGAGAAGAAGTCTACAAAAGACCCTAATAAAGATACTGCTAAAGACCAAGGGGCTTCTGAGAAGAAGCCAGAATCCAAGAATGTAGAGCCTAAAAATATAGATCCGAAGAAGCTAGAACCGAAGAAAGAAGAACCTAAAAAGGATGAGCCTAAAACAGATGAGCCGAAAAAAGAAGAATCGGGCAAGTCTAAGAGCGGTGGCGATGATAAGAAATCAGCGCGCAAGTTAGAAGAACGGCCAAATTCTTCCTCTTCTTCTGATTCTGACTCACCTGCTAATGCAGATGATTCAAGCTCTTCTGCTGCTGCCTCTTCTCCTGCAACTGCCAAGGTTGCTACCCCAACTAAAGAGAAAGAAAAAGAGAAAGAAGCTGAGAGCGCCAAGTCAACGGAACAATATTCAGCCGCAGAGAAATTCACTTACAACTTTGAGACCAAGAAAGTCAAAGATGGTAAGTATTTGATGCGCATTTCTTTGAGTGATAAACCCTCTAATCCTGGTCAGGAGAAGGCTGCTGTGGTGCTTCGCTCTATAGCAATCGACAATACTCCACCCAAAATTAGTGATCTGAAAATTACAAAGAAGGGAGCCGCTATCTCAATTAGATTGACCGCTAGCGACAATCTCTCTTGTATTTCTGATTCAACCTACAAAATTGATGGGGCAGATGGATTTGCTCTTGGCACTTCCTCTGCGACATTGTCCGATGCCTTGAGTGTCGGTCTGGCCGCTGATAACGTTACGCCAGGCAAGGGTGCCAAGAAAATTACAATTCAAGTGTTCGATAGAGCCGGTAACTCCACCAAGACAACAGAGAATTTACCCTAAGAAATATGATTACCAAGTTATTGCGCAAGAAGTCGCCAGAAGAGCTTGTTGACGAGGCCTACGATGAAGCCCGCTTGATGCACAAGCATCTCACTGCCTTTGACTTACTGGCCTTTGGTGTGGGCGCCACAATTGGTTCTGGTATTTTTGCCTTGACTGGCACTGCCGCTGCTGGTCAACTTGAAGCTGCCAAAGATTGGTTCTCGACCCCGCTTCTAAACTTCATCATGGGCTCCGCTCTGGGGCGAGAGGGCGCCGGCCCGGCCCTGGTAATTTCCTTTCTCATTGCCGCAATTGCTTGTGGCTTTGCCGCTCTTTGCTACGCCGAATTAGCGGCCATGATTCCAGTTTCGGGCTCGGCCTATACTTTTGCCTATGCTTCGTTGGGTGAGGTAATCGCCTGGATTATTGGCTGGGATTTAATTCTTGAATATGCCGTGGGCAACATTGCTGTGGCAGTCAGTTGGTCTGAGCATATGCTCCACGTCTTTTATGGGTTGACTGGTCATGGGCTGCCGCTCTGGCTCACCTCAGACCTGCATACCGCACTTGCTTTGCAGAAGTCTATTACCCAGGGCAGCATGCAGTCGCACCTTTATTCCACCACTGACATTCCGGTGATTTTGGGTCAGCAGTTTTGTATAAATTTGCCAGCCTTTGTTATTGTCGCCCTGGTTACTTGGATTTTAATTGTCGGCATCAAAGAGAGTGCTGTTGCAAATACCGTCGCCGTTGCAATCAAAGTAGTGGTGGTCATCTTCTTCATCATCTATGGCGGTGGTTTGGTCAAGCCAGCTAACTGGGTGCCTTTTGCCCCATCTGGTTTTGTCGGCATTATGGGTGGTGCGGCCATTGTCTTCTTCAGCTTTATTGGCTTTGACGCTGTATCTTCTACTGCTGAAGAAACTAAGAACCCCCAGCGCGATATGCCCATTGGCATGATTGGCTCGCTGGTTATCTGCACTATTCTTTATGCACTGGTTTCGCTGGTTCTGACCGGCATCATGCCCTATCAAAACTATGCCAATGACGCCGCTCCGGTGGCCACAGCTATCGCCGTTGGTGGGGCGCCATGGGCGCACTTGTTGGTGTCGGTTGGTGCTTTGGCTGGAATGACCTCTGTGCTTCTTGTCTTTCAGATGGGCCAACCGCGCATATTTATGGCCATGGCCCGGGACAAATTGCTACCAGCATTCTTTGCTAAGTTGCATCCTAAATACAGAACACCGTTTATTCCTACTATTTTGACCGGGCTTTTTGTTGGCTTGTCGGCTCTAATTGTTGATATTGGACAAGCGGCAGAACTGACAAATATAGGCACTCTGGCAGCTTTTATTATTGTCTGCGCTGGCGTGCTCTTCTTGCGTAAGAGTTCGCCTGACACCAAGCGACCATTTAGCTGCCCGTGGGTTCCCTTTGTGCCCTGGGCTGGAATTATCTCGTGCTTTATTTTGATGCTGAGCTTGCCGGTCGCTACTTGGATTCGCTTTGTCGTCTGGATGGGCGTGGGCTTTGCTCTGTATTTCGCTTACGGTTATCGTAAGGCGAAGTAGCGTTTCTTGTTGTAGATTGCGGCTCAATTTGTGAGAACTGAAAACCTATGCGAATTCGAGCCACTCAAGAAATGTCGGTTTGTGCCGATGCATTTGTTGAGGAATTGCCGCAGACAAGTGGCAGTTCAGGCTCGGGGTATGTCAAAGGGCGAACCATTACCCACGGCAGTCTCAAGCGTGGTCTATGGAAGGTCTCGTGGCCGATCTTCGTTACAGCTTTGTGTTTGTCTACGGTTGATTTAGTGCATGTGCAGTGCGCCGGCACGCTTGAGGGAAATGCTCAAGCCATGATTGGTGTATGCGATCAACTGATGATGATTTGTCTAATTGTCATTACATCTTTCGCTAACGCTGGTGCTGCACTGGTTTCGAAAGCCTTTGGGGCTGGCAACTCTAAAGCCGTTGCTTCTATGAATAATAAAATGCTGGGCCTGTTGGTTGCTTCTGCTGTGGTCATGCTGTTGACTGTATTGGTGTTGAGTAAAGTCTTGCTGACCAAGTTTTCTGGCTGTGTAGACAATTGCGATTACACAATTGGAGAAGGTCAAAAGTATCTGAACATCGTAGTCTTTGCACTCGTGCCCTACGCCTTTGTGGCGAGCGTAAACTCTACATTCATTGGTATCGGCAACGCTAGAGTGCAGTTGATAACGCTCTCTCTCATGACTATTGTCGACATGGCAATGAACTATTTGCTGGTGATCAAGGGCTGGCCTATCAAAGGCATGGGAATCTCAGGCATTGCCACCGCTTCGATTACTGCTTATAGCGTTGCCACTTTAGCGGCTATCTTCATGTGGTGGCGATCCGATATTTTTGCCAAGGGTAAACAAGATAGAGGCTCAAAGTCGACTGGTTCTGAGTTTTTCCGGCCCTTGCTTCGTAGTGGTGTTCCGGCGGCCATGCAAGATGTCGCCTGGTGTAGCAGTACCTTTGTTTTGTTCTATATTCTCTCACTGCTCAAGCACCCGGCCGAAGCCGTGGCTGCCTGGACTATTGGGCAAAGACTTGAAGCATTTGCCCTGCTGCCGCTTAGTGCCATGTCTATGGCGGTGATGGTGGCAGTGGGGCAGAATGTCGGCTCGAGTCGGCTTGAGCGTGCCTGGAAGGCTGCCTGGGGCGTTGCTGCTTTAGGTGTTGGTCTGTTGTTTGCCGCGGCTATTGCTCTCTTCTTCTTGGCAGAGAGCTTGGCTCGCGGGGCCACAACTGATGAAACAACTCGGATTGCGCTTGTGAGTTATCTACAAATAGCTGCTTTCGCTTTGCCTTTTGCTGCCTTAGAGGCTGTTCTTAGTGGTGCTCTGCAAGCACTCAATGACTGCAAAGTACCAATGCTCATCAGCCTATTCTGTAACTGGGTAGTGGGTTTGGGTCTGACCTATGCTTTTGCTGTGAGCCTAGGGCACGGTTCAAGTGGTGCCTGGCTTGCTGCTGCTATATCAACCACCATTATAGGAATTGCAATTACTCTGAGATTTCTCACTAAGTCTGAGTGGCGCGGTTTCTCTCCACTGGCTGGCAGATTGGCTAAACATGTGGAACCGGTGCCAAGTAAAAGGGAGGCAGCAGGTCTATCCCCAATCTCTGATAACTTTAGTACCGCTGATGCCGCTGACACGGAAGCTGCCTGCAATGAAGAGCACGTTAGTAGAGGCAAGAAGGCTGTAGAGATTGAGCTGCCGAAAGATATCTAGAGACTTGATTTTGCTTATGTTTATGGAAGAGGGAAGTAATGATTGGAGGCCGCCATCTCTATGAGTAACCGCACATGGGCTTGTATTGAGTGCGGTAAAACCTACCGCCGACATCAGTCGATTGAATCTGTTCGTTGTGCTATATGCCGAAATCCCTGTGAGTATGTTCACTGGAAGATTCACGTGCCGTCGCCGAAAAAACGCAAAGTATGGGAAAAGTTCTGGCAAGCTTATAAAATCGAGAAGCAGCTGCTTGCTGATTATTATAAGAATGGGCGCAAAGGAGAACTGCGTTTAGAAATTCTTAGTATGCATTTCCATGGTTCCGATTCCTGAAAACATAGCCAAAAAGAGAGAGCCTTTTGGGCTCTCTCTTCTCGAATCTCGTCTCTACCAGTAGGTAATTGCTTACTTGATGGTGATTTCTTTACCGGAGCGAACTTCGGTTTTTAGTGTGCGGGTTTTGGTGGAAGATACATGACCTTCGATTGAACCATGTGACACTGGAATGCGGATAGCAGCTTCCACTTTAGGCAAGCTGATGAAGAGCAAGCCTCTGTCTAGGCGAGCTTCTACATTTTCCCAAAGAATTTCTGTTTCGAATTCGAACTCACGTACCATCAATGTGGCAGGAAGTTCTCTGCGCAAGTAGCTTGCTTTTTCTTCGAACATTGTTGGTGTGCGCTTGGCGATAACTGTGAGGAAATTGCCTTCGATTTTGAGTTCTACATCGTCAAGTACAACGCCTGGTAGAGCCAATTCAAGTACGAATTGATCGTCTAGTTCCAAGATGTCGGTGCTTGGAACATCATATTGATGCATTTCGAAGCGATAGTGATCGTTGTGTAGACGATTTCTAACTGGCATGTTGAATTCTCTGTGAGTTTCGGACTGATAACCCTTGTAATTGCGATTGTAAAACATCGTTTTTCCTCGAGAGTGTCGTAATTTTGAACTTGAACCCGCTACAAGACCGGCTTGTGATAAACAAGCCTGAAATTAGCCGTGAGCTAAGGTGCCGCAGAGTAAGTTCTGTGGCCGTCTTTGGAAGTGGTGTTGCTGTTCCGTGCTGCATATGTTAGCGCGAAACCGGCTTAATATGCGGATTTTCTCAATTCGTTTGCCATTGCACTTGTGAACCTGAGAA
Source organism: Cyanobacteriota bacterium erpe_2018_sw_21hr_WHONDRS-SW48-000092_B_bin.40 (assembly GCA_030917395.1). Taxonomy (GTDB): domain Bacteria; phylum Cyanobacteriota; class Vampirovibrionia; order Obscuribacterales; family Obscuribacteraceae. Next base: position 23,632 of record JAUPUU010000028.1, read on the forward strand.
CCAGTTCATATTCAAGGTCTTCGGACTTGGCATCTTTCTTGAAGTAGAGAAAAATCTCATGGACAGTAGCGTTTGTATATTTGGGTGAGGCAATAAAGGCCGCTTAATATGCGACCTTAGGCTTCCTCAAGCTTGGCTCTGCGAGCGCTTAATTTATTAATTTCGAATCGGTGGCTTTTATTTGCTGCTTGGCAGGGGCAATTACTTTTGCCTGTGATTTTTTCAGCTTCTGTTGAGCTTTTTGATTGCTCTTGCGGCCCGGTGGTTGGGGGAAAGCAGCCAGGCGCTTATTTACGCGTTGTAAGAGGCTGCTCAGCTCGTTGTATTTATTCTCCAGGCGCTGCACTTCATCGGTTGAATCGTTGGCTTCACGTTGACTTGTCTCTAGCTCGCGACGGCTTACCACCCCTTCAGTAAAGAGTTGCTCGAAGCTCTTGGCGCGGGCTTCTCTTTCGGTTTTCAGGCGCTTTCTATTTTCTAGTTCAGACGATGCGTCTTTGAACTGAATAGTAATTTCTTTGACTCTATCTTTAAGGGCTTCGCGGCTCATGTATTCCACTTGCATGCCGTAGGCGCTATAGCCCAAGCCCATCAATGAAGGGTCTGAGAGCATTGAGGGAGTGTTGGGTGGCGGTGGTGGCACCATGGATGGTCGAGAAACTCGTGGCTTGCTCTTCGCCACTGGGCTTACTGCTGGGCTTAATGCTGCGCTGGCCGCGGCCTTGGCTCCGGTCTTGGCTGTGTCACCGGTGGCTGGCTTGCCTGGAGTAGTCTTCAATGGAGCGGATTTTGCCGTAGTCAAAGGCTGAGCGACTGCTGTCATAGGCTTTAGCGTGGGCTTGCTTGCTTCAACCTTGTCACTTGCCTGCTTTTGCGAGCTTTCAGGTATTGGTCTTAAAGCTGGGCCGGCGGCACTTGCCATCGTACTAGTGGTAACGAGCGTACAAAGAGAGATCTGAACTAGGCTGCTCAGGGATAGCGCCAACAGGCACAGCCTAGAGTTTCTGGGCATTCTTCTTGCAGACATATTTTTACGTACAAGCAGCATCGTGGTTTCCAAAAGATTCTATGGTGTAAGCTCTAAGCATGACCACAAATCATAAGTCTGATCAGGCAATTACAATCCTCTTCCTTGGCGACGTAATAGGCAAGCCAGGTAGACTCGTGGTGAAAAAATACTTACAGAGTCTAAAGCCTGAGTCGGCCCTGAACAATGGCCATAGTGAAGGGTTTCCCGATTTTGTCGTGGTCAACGTAGAAAACGCCGCACATGGTTTTGGCGTTACAAAAGACAATATAGCTGATTTGAAAGAAGCTGGTGTTGATGTGTTCTCTGGTGGCAACCACACCTTTGACCGCAAGGAAATTTTCGACTTCATCGATCAAGAGCCGACACTTTTGAGACCAGCCAATTATCCTGAAGGCACAGCTGGGCAAGGCTACTGCGTTTTAGAGAAAGGTGGGCATAAGCTTGCGGTCATAAACGTTATGGGCCGAGTCTTTATGGAACCACTGCAATCACCGTTTCTCGTGGCTGAACAACTCGTGGCCAAGGTCAAAGAAGAGACCAATATAATTCTGGTTGACGTTCATGCCGAAGCCACTGCTGAGAAAATCGCCATGGGCTGGTATCTCGATGGCAAAGTTTCTGCCGTTGTTGGCACCCACACCCACGTACAGACAGCCGACGAGCGGCTCTTGCACAAAGGTACTGCCTTTATTACCGATGCCGGTTGCTGCGGGCCTACTGATGGCGTCATTGGCATGGCTGTTGAAGGTGTTTTCCGTCGCATGGTCAAGCAATTGCCATCACGCTTTGAAATTGCTTCGGGGCCAACTGTCTGCTGCGGCGTATTGATTACGGTTGATCCTAAAAGTGGCAAAGCTCTGGCAGTTAAACGTGTGAGATTCCACGACGACGGCGATAAGAAAAGTGATTGATCTGCATTTGCATACTCACCATTCTGATGGCACCTGGTCGCCAGCTGAACTGGTAGAGCATGCTGTTAAGATTGGCATGAAGCATATTGCCATTTCTGATCATGATACCGTCAATGGTATTGAAGAAGGTCTTGAAGCTGCCCGTGGGCGCTTAGAAATTATTCCAGCCATTGAGCTCAATACCATTTTTCAAGATCAAGCTGGTGCCCGCCATGACGTGCATATTCTTGGCTATTTCATCGACAAAGATAATCAAGAATTAGCTGCTGCTATAGCTAAGCAGAAGGCTGCTAGGGCTGAACATGTGCTCGATTGTATTAAGCTGGTTACGGCTTCTGGTGTGCCTATTACCCTTGAAGATGTGCAAGAATGCGCCGGGATGGGTGCTATAGGTAAGGCCCATCTTACAGAAGCAATTGTTCGAGCTGGTGGCGCCCCTGACTTAACTGCGGCTTACGAGAAGTTTATGGTTAGGGGTTCTAAGTTTTATGCTGATAGAAAGAGTATTAGCCCCTTTGAAGCAGTAGCTGCAATTAAGGCAGCTGGCGGCATTGCTTCTATTGCGCATCCTGGCAAAGAAAAACATGTGATACCACTGATAGAGGCTTTGAAAGAGATTGGCCTCGGTGGTGTTGAAGCCTATCACCGCGTTCATTCCCTACCGCTTTTGCGGCAGTATCTGCGCTTTGCCAATAAGCACAAAATGCTTGTCACTGGTGGCTCTGACTGCCACGGCCCTTACCAAGAGTACGAGTCAATGATGGGCACAATCTCAGTTCCACCTGAAGTGCTTAAAGACCTGCGCAAGGCTCATTTGAGAGATTGATTCTAATTCGCCAGAGCTTTTTCGAGTTGCTGATTGAGAGTTGAAGTTTCCACTTCACCAATTGAACTCCAGCCTACTGTGCCGCTTTTGTTCAAGATAACTTCGAAAGGAATGTAACCCTTGTAGTGATTTTTGATCAAGCTGCGAGCTTGATCATTTTGGGCGTGGTCGACGTCAATCAAAATAAACTTCACTGGTTTGTTGCTTGATTGGCGATAGAGATCCACCACTCTTTTGGCTTGGCGATTGGTGTTGAGGTCGCCCGATGCGCCGAAGAAAACCACAGTTGCTTTGCCTTGCTCTAGCTGGCAATCATCAAACTTATCAGCTTCGATGGGAAAACCAGAGTCAGTGTCTTGGACAAATGAAATGCCTTTTTTTAGCTTCAATTCGTCCGCTGCTTGAGCCTGAGTGCCGATATTGAAAGCAGCCGCTATTGTCATTAAGGCAAAAAGGGCGGTGCCCATCTTCAATTTCACTTTGTCGCTCCTGACTATTTGTCGTTTCTGTAATTTCGCACTAGCTGCTGAATTCTATTTCTAGGGTCAGCAATGGTAATTATAGACAAAGGAAAGGCTAGCTATGTTCCCAAAGCAGTACTAATTGGCTTTTATGCAGCGAAAAAGAGCGCTAGTCTTTGATTTTAAAATCGCTGGCTTTGACGCCATGGACAAAGCGCGACCATTTTTGCTGCTCATAACTCATTGAGTATTCGTAGAGGCTATTGAGAAGTCTGATTCCGGAGCCCGATGCTCCTTCGAAAAAATAATAGACTTCGGAGCCAGTTTCGATAGTTGCCCCTGACTTTTGGGCCTTTATCAGCAATTCGGCTTCCTGCGGAAGGCGAATTTTGCGACCGAGGTTAAGCCGCTGCGACTGCCTGCCGGAACCGGAGGAAATATCAACCTCACAGTGAATAACTTGATCAACAGCTGAACTGGGCGGCTTCTTCAGTCTTTCCCAGAGCCAGAGCGAAAGCGCCTGGTTGGCTGGCAACTCAGGGACACTGTGCAAAAACTCGGCAAAGGCCTCTAGGATCATTGTCTATTTACGGGTTATGGGCTTCTTAGCGACTATAGCACGGGGAAGTAAAGTGGGGGAAGGGACCAGTCTTGCTTCAATTGGGGGAGAAAAGGGTCAAGATTTAGGAAATTAAACTTTATGCCTTCTATATTGATCGGCAAAAAAGGTTATAATTCTTGCACTTGAGGACGCACTTAGCTCAAGAACCCTTTTGATGCCATCCAATAAACTCTCCGAAGCCGCTACGGCGCTTCCGAACGTCATTTTATACAGTTGGCATCTCTGGGCAGTTCACGGTCGAAGACCGTTTTGTCTGTGGAGATAGGTCATTTTAAATTCTATCGTCAGCCCTCTCAGAGATAAACTCTCAAGCAAAATGATCTCAGATCTGCTTGTCGAGCGTTTTCTGCCCCAGGTTTTCAAACCTGGTCAGTATCTGGGCAACGAATGGGGCGCTCGGCGCAAACCTTTCGATAGCTGCGATGTGCGCTTGGCTCTTTGTTTCCCTGACATGTACGAACTTGGCATGTCGAATTTTGGTCTGAAAATTCTCTACCAGTTGGTTAATGACTTCGAAGGGCTGTTGGTTGATCGCTCATATGCGCCAGCTTCAGACCTTGAGGCTTTGATGCGCGATGCTAAACCAGCAATTCCGCTGTTTGGCTTTGAGTCGCGGCAGCCGCTCTACAACTTTGAGTTGCTTGGCTTCTCTCTGCAGTACGAGCTTACCTATACCAATGTCTTGAATATGCTTGACCTGGCCCAGTTGCCAGTCAAGGCGAGCGAGCGCACTGAGTTATTTCCTCTTGTATTTGGTGGTGGGCCATCCTCAGTTAATCCAGAGCCTATGGCACCGTTCATGGACTTCTTCATTATCGGCGATGGCGAACTGGCCATTCCTGCTGTGATGAATGTTGTGCGTCAGTTCAAGGCTGAGCATCTAGAAACAGTAAATGATAAGCCGCAATTAGCGCCGCACTACCGGCAGTGGCTGCTTACTAAGCTAGCTACTGAAGTTGCTGGTGTGTATGTGCCTGCACTTTATGATCTCAAAGCTGGTGATGTGGTTGTTACACCTATAGCAATCGAACAAGTTGTTGAACAGTTGTTAGCGGCGCTGCCCGAGCATGCTGAAGCTATTGAACAGTTGCGTAGTGCTGTTATTCCAAAGCGGGTTTTGCGGCAGATTGCCCCTCTTACTGATAGCAATCAACCGACTACCAATCTTGTGCCATATTTAGCGTTGGTACACGATCGTGAAACTTTTGAAGTAAGAAGAGGATGCGATCGTGGTTGTCGCTTCTGCCAGCCTGGTTATACATTCTTACCAGTGCGCGAGCGTTCCGCTGAAGATTTAGTTGAGCTCTCGAAGAAGGCCCTGGCCAATTCTGGCCACGAAGAGTATTCGCTTTTGTCATTGTGTGTTAGTGATTACACATCACTGCATGATTCTGTTCGTGCCCTCAATCGTGAGCATAGTGTTACCCGCGCTTCTCTTTCCTTCCCCAGTCAGCGTGCTGACCGTATGAACCTTGAGATTGCCGAAGAATTGAAAGCTGTTCGTAAGAGTGGCATTACTTTGGCGCCAGAAGCCGGTACTGAGAAACTTAGGGCCGTGATAAACAAAGGCCTGTCACATCAGCAAATTATTAGTGCTATTGAATCGGCTTATCAGTCTGGTTGGGCTTCAGTCAAGCTCTACTTCATGTGCGGCCTGCCTTTTGAAGATGATAGTGATTTGC
>JAUPUU010000250.1 GCA_030917395.1 Cyanobacteriota bacterium erpe_2018_sw_21hr_WHONDRS-SW48-000092_B_bin.40
CCTATATTGCTACCGGGGTTAGCACCGGGATTGGCACCTTTTGTTGCTTTATCTGCCTCAGTTTTGCCTCCTTTTTTAGATTTTGACTTTACTTCGTCCCAATTAAGAACAAATTCTGGATCATCTTTTGCCGGTGACTTTGTCTGAGTAGGGTTGTCTGCTTGAGCTGGAGCCGCTAATGATGCTAGTAAACCGAAGCAGGCGACGATTTTTGTCTTTAGCCATCTTGAGGCATTGCGAATTTTGCGCAGCGCCCTGGGGCAATTGTCAGTCATAATGGTGCCATCTGGCCTGCGGTAAAGACGGGCGCAGAGCCGCTCTCCGTTGGTGCCTTTGGCGAATACTGCTTCGGCTTCTTTGTCTGTCATGTTGGCAATGTTATAAACGTTCAGGCTGCACTGACTGCAAAATCGCACGCTGTCATTGCCGGTCATTTTGTCCCAGCTAGTGGGGCAGGGTATTTCAACGAATGCGCGGTCTTTGAGTGGGCCAGGTTGGGCGAATGTTTCTACTGCATCTGAGTCATTGCAATTCATAACTGGAGCCTCTTTTATAGTCTTTCTTGGGTAAAGCGATATTCCATTTTTAGCGGCAGTGTACTTGATGTCGGTGGCTTTTCAAATGGTGCTGCTTCTTTTACTGCCTTGAGAGCTGCTTTGTCTTGTTTCTTGTTACCACTACTTTCTTTGATGGCAATATTTTCTACACTGCCATCTGCTTTGATTGTAAATTTTACTGATGGGAATGGAGCAACCAAGCCGTTCTTCTTGCCAGCGGCATTGATGCTAACAAAAATTTTTGCGGTATATTGATCTTGTTCGCTGGGGCGGAAGCTGATGCCACCGGGGAGGGGAATGTCAGGTCTTTGTCCGTTTTTTGTCTCTACCGGTTTTACCATGACGTTTCCGGTTTTTGGAGCTGTGCAGCTATTTTGATTGGTGTCTTTAGACTTGGCTGCCTTTGTCTCTTCGCTGTTAGCGGCAGACGGACTCAACAGAGCCATGGCCAGGGTGGTGGCGGCAATAATTTTTGCTTTCAACCATTTTGAAGCATCGCGAACTCTGCGCAGGGCACGGGGGCAATTATCGGTGACGATTGTGCCGTCGGGGCGGCGATAGAGTAGTGCGCAAACCCTTCCTCCGTCTTTACCCTTACTCAGTACGGCTTCGGCTTCTTTGTCTGTAAGATTGGCAATGTTGTAAACATTGAGATGGCAGAGGTGGCAAAAGCGCACGCTGTCCGAACCTTTCATTTTGTCCCAGGTCGTCGGGCAAGGTGTTTCGACGAAGGCTCGATCAAGCAAGCTGTCTGATTTTACAAAAACTGGCTCAGTGTCCATTATTTTGCTCCTTGGTCGGCTGCTCTGATTTTGGATCGAAGGTGAATTCCACTGCCAATGGTCCGCTATTAGGTGGCGGTGACGGCAGGGGCAATGAGTTTTTAACTGCTTTCAAAGCTTCTTCATCTATAGCTGCTTGTTTAGAGGTTTTTATTACCTTGAGCAGTGAGATCGCTCCCTGGCTATCGATTGTGAAACTGACCGAGGTTGGCAGTTGACCTTGGGTCGGTTGCTTTGGATTACCTGCTTTTTTCCATGTCTCCAGAAGCTTTGTATTTAACTGCTGCATGTACCTGGAAAGATCCGGCATGGCCGGAACGCCAGCAAGTGCTGGCGCTGGATTCTTTTCATAGTCCGGTGAGACAACTGGTTCGACTGAAGGTAAAGCCGTCGACTTCGATTTGCTTGGCTGCGGGGCTACTTTTTCTTTGTCTTTGTCGCTTGAAGCCTCACCGGGAGCGTTGGCCGAAAGAAAGAGAGTGGCTAAAGCGGCTACTTTCGCTACGGCATAAAAGGCTCTATTGCGTAAATCCCTTAGCCGACGCAGGGCGCGAGGGCAGTTGTCGGTCATGACCGTGCCGTCTGGGCGCCGGTATATTCTTGTGCAAATTCTATTGCCGTTGAGATTTTGCGCAAAAATTTCCTGCGCTTCACTGTCGCTGAACTGCGAAATATTGTAGACATTCAATTTGCAAGAATGACAGAAACGCACACTTTCGCTACCGGTCATTTCATTCCAGTCAGCAGTGCAGGGCGTGTCGATGATGACGCTTTCCGCTAGGTTGGCTGCGGTAATTTTAATTGAGTGCATAGGTTCATTGTTTCAGGTTGGCGTACAGCAACATACCCGGGCATTCCCAATCTATATTCAGTATTTTCACTAGGACCTACTCGAAAAACCCCAGTTTTAGGAAGTGGCAGCATTCGGCCGCAATTGCCGGAATATCTTGTAAAATCTTTCGGCATGGTGGTCTTGGGGTATTTATGAGTCTCAATGCAAAGTTAGGCAAAGGCCGCTCCGATGCCTCAAAAACTTTATCGTTATTGGTTTTGGCGTCGATTTGTCATTCATTAATGCTAGTTTCTAGCCCACCAGCTCAGGGGCAATTTCAGGAACCGGGCCAATTGCCTGGGCAATTTCAAGAACCCAATCGATTTCAACCTGGTCGCCGCAGCAGTCTGGGCGAAATCGATGAGATCATGAACCAGATAATGCAGCAGTTTCATGTGCCTGGCGGTTCTTGTGCCGTGGCGTATGGCGGTAAATTGGTCTATGCCAAAGGGTTTGGTGTGGCTAACTTACGGACAGGCGAGCCGGCCACGCCTAACACGTTGTTCAACTTAGCCAGTTGCACTAAAGCAATATCTGCCTTTGGAGCATTGCGCCTACAAGAGCAAGGCAAGCTCAATCTCGATACCCCCTTCTGGGACGTCATCGGTCGACCGATGACAGCTGATGGCAGACCGCCCCGGCCGCGTATTCAAGAAATTACGGTGAGACAACTTTTGCACCACTCTGGTGGCTGGAATGATGATTCTGGTTTTGATACTGCCGGCAAGCAGATTAATCGCATGGCACCAAATGGCCTTCCATATAGTGAAGCCGTAAGAGTGCTTTTGCAAACGCCGCTCGATTATCCACCCGGTACGCAGGCTAAGTATGCCAATGGCCAGTGGAATTTGATCAAGTATGTGATTGAGTGTGCTTCACAAGAGCCTTACGGCCGTTACATGAGAAAACAGCTGAGATCTATTGGCATTGAAG
>JAUPUU010000251.1 GCA_030917395.1 Cyanobacteriota bacterium erpe_2018_sw_21hr_WHONDRS-SW48-000092_B_bin.40
TCACAAAGCCACTGGCTATTGCGCTTGCAGACCGGGTGCTGCCGCAGATAAACCACGTGAACGGGCTGGAACTGGGCAAGCTCCTGGGCCTGGCAAACGTAGAACAACACAAGAAAATAACACCGAAGAGGCCGAAGCACGCAGGCGCAATGACGAGCGTGCGCGACGCGCAGCCGAAGACGAAGCAGCAGCCAAGGCAAAGCAAGCTGCCGCCAATGCACAACAAGCAACTAGTGAGCAATCCGCTCAGTCTGCTCTGGAACAAACGAAATTGGCAGCCGATGAAAAGCTTCGCTGGAAAATCAGTATTGGCATAGTTGTTGCCTGGGTCTGTTTGAATGCATTCGGTGCTTTCAGCATGAATGCAAAATCGTGGTGGCATGACTTTTCTTGGAAATGGGAGCGCGATCATGCACCCACTCCTCCAGCCCAAACAAACCCTCAAACCAGCACTCCAGACACTGTCTCGCCGTATAACAAATTTCCTGGTGGCGATCAAAATTCCTGGCAGCAACAGCAAGATGCCGATCAAAAACGGCGAGATGAGCAAGCCGAAAGTCAGAAGAAACAAGATATCAATAACACAAGAATGGCTATAGACCGCTATCAGAAGACAATTGCGCATTGTACTAACGAGATCACAAAAGTCGATGCTCAACTGGCAGACCCTTTAGTTAGCGATTACGAAAAGCGCAAATCAAGCAGCTTTGCTGACGCTCAACGAGGGTATCTCGCGCAAGCTCAATCTGATTTGGCGGAAGCACAAAAACGATTTACTGAGCTGACTGGAAGACCCGCAAGTGAGGCAAACACCACAGATTGGTCACCAACGGCGTCGCCGACGATAACACCGTCCAATAGTAATTTAGGCTTGCCGCTGAACGGTACCAATTTTACAAATCCAGCTCCGCCACCGGTTTCAACACCTTCCAACTTATTCACGACACCATCAACGTCAACGCAGACACGGCCCTGGAAGGCAAACTATTTGCAAAATCCAAATACGATAGCGCCTTTCAATCCGTCCAGTTCGACGCAATCACTCAGCCCATACATAGACAAAAGCAACCCGATTTTCAAACAGAGAACGCCTAATTTGTTTGATAAGTCAAGTGGGCAAAATCCGTGAGACCGCGCCGCAAACGATAGCTTCAGCTTTCGAGAGTGGGGTGGAAACGTCGGCGTTGAAAGCCGACGGAGCAATTGCTTCCCATACACGCAACATGTGGTTTTCAGCCAGTTTTACTTGTAAGTTGGCGAATTATTTGGCAATTTAGCCAAATCTTCCGTAGTAGCAATTAACTTCGAAGCATTCTAAGGCCACTTGCAATAACTATGAATTCGCTGATTTCGTGACCTAAAACTGCGACTGGAAGGGAGAGTAGCCCGGCTATTGCGCCGATCACCAACATTGTGATAACAAAGGCAGAAAGAGCCAAATTCTGATTAATGACATTTTTGTTTCGTTGCGCGAGCTGTATGGCGTAAGCCAATTTTCGCAAGTCGTCAGCCATGAGGGCTACATCCGCAGTCTCTATAGCAACGTCGCTGCCGACAGCTCCCATAGCTACGCCGACGGTCGCCTCAGCCAATGCGGGAGCATCATTCACGCCATCTCCGACCATCAAAACGCCGGAATATTTTCCTACAAGTTCGCGGATTCGAGTTACCTTATCGTCAGGCTTCAACTCTGCAAATACTTCATCAATCCCAACTTCTTTTGCAATTGCATGGGCTGTTCTGTTGTTATCGCCCGTCAGCATGACAATGTGCTTTATGCCTGCTGCTCTCAGGGCCTCGATAGCTTCACGGGCCTCTGGACGAATGCGATCCCGAATCGCGAAGAGTGCCCAGACAGAATTATCATCACCAAATAGAATCACCGTTTTGCCTTCGAATTGCCAGTCCTCGATTCGCTTTCTGAAGTCATCTGTCACAGCGTTTCCGAAGAACTGGGGACTGCCGACCTTAAGGGGTATCCCTTCATAGACGGCACGAGCACCAGCCCCGGAGGTGGATTGGAAATCGCTAACTGAGCTGACTGGAATGTCTTTCTCGGAGACATAACGAACTACTGCTTCAGCAAGCGGATGTTGGCTTCTTTGTTCTATCCCTGCCGACATTGCTAATATGTCCCGTTCGCTTCTCTTGGTATTAGGCACCATCTCAAAGTCAGTCACTTCTGGTCGACCAACCGTGATTGTGCCCGTCTTATCGAGGGCAACCGCCTTCACCTTGCCTAATTCCTCAACATAAATCCCGCCTTTAATGAGCACACCTTGTCTTGCCGCAGTACCCAACGTAGCTACGAGGGTAATCGGAATTGAGATCACTAAGGCACAGGGAGCGGCAGCAACTATAAACACGGTGGCCCGAGTCAGCCAGATCATCCACGCTAATCCAAAGAGCAGTGGTGGCAAAATCGCCACGGCGATTCCTGCGACCAGCACTAAGGGACTATAGATTTCACCGAATTTCTCAATGAACCGCTGATTCTTACCTTTTCTCTCTTGGGCTTCTTCCACCATCTGAATTATTCGCGCTATTGTGTTTTCAGAAAACGTTTTCGTTGCACGAACGTCCAATGCCCCTTCGGCATTTATGCTTCCTGCAAATACTTTGCTGCCCTCGCTTTTTGCAACTGGCATGCTTTCGCCTGTGACAGGGGCTTCATTTACTGATGACGAGCCTGCAATTACTTCTCCGTCTGTGGCTAATGACTCACCCGGACGCACAATGAAAATGTCACCCACTTTGAGTTCTTCTACGGGTATTTCCACCTCGGCGCCATCGCGCTTTACAAGAGCGACTTTTGGAACAAGCTTCATTAAGGCACGGACGGCAGCTCGGGTCTTTTCTTCGGTATATCCTTCGGCAGCCTCAGAAATCGAATAGAGAAATGCAAGCATCGCCGCTTCGGCAGACTCGCCCAACACCAAGGCAGTTAGGGCTGCGACTGTCATAAGCAGCTCTATATTGATCTTGCGCTCATGAATCAACTCTTCCAGAGCTTCACGGCCAAAGTAGTAACCGCCAATGGCAACACTGGCTATATAGAGTGCTAGAGAAAACCCTTCCGCTATACCAAGTTTGCTGGCAATCCAGCCTAAAGCCAGCGTCACTCCGGATATCAAAGCGAAGAGGACTTTCTTGTTTTGCCAGAACTTCTCTGGTGCCTCATCTCCCGCACTTTCTTTGAGAGGAAATCCTAGATCACTCAAAGCTTTTGCTATAGATTCGGACGACACGCGCTCGGGTTCGAAAGTAATCATCACTTTGGAAGTGAGCGGAGATACTTTTACATGCCGGACACCGGGTTGTTTTCCAAGTTCACGTTCAATTTTTGCTACCTCGTTTTCGCAATCTACATTGCGGACGTAGTAGGTCTGCTCTTGGGTCTTACCGAGGTCTTCAGTCATGAATCTACTCCCACAGCTTCTGTAGCATAGTTACGTTTATGTTCTCTGTTAGCCACGGAGCGGTCTCCAAAAAGGGTGAACAATGCAGGTATCACCACAAGGGTCAGAGCTGTTGAACTGAAGAGACCGCCAAACACCACTATGGCTAGGGGCTGCAGGATCTCCTTACCGGCACCAGAACCAATCATCAGCGGTACCATAGCAAGAGCTGCAGTCAAAGCAGTCATCAGTACTGGTGAAAGACGCTCTAACGAGCCCTCGCGAATGGCGGTTTCGAATTCAGCACCACTCACAGTCATCTGATTGTATGTTGTGACCAAGATGATGCCGTTTCGACAGGCGACACCAAACAAGGTTATGAAACCAATCAGTGAGGCAACCGACAAGACTCCTCCACCCAGGAAAACAGCTAGAATTCCACCGATTAAGGCCAAAGGCAGATTTGCTAAAACCAGTATGGTTGAGCGAATTGATTCGACGGCTAAATGCACTAAAAACGCCACTGCCAGAAGTGCTACTGCTCCAAAGATCATGAGTTCCTGACTGGCTCTCTGTTGCGCCTCAAATTGGCCGCCGTAGGAGACATAGTAGCCCGTAGGTAATGCTACATGCTCAGAGATTTCTTTCTTAACGTCTGCTACAACAGAGCCTATATCACGGTCGGCGGTATTTGCGGAAACGACAATCCTGCGAGATACATGCTGACGATTGATAGTGTTTGGTCCTTCATTTTCGGTGAGAGTGGCAATTGCAGAAAGCGGAATCTTTGTCCCAACGGGAGTATCGATGAGAAGCTCACCGATGGTTTCAACGTTATTACGAGCACTGGGAGTCAACCAGACAACCAAATTGAAGAGGCGTTGGTCCTCAAGTACCTGAGAGACGGCTCTGCCATTGAGAGCCGTCTCAACGGTTTCCGCCAGCGCGCCTACTGTAAGGCCATAACGAGAAGCCTTTTCGCGATTGAAAAGAACAGAGATTTGCGGCACTGGCACTTGTGGCTCGACCTGCAAATCGACAATTCCAGGTACTTTAACAATGGCAGAGGAGATTTCCTCAGCTTTGGCGTGTAGTATGTTTAAGTCTGGGCCAAAAACCTTTATCGCTAATGCTGCACGAGTTCCGGAAACTGTCTCATCAATTCGATTAGAGATGAACCCCCCTACAATCGCTACAACACCAGGATAGCGTTCTAGCTCGTCTCGAATAATGTCTAGCACTTTTGCTCGATTGACGGTCTTCTCTGCAATTTGCAAATCAAGTTCTCCAAAGGTGACAACGCCAGCATCGTCATCGCCTAAAGCTCTACCAGCTCGAAATTGTGCTGTTTCGATTTCTGGATGTTTTAGCAAGGCTACTTCAATCGCTTTACCAATCTCTTGAGTTGACGCAAGGGACGCACCTGGCAATTGATTGAGTGCAATGACCAAGCTGCGCTCCTGGAACTCAGGCAGAAATGTATTACCAAGAAATGGCATCAGGGCAAGCGATGCAATTAGAGCGGCAGTCGAGATGAGCAGAATGAGGCTTGGTGTTTTCATGGAAAATGACAGGATCGGTTTGTAAGCAGTTTTGACTTGGCGAACTAACCAGGTTTCCTCCTCCGGCAGGCGCCGATTAGCCAAAAGCAAATAACAAAGCGCCGGTGTGACTGTGAGTGCCACCAGCAGCGATGCCATGGTTGATAAAATATAAGCCATGCCCAAAGGTGTAAAAATGCGTCCTTCCACCCCAGACAAAGTGAAGATTGGAGCAACGACGATACAGACAATGATTGTTGCCAGGACAACCGAACTGCGGATCTGAACGGACGCATCAAAAACCACTTTCGCTGGTGGTTGTGCAGCTGCACCAAGAGCATTGTTTTCTCGCAGTCGGCGATAAACATTTTCTGCATCTATGATGGCATCATCGATAATGCCGCCCAGCGCTATCGCTAATCCACCAAGGGTCATTGTATTCAGTCCGACGCCGAGCCAATTAAGAACCACCAATCCAAGCACGATAGACAGCGGCAAGGCTGTGAGAGTAATAGCCACCGTGCGCCAATTACCAAGGAAAAGAATGACGATGATACTAACGATAATTGCTCCGTCTCGAAGCGCTTCGACTACATTCTCTACAGACTTTTGAATGAAATCCTCTTGGCGAAAGGTCGTAACTACTTTCACATCTTTGGGAAGTGTCTTCTTAATATCGGTCATGGCAGCTTCAACAGCTCGGGTCACCGACGGCGTATCGGTAAACGGTGAGCGCGTTACTGTAACAATCACTGCATCGTGTCCTGCAAAAGACCCATCCCCACGCTTGACGCCGGACCCGATTTTGATATCCGCAACATCTGAGAGCCTGACGGGGATCCCACCAGGACGAGATACAACAGCTGAATTTCCCAGATCGATCGCACTGTGTGTTCGACCCATGCCACGCACAAGACGTTCGCGATCAGGGGTGAGCAGGAATCCACCTGGAACGTTTAAATTGGCTCCCTTAGCCGCTTCAGTTACTTGAGCCAAAGTTACGTTGAACTGCTTCAATTTGTCGGCGTGAACTAATATTTGATACTGGCGTTCACCCCCACCTAAGACCAACACTCTTGTTACGCCTGGAATTGACAGAAGTCTGTTTCTTATCTGCCAGTTGGCAATGGTGGCAACATCCAACAATGTTGTTCGCTGAGACAGTGGCATTGTATTGTCTACAGTAAAAGCATATTTAACGACATCACCCACTGGATTGCTGATTGGTGATAGCAAAGGTGGATTCACACCCTGAGGTAGACGTGGAGCAACTTGCTGTACTTTTTCAGTAACTAATTGACGAGCACGATACACATCGGTCTGTCCCTCAAAGATCACTGTCAAAACGGAAAGTCCTATGGCAGAACTGGAACGGATATCGACAACGCCTGGTGTGCCATTTAAGGAACTCTCCAGAGGTAGAGTGACCAGGGATTCAACTTCTTCAGGAGCTAGACCAGGAGCCTCCGTCTGGATCACTACCTGTGGTGGCGCGAAGTTCGGAAACACATCTAGTGGCAGTTTCGAAACAATATTCAATCCAGTCAGGAAGAGCACAAGTGCACCAACCACCACGGCTAAATGATGGGTAATCGACCAAAGTATCAAGCGATTGATCAATTATTCACCCTCACTATTGGTGGGGGCTGGTTTAGATAACGCTACCGTGTGAGCCGTAACAGTGTGATTCTTGGCAAGTTGTTTTGAACCTTTTCCGGCTAGAAATCCAAGCAGCAGAAGAATTACTCCACCTAGCGTCAAAAAAAGTATGCTTTCTGGTTGAGATTTGCTTGTTGTTTTCTTCTCACTTTCCTCTTCTTCAGAAGGAATAGCGCCCTTAGCCCCTTGCGCCATCAGCTGAAAGGCGCGCTGAGTAACAATTAGCTCGTTTCCTTTCAGACCTGATTTGATACGGATCAAATTGTCTTTGGTCTCTCCTGTCTCCACTGAAACAGGTAAGAAATCATCGTCGCCTCGCTTAATGAAGACTGATTGCTTGCCTTGGACAGAAACTACCGCTTCGGAAGGAATGAAATAGCCCACTTGCCCTTGCGAACTTTCAATCAAGCCAATAGTTACAAACATCTGCGGTTTGAGCAACAAATCGGGGTTTTCGATAGCTGCCCTGACAGCCAAAGTCCTGCTAATCGGATCAACTACAGGATCGATGTTAACGATTGATCCGCTGAAGATTCTCTCTGGGTAAGCCGATGTGAGTATTTCTATTCGTTGACCAAGGCGGACAAATTGCAAATCCTTTTCATAGATCTGACCCGTCGCCCAGACTTTGTTTATGTTAATCAGCTTGAAGAGTGGTTTTGCAGCTTCAACAGCTTCTCCTGGTGTGACCAGCTGTTCAAGGACAATGCCTGAAATTGGAGCATAGAGAGTAATATGTCCTTGGGCCGTTGCTTTAATCGCTTGACCCAGCTGAGCCAAGCGATTAGCCAATTGAGCACCACTCAAGCGCGTTTGCGAACGAGTCGTATTCAACTCCGCTTCTGCTTGTTTAAAGTCGGCTTCTGCCGTTTGATAATCTTTGGTTGATGCAATTTTCAGACCAAGCAAAGTTTTTTCTCGTTCGTAATTGCGTTTAGCAAGTTCGACCTTGGCTTGTGCTTGCTCTTCGGCAGCTTTGTTCAGGGCAATCAGACGTTGCGACTCTACGGACAGCTGCCTGATCTCCGAGCTATCTAGAGTCATTAAGGCGTCGCCTTTCTTCACGCGTTGACCCTTCTGCGCAAGAAGAGTCAATACTCGTCCTGCTAGCGGAGCGTTAACGGCAGCCGTATTAGCTGGAATCGCCTCAATTTGCCCATTGACCTGTTTGCGAGTCACAGGAGCAAGGGCGCGAACTGACTCTACCTTGATACCGATTGCTCTCTGAACATCGGCGGATACGTGAACAGTGGCGAAGGCATCATTGGGCTTTTCAGTTTCTTCTTCTGCAAAACTTGGAATTGCCGTCCATACGCACAGTAGTAACAAAGCGCTTTTGAGAAGTTTTGGTCGGGTCCACGAACGCATGCAAATCTCCCTGTTAAAGCTCTAATGGACGTCCGACGGCTCTTTCCAAGTCAGCCCAGGCATTTTGGTAAGCAACAACGGCGTCAAAATAACCGACATTCACTTGCTGCGCAGACTGCTGCGCCAGAATTACGTCCGAAAGCCTATTTCGCCCGTACTTGTAGCCTAATTCAGCTAGCCTGACTGTTTCTTTTGCTCCTGCCAGAAGCTGGGTTCGATATTTAGAAATGTTTGCCCTAGCCAGTCTCACATTTTCATACGCTGCCTTGACCTCGGCAGTAGCCCGAATTTGAATAATGAGCGCCTGCGTCCTAGCTTGATCTTGAGAAACTTGGGCACTCATAATCTCTCCTTGTTTGCGATAGAAGATGGGCAGGTCCATGTTGACATTCAAGTAGGCACCAAACTGCTGCTTGTTCTTTGGCTCAAGATCCTTAAAGGTGGAAAAGGCAAAGCCAGAGCCCAGGATGACGTCTGGTATGCGCTGAGTCTTTGCAAGGGCAATTTGCTTGGTTGTGACATTGAGCTGCTGCTTCGCTACCAGTAAATCTGGACGCACACCAATGGCAGATTGGAGCAGCACACTCTCTTCGGGCAAGGGTCTATTTGGCTGCGGCACCAGATCATCGCTATCACTTTCGGACTCGAAGAGCCCGTGATCGATTGCTATTAAATTGGGAGCCACCGGTTCACCCAATAGGATGCTGAGCTGAATTTGCGCTTGCCGGATGCGACCTTGCGCGCTGTTTCGCTGCGCATCATACTGATTCAAATTCAGCCGCGCCTGAATGATTTCAGCTTCCGGCGCCGACCCTGCTTTGAATCTTTCGATAGCAATCTCAACTAGCCTTGCAGTGAGAGCGCGGTGGTCTTCTATTACCCTGACGAATGCTTGAGCTGCTGCCAATTCTGCATAAACGCGTCGTATTCGTGTTCGCAAGTCGAAACGCAGAGAATCAAGCTGAAGCTTCGCAGTGGTCTTTTGCGAGCGTGCCAATTGTAGTCGTGCAGCCCTTTTACCTCCTGTCTCCACGATTTGATTTATGCCGACTTGCTGTGTGTTCCCAGCAATCGTTTTAGTCCAAGCTGGTCCGAACCCGAGCTGTGTAGCGAGTTGCGGATTGGGCATGGCACCAGCAGATATGATGCCGGCCTCGGCAAGGGACACATCTTGCTTTGCCTTTAGGATTTCCGGATTATTCTTTTCGGACTGATCGAAGCTGTCTTTCAAGCTTAAGTTAACGGTTTTTTCCGCAGTAAGTGTGTACATGGTTGAGTCTGGCGCGGAAACTTGCTCAGGAGATTCAATAGGCAACTTTTCGGGAGCGGTTGGTCGGAGTTGGGGGGGGGTGCCGGTTGAAGTTCCCGATGGTATTTGTTCAAAGATTGGTCCTGATGCAGCACAAGACGCAGCCGGATAAAGTAAGAAACAAATCAGCCATGCGGCTTGCACCATATTTGGTACCACAAAAATTCGAACATTCCGACAACTAATCATAGCGAGTGCACTCGTCTATGCCTTCAGCCGTTTCTATTGTTATCTCGCTTGCCAGCTGCAATAAATTGGCTATTCGCTCATCTTTGAGCCGATACCAAACAAAGCGACCTTGTGAATTACTGACAACTAACCCGCATTCGCGTAAGCAAGAAAGATGGTTAGAGAGATTCGGCTGGTTCAAGCCAGTCTTTTCAACAAGCTCAGAGACAGTCATCTGGCCGTAACATAGTGCCTCTAAAATGGACAGGCGCGAGCTGTCGCCTAATCCTCTGAAAAATTTGCAGTTTAGGCTTGTTGAATTCGCTTTAGCTCGCATAAATGATTCCTTGAAATATCACTAATTGCTGATACTTTGAATATAGTATCAGCAATTAGTGATATTTGGGCTTTGAGTATACGAAACTTCTGGCAGTGCCTCGTGTCAAGGCCAAGTCCATTCGGTTGACTTAAGGTAAAAAAGGTCGTCCTGGGTCAAATACCATTTGATTTCTGGTACGCTCTGCTTTGTTTTGAAACGCCCAAGGGCTGACGTTGAGGTGGTCAATTTCTGAAGAGGGTTTATGGTACAGCGCTTAACTTGTACTGGGGGCGAATTTTAGAAACTTAGAAATTAACGAAAGATATGTCTCAACTTTGAAGGATTTGCTTTTGAGCAATGGTTTCCCCATCCAATTGAATCTTGGTGTCAAGGCACCAACTTCTCGATTTTATCTAGTAGCCCCGATAGGCTCTGCCTTGCGCTACTGCTTTAACACCGGGTACGTTTTGTAGGGACCCATATCTGCTTACCGCATAGCGAATACCAGCAATTAGATTGTCTTCTGGATTGAGAATATTTTTGTGACCCGGTATTGAATATTGATCGAAGGTTGGTCCAATTGTTTGCATTAAGCCTTTTGATGGAGTTCCCTTGCGAGCATTAGAGTCCCAGTTGTTGACTATGTTTGGATTCCAACCGCTTTCCCTCTGAACAATGAGATTTACGGCAGCGATGTTAGCCGCTGAATCAGAAACACCAGCTTTGGTCAGAGCACCTTCGATGAGGTCGCGCTTTTCTCCAGTTGGGATTCGGCCGGCGACCCTTTGCTCGATTTGTTGTTGATTCATTGCAACGTCAAACAACCGCTGACCGGCGTCACTCAATTGTTTAGCTTCTGGTGTAGAAAGGTCGGCCGCTGTGAAGTCTTTTGGTGCCTTGCCAGATAGTAGTCCAGCACTAATAGCTCCTGGTTGATCGCCAACTTTTGTTTTGAGTTGATCAATCAGATTGGTGGCAATAGCCTCTTGTGCTTCTTTGGGAAGAAGCGTTGCTATGTCGCTTTTTCCGGGCGCCTGCCCTTGATTCATTTTGTCTGCCATGCCCTTGAGCTTGGCTACAAATTCAGGATTTTTCAGCTTTTCCGCAAAGTCCTTAGGCAGTTTGCCTTCTTTAATCAACTTTTCGATCATTGCTGGATCTGGTGGATCACCTAAGCTCTCCATGAATGCATTTAATTGCTTGCCGGAAAATCCATAGCGACCAACTCGATAGGAGCCGTCAGGATGCTTTCGGATAGTCTCATATGGATGGTCATGATCCGGTCTCCACAAACCTGCAACAGCTTCTTTCACACCCATGGTTTTGTCGGTTTCGTTTGGCTGCCTTGGCACTCCGCGCGTGTGCGACATCATGCCGTCTGTGGCAGCACCAGGCATATCGACCCCACGCGAGCCGCTGAGTCTGTGGCTGTCTTGGACAGCCGATCTTGTTTGCGGAGTGACGTTACTAAGATCTTCAGTCGGCTTTAAATTTTGTTTTTGCTCTGTTTCTTTAGAGACAACGTCGTCTTTGTCATTTAGTTCAATGCCGGCTTTAGCTGCAGCTGGGTCGCTTGCAGAAATTCTTTGCGCCAAATATTTGACTAATTCGTCAGCAGCCTTCGTCTGAGCTTCTGTCGGGTTGACTTGACCGTCCTTTCTCTCCAGGTTGATTTGAATGTCTTTCGAATTTAGAGTCTCGGGATTGCCCCGCATTTCTATCTTTCCGTCTTCCTTAATTACAAAATGAGGTTTTAAATTGCCCGGGTCATCCTTGTTTTCCAATTGCACAGCAATACGCGGTATTTCTTTGTCTGTTGCTGGATGTCTGTCTAGGCCAGCGTCTGAACCCATAACAGTCTTGTCGTCAATAACTCCGGCTTTAGAAAGCTCGGACAAAGGCTTTGAAGGATTTAGCCCGGCATTCAATGCAACGGTATGATTGTCTGTAATCGCAACTCGATGCAAGTCCGGTGTCTGGCCTGTGTTGGGTAGTGCGGCGAGGGAGCGGCCCTCAGGACTGCTCAGAAGATTCACCGCTTGATGGTGGAGGCCAGGTTGATCATGAGGCTTCAATGCGTTGCCATCGCCCATGCTGTCCAGTCTAGGTGTTACTACTTCGGAATGCCTTGACATGACTTATCACTCGTTGTCTTTGGTAAATTTGGGGTTGTGTATCGAAGTAGAGATACAGCTCATGCCAGCTCCGAGGAAAATAGCTCGGGCTCTAACATGGCCAGAGTCGATTCTCTCAGCCACAACGTGAAAATGTTGTGACAGTGATGAAAATCATCTTTGCTATTTAGTTGTGAGAAATTGAAA
>JAUPUU010000252.1 GCA_030917395.1 Cyanobacteriota bacterium erpe_2018_sw_21hr_WHONDRS-SW48-000092_B_bin.40
GCTTAGCAGGACGTCGATCATCAAAAATAGTTACTTGTGGCAACCTTTCACTTACAAAGCCGCTCAAGAGTCTTTCTCCCGCCTTTTTATCTTTTGCCGCCTGTTGCTCATCCAAAATCCTTTCTTGCTTGGCTCCAGCAATCACCGCAGCGTAAACGTCTTTCGGTACACTACCATTGCGTTCATACTGGGCTACCGTGGCAATCAACTGATTTTCATACTGTGTCTTCAATGCTGAACTAGCTGTACCTGACTCAAGCTGAGCAATCTGAAGAGGTGTCAACCCTTTCATCGCTGTCTCAGAAATGTTTTTCTCTAGGGCTGTGGTGCGTCTGTTTAGCTCGTCAAGCATTGGTGTTTTAGGGCGAGCTTCGAGGCTATAGGCAGCCAACGGATTGCCTGCTCTTGCGCTGTTGTATTCTTTAACCTGCTGCTCTTCCTTCGCCAACTGTTGGCGCTCACTCGGTGACATACCAGAGCGAGCCAATAGCCGCACATGATCGTGCAATGTGTCCCTCTCTCCAAAAACACCAGAAAGCTTGTCCTTGATTGTTTCCAGGACGCCGTCAACTCCAGCTTTACCTGAGTTAGGAGTCAATGAGATAAACTCAGGCGGTGCTTTGCTCTTACTTTTATCCAGCGGAATTGAAAAATCAAAATCCTTTAGTACCGGGAGGAACGGGTCTAAAGTGGGATCTTTCTTTTCTGGTCTATAGTAAAGTTTATCCACCGGAGAGCTTTTAAGCAGATCAAGAGCATTCAGTTCAGACACAACTGGTTTGACTGAATTTCTATTTTCAACTTGGCGAGATTCGAATTCCATAAAACACACCTCTATATATGCGCCCGGTAAAGTACCAGGGCTTACGACTTACTCGCGCAACAGGGGTGCAAATTGCGCTGATTCATACTAAGTTCGAATTAAAACTGTCTGGCAAAGGGGTTTCCGCCGACACGCAGATGATACGTCCTGAATATTGGCATTTTATGGGCGCGAAACAATGAATTTACACGATCCAGTAATCGCTCTTACTTAACAGGCTGAGCAATCACTTTAGATTCATTCTGCAACTCTTCGCTGGCTTTCTCTGCCACAGTATCGCCTTGATTGATATTGCCGAAAATCTCCACCATGCCATCCATAATTTGGCCTTTACGCACAGTCACCCATTCCACCACACCATCTTTTACTTTGCAGACAAAAGTATTGAGCGGTGTAGAAACAACGGCTGAGATTGGCACGAACAGTGAACTTTGATGGCGCCTGGTGGGCCAATAGATTTTGCAGAACATACCAGGCAAGATGCTGTAGTCAGGATTAAAGTAGTTAAGCTCCACTGGCATAGTACGGGTATCTTTGTCGAGGTTATTGCTGATACGAGCCACTGTACCAACGAATTTACGCCCGGGGAAAGACGAGACAGTGAAAGGCACCTGTGAGCCAACCACAACTCCAGCCGTATCAATTTCAGGAACCGGTGCCACAACCCGCAACAGATCTAGCTGTTTAACACGGCAAATAGGAGGATAAGCGCCACTACCATCAGGGCCGACATAACTGCCCACATGCATTTTGCGCTCAGTAACATAGCCGTCAAAGGGTGCTGTAATCTCTAAATAAGAAGCAAAATCAGCATAGTTTTCGAAGCCCTTAATGCGAGCAGCTAGCTCTTCTTTGCGCATGGTCACTTCATGGGCCTTGGCATTAATTCGCTTGATGAAAGTATTTACTTCTTGTTTGTCAGCTTCCACCGATTGGGCCCATTGCACCACATCGTTGTCTGCCACCACGCCTGGCACTAGAGAGGCAGCATAAACCCGCTGGTAGGTAGACTGATCGGCCAGCAAATTAGCCTGGCGCTTTTTCAAATCAGCTTGTAAGTCTTGCAAATCAGATTCTTCTGAAGCAACAGCAGCTTTTGCTGCTGCTACACGTGCCAAAGCCTCATTGCGCGAAGCAAGATATTCAGGAGCATACATAGTGGCCATCAGTTGGCCTTTCTTCACAACAGAACCGCGGTCGACATTAATAGACTTGATGAAGCCTCTAATTTTGGGATACATCAAGACATCTTGGTAGGCCTCAATTTCACCAGGCAGCTGATCTTCGCGAAATAGTGTTTTAGACACAACCGATACGGTAGGCACCGAAACAAGAACATCGCCACTGACTTCCTCGACTTTCTTAGGCTCAAGTTTTTGCCACAAGAAATAGCCACCGACGGCAAGCGCTAGAACGATGATACCCAACCAGATTTTCGAAGATTTAGTGACCATGGTCCTCCGGATGCAGCGAATGAGTGCCAGTGCGAGCACCGGTCTGAATAATTGAGAACACCAAAGGCAGTAGAGTCAAAACCGAGGTGGTGGACATACAGAGGCCACCGATAACGGCGCGACCAAGAGAAGAACTCTGACCATTAGACAAAGCCATAGGCACCATACCTGCCACCATGGCAATAGAGGTCATTAGAATTGGTCGCATACGCATCTGGGCAGCGTGAATGGCCGACTCAGACGCAGTCTTGCCTTCTTCTCTAGTTTTCTCGGCAAATACCACCAGCAAGATAGCGTTAGCAATACCGACACCGGTGGCCATAATCGCCCCCATGAACGATTGAATGTTGAGAGTGGTATTAGTCAAAGTTAGAATGGTCAATACTCCAAGCAAAATAGCTGGTGTGGTCGACATCACCACAAGCACAATGCGAGCGGCCTGGAAGTAACCAAGCAACATCAAAGCGATAACACAAACAGCAAGAACCAAGCCACCCAGTAAGTGGGCAAAAGTATCTTTGAGCAAAGGCACCTGGCCAGTAACATCAGCAAATACACCATGGGGCGGAACACCGGCTCGCTTAATGGCGGCTTTCACTTCTTCGCC
>JAUPUU010000253.1 GCA_030917395.1 Cyanobacteriota bacterium erpe_2018_sw_21hr_WHONDRS-SW48-000092_B_bin.40
ATACCACATGAACACTTCGGTTTACCAATTGCGGAGATGTCCACCTCTTGCAATTTGAGCGTGATACCGCAGGTGAAGCATACAGCTTCGCTGGTTCCACCCCGTTCGCACCAGCAAAGCTGTGCGCTCACGGCGCGGTTTTTTTTTGAACGTGTAATTGAAACTGCTAACTTGAGGCCGGCACTACCGGTGGTGTTACTGATGTTTCTTCAACTTTGACCAGTATTTCCCCTCAAAGGGATACAGGAGGGATACAGAAAGAAAAATGCCACCCCCATAATAGGGGTGGCAAATTACCTGTAAGCCATGTGGCTCAAAGATCGCGGCTGGAGAGATTCGAACTCCCGACCTCATGGTTCGTAGCCATGCGCTCTATCCAGCTGGGCTACAGCCGCAACATGAAGAATATTACCACAGGCTTTGTGGCTGACCTTGCACTTTTCTTGATTGAGTAAATAGTTCTGTAACGTCAGGCTTTGCCGCTGAATCTATTTTTGAGGCAATTACTGGCTTCTTCGCCGTCTAGACCAGTTAAGCATGCTCCCTTTGACATTTCCTGTTCTGGTTGTAACAGTGCCGGCCCCGCCACCTGCCATCTCTCCGGGGGCAAGGGCTGAGGGGTTGTAACCTTTGTAGCTGTTGTAAGCATGAATGCCCTCCGGCTGGGCGGGGGCTTTTGGCGGTGCGGCAGGCTTAGCCGTAGTCTTCTTGCCCTTGCCAAGGCCACCGGCTTTGGCGCTCAACGATTTTGGCGCGGCTGGGGGCGGCGTTTGCACTGGCACGCCATTGTTAACTTTGGGCAGGGCAGGGCTTGCACCTGATGGCAGAGAGCTTGAATAAGAGGTAAAACCGGCCCTTTGCAGTGGCGCTTGGCCGCCTTGCTGGCTGGCAAAGCCCGTGGCGCCGCCCGGTTGAACCTGGCCGTTGCTATTCTTAATGATGGGCGAATCGTCTACAAATTGAATCTGGCGTCTAGACATATAAAAGCTTGAACCGTCGCCCAGGCCTTTGCGTGCCGCCTGACTGGTACTGCTAAAGCCGCCCTGGGCTGATGCTTGTGCGGCACCGCTTAGCATTATGGCGCCAGCCAAGAAGGCGATGGCGGTTAGCTTGACTGCTGAAGTTCTAGCAAATGATGGTCTTTGATTCTTGATAGACATTCCGCTCATGGTCTTTATCCCTATTCTCTACACGGTGGCCGATTGGCCGCTCTCCCGCTATTTTTGCGCTATTTATTCTTTGTACATTGGCCGAATAATTGGCTGCCTGGGCATTTTATATGATTCATTCAGTTAAATGCTTTTAAATAACAATGTCAAGGTACTGAGCTAATCGCGGGGTTTCTTGCGCCCTCGTTCGGCCTGACAAGCCGCCGTGGTGGCCGTTGGCTGCCAAGAACATGTTAAACTATGCAGAGCTTCTTTGCTTGAAGAATCATCATTTGGGCTGCAAGGCTCCGACTCTTAAAGGCGGTAGGCATGGGTTTCTCTACCCTTACTCAGGAAAGTAGTGTGCAAGTGGCGACTGTATTAGGTCTTGTATCTGGCGAAGGCAAATTGCCGGCCCTCTTGGCTCAATCTGCCAAAGAGCGTGGATATAGAGTAGTGGCGCTGGCTCTTTCAGAAAGTGCTGAAAGTCAGGTGTCGCCCCATGCTGATAAAACTTATTTGATTGCGCCAGGGCAAATTGGGCGCAGCATTGGCTTGATGAAAAAGGAAGGCTGTCATAACCTCGTTTTCATTGGCAAGGTACCCAAAATCAACTTGTTGCGGCAGATTCACAAGCTTGACTGGATAGCAGTTAAAGAGCTGAGTAAGTTGCCTAATTTCAATGATGACACCATTCAGTTTGCTGTTGGTGACATTATGGAAGCCCATGGTCTCAAGGTTTTAACTCAGTCAGAGTTTTTGCGTCATCTCTTTCCTGAAATTGGTGTGCTTACTTCCACTCCACCTTCAGCCGCTCAGTATGCTGATATTGAGTATGGAATGGGAGTGGCTCGCGAGATTGCGCGCTTAGATATTGGTCAAACTGTAATTGTTAAAGACCGCATGATTCTTGCACTTGAAGCCATCGAAGGCACCGATGAAGCCATCAAGCGTGCGGTTAAATTGGCTCAGGGGCCGGTGGTTGTCTGCAAAGTTTCAAAGCCTAATCAAGATCAGCGCTTTGATATTCCTACCGTGGGAATGACCACTCTTAACTCAATGGTGCGTGATAATCCAAACCCTGGTGGTGTTTTAGCTGTTGAAGCCAAAGAGACCCTGGTGGTTGAGCAAGATGAAATGATTAAATTCGCCGAGGCCAATGGTATCGCAATCGTGGCAGCCCCGTTGCCGACGGCCTGAAGCTTTCAATCTGGGGAAAACACTGAGCCTGATGTAGCCTTTCGGTTGTTGAACTGGGTAGGGGTTACAATGGCATAATGGGGCTAGTGAGCATTGCTGAGCGCCAGTCGAGGTAGATGAGATTGTTGATGTCAGAAAGAAAGACGGCTATGAAGACTACTATTAAGCGCACTTCTAAATTTACCGCGCAGAG
>JAUPUU010000254.1 GCA_030917395.1 Cyanobacteriota bacterium erpe_2018_sw_21hr_WHONDRS-SW48-000092_B_bin.40
AGTCCAAACTAGCATGGACCGCAACATTGCCGACATCAACGCCAAGCGTTCAAGAATTGGTATCAAAGTAAACTAGAGTAATTTCTAGATTATGAGAAAGAAAAAGGCGCAGATTCGCTATTGTGAATTCTGCGCCTTTTCTATTTAGATATTCTTCAATGGTTCTGGAAGGGGCGGCGGAACGGGCTTAAGCTCCGGAATTTTCGGCATGGGCGGCTTAATGTCGTCGCCTTTTGGCTGATCTGGGATTCTTCCATGGCCATGGGGCTCATTGCCGGGAGGCGCTGGAGTCGGGCTGGGTTGACCAGGCATTGGCTGGGTAATGATGTGGCAACTGACTATTAGGCCTAAAGCTAGATTCTGATAGCGTTTGAACATAAAAACCTCTTTGTCTTCAGATACTCTGGTGACCAGAGCATGATGACATCTCTCCACAGGATGATAGTTTGACCTGAGATGGGCAATTTTGTTCCTTTCTAAAGCGATTTTAACCAGTTCTGTAAAGCCCGTGGGCTTTACTGTGGAGATTGCTTTTTAGACTTCTATTTAGACCTTGCTGCCTATTTGGCTGTTTGCTGTGTCTTCGGTGAGGGCAGTGATGGCAGTAAAGGTATTGGCCGGTACCAAGATATTGACGGCATGCGGTATGACTGTAATGCGCATAGGCATGCCGCCGGCTTCTTCTCCGTCAATCATGGCCGTTACTCTATCGCTTCTGTAGTTACCTTTAGTGTTGGTCAAAGTTCGGCGTACACGTTGGGCAATGGTTTGGAAGGCCGAACGTAGGCCACGCCTCGGTATCACTTCGATCATTGCTTCTTTTACTTTGAGAACATAGTGCGGTTTAGTACTATTTATGTAGCCCCCGACAAAGCGAAAGCCAATTTGTATATAGTCACTAAACTTTGATGGGTCAAGCACGTGTAGTTCTAAAAATCCGTCTTGCAAAATATTGGGGTCAGAAGTCTTGCCTAGGCCCAAGTCTTCTACATTGGCAACAAATACGCCTGAGGCTTTAACGCAAAATGATTTTCCACCAGTGGTGATTTTAAATACAACTGGCCTTTCTGCCATGGTATTGATCATGGCGGTGACATAGGCGAGCATTTTAAATTTTGTTTTCAGCTGACGAGCGGGAAAGACAAAGGCATCTGACAGTGGTCCAGCGCCTGCCATCCCAGCGAAGAATTCACCGTTCATCATGCCCATGTCGATGCGCATAGGAACACCGTTGTTAATAACATCGAGTGCATTCTCGAGCGGATCTGCAAAGAACTTCTCGGCGACAATACCGAGATTGCGAGCAAGCACATTACCGGTGCCCAGCGGCATTAAGGCCGCTGGAATATCTGACTTAGCTTCGGCCAAGGCGGCCAGGGCGAAGCGAATGGTACCGTCTCCGCCAGCTGCGATGACGAGGTCGAGGGGCGGCCTTAGTAAGGGCACCAGATGATGGGCCGTAGTCTCGGGAGTGGTGGGATAGAGAGTGACTAAATATTCACCATCTTTTGTTAGCTCAGAAACGAAGTGTCCAAGCCATTCTTCTGCATGGGTTTGGGAGCGGGCGCTGGGATTATAGACCAGTAAGATTTGTTTGGGCATAGCTTGGAGTACCGAAATTGTAAGAGCTCTGAAGTCCTCTGAGTAGTCGTGTTTTTGTTAATAAAGTTCCAGAAAAGAAATTATTTGAAGTTTTCAGTGGCAATTTTTATGGCCTGGAACTCTTTGGCCTTAAGGCCGTCGCTGTCGGAGCGCAAATACTGCGGTTATGCGCAATAACAATGAGAACCTCAAAAATGACTAGTAAGCCCACTGAACTGAAGCAAGAACATACCGTTGTCGTTCAGCCCGCAAGAAAGAATAAGAGTGTTGTGATTGCCATAGTGGTGGCCAGTTTGGTCGGCATTCTGGCGTACCTTGTATATGACAGTTTGAAAGAGCAGGCCGCCGATCGCCGCATATTAATTAGCGGCCGAATTGAAGTACCAGAGACCTATATTGCCTCTCCCACTGCTACACGGGTTCAATCGGTAGCAGTGAATGAAGGTGATACTGTGCACAAGGGTCAGTTGATTTTGACTCTTGATGATCAAGCACTGCAAAGCAAGCTGGTGGCATCGGGCTCGGCTATTGCTGTGGCTAAGAATGGTCAGGCCATTGCTCGGGGGCAAGTAGCTGCAGCGCAGCAAAAGATTGCAGTAGCAAGGGCTAAAGGCAAGGGTTTCTTCGCCAAAATGTTTACTAGCAAGAAGAAGAAAGCTGAAATTGCCCAGGCCTTGCGCAGAGAGATGATCGAAGCACAGTTTATGTTGCAGCAGGCCCAAGCTGGCCTAGCTCGGGCGCAGGCTTATAAGGCTGAAGCAACTTCTAAGATTTCGTACTTTAATATCAAAAGCCCCATTGATGGAGTTGTCTCACTGCGCAGTGTTCAGCCCGGAGAGCTTGTAGCTGCGGGCCAAGTGATGCTAACTCTTAGTGATGGCAAGTCTATATTTATGAAAGGCTATATTCCGGAAGGGAAGATTAGTCGTATCAAGATTGGAGACAAAGCCACCGTTTCTCTTGATTCGCCTAATACTCTTGATTTGAAGCTTCCTGCTCATATTGCCGCCATCGATAGTACCCCTTCTTTTACCCCTGAGAATATTTATTTCAAGGATGATCGGGTGCGTCAAGTGTTTGGCATGAAATTGGCTATCGATAACATTGATAGCCGTGCTAAGGCTGGCATGGCGGCTGAAGCTGAGGTTCTTTCAACAGCAAGCGCGGGCAAGTAGATGAGTGAAGTTGTTGTTAGCGCCCGGCAATTGTGCAAAAACTACAAAGGCGTCAAAGCTCTTGACGGTCTTGATCTTGAAGTGGGGCGCGGCGATCTCTTTGGTCTAGTGGGCCCTGATGGTGCTGGTAAGTCTACCGCCTTGAAGATTTTGGCAGGGGTGCTTAAAGCCAGTGCCGGTGAGGCTCAGGTCTTTGGTAAAAGTGCCAGTGCCGCCCGCGCGCTGGTGGGTTTTGTACCGCAGAATTGTGCTCTCTATCCAGAACTGACAGTAGATGAGAGTCTGGCTTATGAAGCTGGTTTACACCGCGTGGCTGATGATGTCTTTCAGAAGTTGCGCCAGAAGCATCTTGAACGTATGGGGCTGGCTCAATTTGGTAGTCGTCTTACTTCTAAACTATCTGGTGGCATGAGGCAAAATTTGGCTTTGTGTTGCGCTCTGGTTTCACAGCCAAAACTTATTCTGCTTGACGAGCCAACCACCGGCCTTGATCCCATTGCCCGACGAGAACTCTGGCAAACCTTAGTGGCATTGGCCGAAGAAGGTGTCACTACTATTATTGCCACGCCCTTTTTAGATGAAGCGGAGCGCTGTAGCCGTATTGCTTTGATGTATCAAGGCAAGATTCACCAGAGCGGCTCACCAGAAGAATTGCAAGACTCTTTAGCCCTGAGGCGTCTGGAAATAACAATCAAGAGTGTGGCCATCGATCAGAATAACGGTACGCAAATTAGCGCATTGAGCGAAAAAATTGCTCTATCAGACAATATTGTTGATATCTATCCATTTGGCGATCATATCGAAGTTTTGGTGAAGGATGGCCCCGCTGCACTTAATCAAATCGAGAGTGCTAGCGGTGCAGGTCAACTGAATTGTCACGAAAGCACTCCGACCATGGAAAATGTCTTTGTTATGCGCTTGCGCGCACTAGGGCTGAAAGAGCTTGTACCACCAGCATTTCCTCCTGTCAATTCAAATTCAAATAGTGCCGCTACTTCGGCTATTCGTGCCACTAATCTGGTCAAGCGTTATGGTGACTTTACTGCGGTCGATGACCTCAGCCTTGATATTAAATATGGTGAAATCTACGGTTTACTTGGCGCTAATGGTGCCGGCAAGACCACCACTATTAAGATGCTCTGTGGCTTACTGGCACCGACCTCAGGTCAAGTCAGTCTTGCTGGCGAGAGTGGCAGCTTGCGCAGTCGTGAACTGCGGCGCAAAATTGGTTATATGAGCCAGAAGTTTACTCTGTATGATGGTCTTACTGTAGCGGAGAATCTAGAGTTTTATTCTGCTATTTATGAGCTGCCTAGGGCTCGGCGTAAGCAGCAGCTTGATTGGGCTCTTACTACTTGTGGCCTGGCGCACATGGCTACTAGTCTAGTGGGCAGCTTACCTCTGGGCTGGAAACAGCGAATCGCTTTTGGTGCAGCGGTTATGCATGATCCGCAAGTGATTTTTTTAGATGAACCAACGGCAGGAGTAGACCCCCTAGCACGGCGGCAAATCTGGCGCTCCATTCGTGATTTCGCTAGGCGTGGTGCGGCTGTTTTAGTTACTACTCACTATCTTGATGAAGCCGAGTATTGCAACCGCTTGTGCTTTGTTTCGGCTAGCAAAATGGTCACTGAAGGAACTCCTACGGCAATTAAGTTGCAGCACGACGGCGAACTCTTTGAACTAGTCTGCGCCCATGCCAGCCAAACGCAAAAGGCCTTTGCCGCTTTAGCAACCGAGCTTGAGCCCTGGCGTATTTCGATTTTCGGTAAAGCTTTGCATGTCTTGCTTGATGATTCTCAAGCTGATTTGCCAAAGGTTAAGGCTCTTCTTACCTCTTCTGGTTTGGCTGCAGTTGAGCTCAGAGCGATTAAGTTTTCTCTTGAAGATGCTTTTATTGCTAAAGTGCAAACCGCCGCCCGAAAAGGGATGGGGGTGATATGAGCGGTCCGAATCGTATTCTTGTACAGGCTCTAAAGGAATGGCAAGAGTTTCAGCGAGATAGGTTCAGTTTAGCTTTGGCCTTCCTTTTGCCTTTGTTTTCACTACTTTTGTTTGGCTACGGCATACGCTTAGAGTCGAAGAACATTGCAATGGTCGTTCAAGATAACGATCAGACCTCATTTAGCCGTGAGTATATTAATCGCCTTTATGCCACCAATATTCTTGTACGTGCCGACGCCAAGCAAGCGAAATCTCCCCGTGATGCCATCGATAGAGGCCTGGCGAAAGTAGCTATCATTGTGCCGGCCGGTTTTACCGAGCATGTATTTCGCAAAGAGCAATCTAGTCTTGAGGTTCTAATAGACGGCACTGATATTGCCAACACCCAAATTGTATTGAATAGCATCAAGGCCGCCAATATCTATTTTGTTGCGGCCGTTAAGGCTGCCAAAACCGCTGCCCCTACCAGTAATATTCGGGTTGTCTCTCCTCAGCTCAGGGTGTGGTTTAATCCTGGTCGATTGGAGCCGCTCTTTATTGTTCCTGGTGCCATCGGTATTATTCTCTGGATGTATCCTGCCCTGCTTTCGGCCGTAGCGGCTTCGCGGGAGAAAGAGCAAGAGACGATTATTCGCGTTTATGCCTCAACAATTTCTCCCCTTGAGTTTTTGCTGGGCAAGGCCCTGGTTTATTTTGCTGTGGGGATGGTGCTTTCTCTTCTCGTTATTGCTCTGGGCTGGATATTGTTTGCTGTCAAAATCACCAGTGATCCAACACCGCTATTAGTCTCGCTGCCATTATATGTTTTCGCGGCTGTGCTTTTTGGTCTGATGCTTGGTACTCTTTCTAGTTCACAAACAGTGGCTGTGCAAGCTACTTCTACTGCTGGTTTCTTCCCTTGTTTATTGCTTTCTGGATTTGTCTATCCAATTTACAATATTCCTTTTCCTCTCAGCCTATTTACTTTTTTAGTACCGGCTCGCTTTTTTATAGAGCTTTGTCGCGACGTTTTTGTGCGCGGTAGCGGTTGGGCCGCAGTCTGGAGTGTTCCTCTAATTTTGATTGTTTTCTGCTTGGTCTATCTTTGCGGCAGCTGGTTTAGCTTGCGCAACATGCAATTGAAAGACTAGGTAATTAGGAGCTAAATGGCCAAAAATATTTTTGATTACCTCTTGAGCAGTCGACTCTGGGCACTTCTTACCAAAGAGTTTAGAGAAATCTTGCGCAACAAATATTTGCTCTTCCTGATGATTTTTCCTCCGGTGATCCAGCTCTTGATTTTAGGTGGTTCTCTTGATCCCCAGGTGCGCAATCTATCTTTTGGCACTGTCGACCATTCTAATTCTGCCCCCAGCCGAGAGCTGATCGCTAGTCTATTGACGGGCAAAGTTTTTGAGAAAGCCAAGGTTGTAGGCAGTGAAGAAGAGCTCTCAAGTGCTCTTGAGAGAGGTAAGCTAGCCGTTGGGCTTGTGATTCCTGCTCGATTTGTTAGTGACTTGAAGCAAGGTGTTCCGGCTCAAGTGCAGGTGCTTGTAGATGGGGCTGATGCCTATAGTGCTGGCGTAGCTAGCAGCTTTCTGCTGCAGACAATCAGTCGCTTTGAGCCCAATGGTCTGGCTCGAGACAATCCCAACAAAGTGGTTTTGGGTAATGTTGATAGTGTTATCGAAGCTAAAATGAATATTCTCTACAATCCAGATCAGCTTAGTAGTTGGTATTTCGTTCCGGGAGTTTTGGGGGCTGCGCTGACATTGACAGCTACCCTGGTGGCTTCTGCCACCATTCTAAAAGAACGCGAGAATGGCACTATCGAGCAGTTGCTTATGACCCCAGCGGAGCCCTGGGAGATTCTTTTAGCCAAGATTATTCCTCTTTTAGCCTTTTTGTTGGCTGATGTTTGTCTAGCTATCGGGGCGGCTCACTTAATTTTTGCCTTGCCGTTCAGGGGGAGTTTCTTGCTGTTTCTTATTGCTTCCGCTTTATACGCTTTTGTCGGCATTGGTTTTGGCATGCTGCTCGGCTCGCTTTGCAGCAGCCAAAGGCAGGCCCAACTGGCGTCGTTCTTCATCAATATTCCTATGATTCTATTGTCAGGAACGGTCGTGCCTTTTGATACCATGCCTGCTGCTATGCAGGTGCTTGCCATGTTCGACCCTTTGCGCTATTACACTATTATTGCTCGCGGGGTCATTCTTAAAGGGGCTACTTTTGAAATGCTGTGGGTTGATCTAGCTCTACTCGTTGTCTTTGCTTCTCTGCTATTGTGGATTAGTGCCAACCGTTTTCGCCGCCAGATGACCTAGATATTTTTGTTACTTGTAAAAATGACTGAACCGAATCGATCTATGCCAATTAGTAACTTTCATCAAGTATCGCCACGCTTGTATCGTGGTGGGCAGCCCAATGAAAAGGGTTTTGTTGCTTTGAGTGAATTGGCTGTCAAAACAGTTGTTAGTCTGCGCTGGCGTAAAAGAAGGGTTGAATCCGAAAGACGCATAGTCGAGGGTTTGGGCATGCGTTTTGTCAGTATTCCGCTCAATTACTGGACTTTACCCAACCATGATCATGTTAGGCAGTTGCTTGAGATAGTCGATGATCAAGCTAATCATCCGGTGTTCATTCATTGTTTTCATGGCGCCGATCGCACTGGTGTGATGGTGGCTATGTATCGAATTCTTCGCCACGATTGGTCTTTGCTAGAAGCCTATAGAGAAATGCGCGCCTGTGGCTTCCATCGCATTGTTACAGCCCATTTTAAAATAGCCTTGTGGCGTTTGGCTCGCCAGACCGCGCATCAATTCAGCTGTGATGAAACAAGAAGATAAAATCAATTGGAACTAGCTGCCAAGGCTGGCGTCGGTGTCCTCGGTAACGTTCGAGGAAAGGCTATGCTTAGTAACAGTGCGCGCAATTTCAAACTTATGGCTATTGCTTCTTTGTGTCTGAGCGCCAGTCTTGCTCTGCTGCCACTTGCCGGTGATGCTTTCTCCATTACTGTGCCTGCTCCACAGCCCATAATAGAACCAGCTCTAGATAGAGTACAGCTGGAGAATTTAAAGACTTACGATGTCATTGTTTTTATTGATGCCTCTCATTCGATGGCGATTGCCGATTGCGCTGGTCAAAGCCGTTGGCAGTGGTGCCAGACTCAGACCAAAGTTTTGAGAGATGTGTTGCATGTGCCTTTAGGTAACCATCTTAGAATGGTTGCCTTTAGTGACAATTTCAAGGTCTACCCAGATGTCGCATGGGGCAGTGTCGCTGGCTTTTTCGCAAGTAATAAGCCCAGCGGCAATACTGACATGACTAAAGCAATCAAGTCACAGCTTGCTCAATACTTTGCTGCTCGAAAGGCTCTTGCCCCTGGAGATAGACAGCGGCCCTTGCTTATCGCCATGATTACTGACGGCTTGCCAGACCGACCTATGGCGCTCAAGGAAACC
>JAUPUU010000255.1 GCA_030917395.1 Cyanobacteriota bacterium erpe_2018_sw_21hr_WHONDRS-SW48-000092_B_bin.40
ATTCAATGAGATGGCCTTCACTTAAGACACTACTACTGACACTCTCGATTGGTTCTCCGCTATCGAGCAAAACTTCAAGAAGCTCTCCCGTTGCCATTTTATCTAGCTTCAAGCGGGTTTTGACGAAGTTCATGGGGCAGGCCACACCGCGCAAATCGAGCTTCAACATGGGCTCTTCACCAATTGCTGCGGCATTTTCGTCCCCCAATTTCCCCCTGCTCTCTTCCATAGATTCCTCGCATAATGCTCAAACGCAAACTTACGGACCAGCCTTGAAACAAACTTCTGGTATACATCCTAGTGGATTAGGACAAAAATCAACTGAAGCATAACGTTGCCATGGCTTGGAGAAACACTCCCTGCCAGCAATATAACTGGCCAAACTCTCCAACAGCTCGGCATTGCTCTTGTTATTGTCGGCCGCCAAACAATTGAGACACATCAATTCTTCATCTTCGCCCAGGGCCAAATTTAGCACCTGCTGGCGCAAGCAGAGCTGAGCCTGGCATTTACAGCAGGTCGACGGCACATCATCTAATAGGGGACAGTTAATAGGCAATTTAGAGTTACTAGGTAATTGAGGGTTCTTTTAGCTTGCAGGGCCCGATAAACAGATTAATTCATGGCTAAAATGGTGGAAATACGAAGCTTCATGGGACTAACACCTTATCAATTATTCCATTAGTAACCTAATCTTCAGGCAGGTTGAAAAGGGGTTGCCGATTTGTCCGGTCCTGAAACAAACATTGAATCACCTAAGCCCCCGGCAGCTGTCGAGGCCAACAAAGCTTCTGAGATTAACCTCGTCGGATTGATGGGCCGCGATAATCCGGCATTGGCGTACCAGCCACCACCAATCATCAAACCAGTCAAAGAACACGATCCTAGCTTAAAACAAGCAGCCGCAGAAATGACCAGCAGCCTGGCAGCAGGAGTGGGCGGCACGGTTGTATTTTCACTAGCAGCGGCAGCAGTGACGCACAATTGGGGCAAAGCGCTCACCATTCCCGTAGCCATGCTAGCTGGCGGCACTATCAAATATGGCACAAAAGCTTCAATGGAAGCGGTCATGCTCGATAGCAAAGATCGCACCAGTTCGTTTGTCAGCGACTTCGCCTGGGGTGGAGTTGATGCCGTTGCAGGCATTGGCGCCAGCGCTGTAGAAAAAGTCGTAGCAAAAAAATATCTCACATCAATTGGCCGAGAAGCTCTGGGCAAAACGGTTTCAGAGTCACTAGCTGAAGATGCCGGTAAATTGCTCGCTAAAGAATCAGTGGCCTATGGCCTGAAGACCAATCTTCTTCGTGGCGTAGTGGGCGGCTCTAGTGGTGCTGCGATTTGGAGCGCACCGCACCGGGTGAGCGAGAACTGGAATGAAATTAAAAACGACCCCGGCGCCGGACTGGCCAAGAGCCTCATGCAAGTTGGCCACGATACCGCTATTGGTGCCGCCTTTGGTGGAACACTTGCAGGAGGCGCCACTCTCATTGGCAGACGCAGTGAGGTCTTTGGCCAACTCAAAAATGCGGTGACCCCAGACAAAAATGTATTGCGACTAGACACTTATCACATCAATGATTTTCACAGTAACACTGAGCAATTGCCACGCATCAAAACCTTGCTAGATCAGCGCATGGCCGCTTCTCAAGCCCATGCAGTAGAGGCGAGATTCATTGTGCCTGGAGACATCGAATCAGGTCGAGTCAATTTTGCTTTTACCAACGGTGGCAAAATTGAAAATGAAGCGCTAATGAAAATGGGCGCAAAAGAAATCGTACCTGGAAACCACGCTTACGATGCTCCCGGTGGCCGCTCTGACGTGCCCCGCTACCCAGCAGTTATGGAACCTCTGCTGCAACAGCACCCAGATGTATCGCTCATTGCCTCTAACTTAGATGTCTCAGCGCATCCTCAATATGAGCGCATCTTGAAACCCTATGTTGTGCGCGAAGTAGAAACACCCTGGGGTAAAACTAAAATCGGCACAATTGGGGTAACCACCGAAGAAGGTGCAGTTGGCGGGCTCAAGTATATCGACCCGAAAGTGACCGTGGAAGCGGCAGTAAATCAATTAAAGAAAGAAGGTGTGTCAATCTTCCAGATTCACTCTCACCTCGGCTTGGGCGAAGACATAAAACTGGCCCAACATTTAATTGCCAAAGACATAAAAGTAGCTGGCATTGTCGGAGCGCACTCTCACGACGCCTTACCTCGACCAATCTGGGTCGGCGCGCAGAGTGAAGCCTCAGGCTTTGAAAGACTCAATCCATTTAGACGCAAATTGGCCTCAACGGGCAACGGCAGCAGTGCGGGTAATTTCGAAATACCAATCGTGCAAGCTGGCCACAGTGGCAATTGGCTTGGCGAGTTTAATCAAGCTATCAAACCAGATGGCACAGCCCATCGCTTTTTGACCACAAGCAAACTGCATCAGGTTACTGACAACATTGCTGAAGACCCCAGTATTCGCAAATTCTTAGACGAGACGGCGGGTGAAATCAATGCCTTGAAGAGCGAGGCTTACGACAGCCAGGCAGTGAAGCGCTACAGTGCTGCTGGATCGCGCAGCAGAGAAACAGAAATGGGTAACCTCTTTGCCGATGCTGTTCGCTTTGGCCTCAAAGAAAGGCTGGGCGATCAAGCGCCGCAGATTGCCCTGGTGCACTCTGGTGGTATACGCACAGGCATTCCAGAAAATGTTCCACTAACCCGTCTAGATATTGCCAACATTGTCATGAATGCGGGCAAACGGGAGGGCGAACAAAAAGAGCTTGCCCTAATGAATTTGACCGGCGCCCAACTAAAAGATGCCATCGAATATGGTGTGCGCGAAAGAGTAGCGGCAACTAAACCAAGCACGCTAAGTCGAGTGAAGAATCTCTTTGCTGAGCAAGTCGAAGAACATGTAGATGAGCCGGGCAATTTCGTTCAGGTTAGCGGCATGAAGTATGCCTACGACGCCACCAAGCCAGGCCTGAAGCAAGGCGGTCTCGATGGTCAGCGCATTTCAGGAATGCAAATTCTCAATGAGCAAGGAGTATACGAGGCCGTCGATCCCAATAAAACCTATAGCGTCGCCGCCCGCTTCCACCCCTTAGAGAAATGGTGGAAGTATGGAATCTTTGGTGACAAGCCAATCGAACAGGTCCACCGCGAACTAAATGTGCAACCCTTGAAGATTTCGCAAGTCGATTTAATTGGCGACTTTATCCGCGGCAAAACTCTAGACCCAGCCAAAGTTTCAGCCATTGAAGGTCGCATCACCGATCTTACACCTAGCTATGGCAGCGACATGTTGCGCCCCGGCAAATCACTTGTAGTGGCACCAATACTCTCGGGCAAAGATCGCTTAGAGAAGAGCAAAGCAGAACAAGAGGGTCACTAATTGGCCAGCCACCTCTCACTGGCCAGGCAAATCGCCTGCCCCGTGGCATTGATTAGCAGTGTTCTTGAAGCAGAACCAAACCAAGAAGGTGCACTTCAGCAAGATTTTTATATGGTCAGCTCGATCAGTTATGTCAATCTTGAGCCCCTGATTTTGAGCACGGCCTTTCTCAAAACGAGCAAGACCGCCGCTGCCGCCCTCTCAAACAAGCTCATGGCCGTTTCAATGCTGAGTTTTCAACACTTAGACGCGGTCAAAAAACTAGAAAACCAAACGGGAGAAAAAGACCCACTCGGTGCCGTCGAGAATCTGAACAAGTTTGGCTTTATCAGTG
>JAUPUU010000256.1 GCA_030917395.1 Cyanobacteriota bacterium erpe_2018_sw_21hr_WHONDRS-SW48-000092_B_bin.40
AATGACATTGGCGCGTCCTTTGCCGAGGGCATGGCGGCCCATAAGACTGTCAATCAAATTATGGCCAGCCCA
The DNA here is from genome assembly GCA_030917395.1 of Cyanobacteriota bacterium erpe_2018_sw_21hr_WHONDRS-SW48-000092_B_bin.40. Lineage (GTDB taxonomy): Bacteria > Cyanobacteriota > Vampirovibrionia > Obscuribacterales > Obscuribacteraceae. The sequence goes on from JAUPUU010000256.1 coordinate 73, forward strand.
CAAGACATTTATTCTGACGGTGATGCAAAAGAGCAGATGATTGCTAATCGTGGAGCAGTCTCACCAAATGCTTATCCTAGCTTTGGCAAACAACTAGCTACTCTTTTTCGCAAAGATGCCTCTGTGCAAGTGGCCTTTGTTGATTTTGGCGGCTGGGATACCCATATTCGCCAAGGGGCAGAGCAAGGCGCTTTGGCTGGGCATTTGTCGCCTCTCGCCAATGGCTTGGCTGATCTCGTTAAGGGTTTAGGGCCACTCTATAAAGACACCAGCATCGTAGTAATGTCAGAGTTTGGCCGCACGGCCCACGAGAATGGCAATGGTGGCACCGATCATGGTCACGGTAACGTTATGTGGTTGCTTGGTGGTGGCGTAAATGGTGGCAAAGTTTATGGTCGATTTGGCGGATTGAAGGCCAATGATTTGTATGAAGATCGTGACTTACCTGCTACAACAGATTTTCGCTCTGTCCTTACCGCCGTGCTCGGCGAACAAATGCATGTTCCTAAATCTGCCTTAGCTCAGGTTTTTCCTGGATTTCAAGCCAATGGAAATGTTTTCACTAGTTAAACTGCCCGAGTATTTGCGAAATTGACAGCCGCCTGACATCGATGGTAGAGTGACAGAAAGTTATCGCTCGGAGGGCTGCGACATGTTTAAGAAATTGAATTCCAGCCGACTCTGCTTTCAAGGCTTGTTCTAGCACAGATTATTCATTACTGAAACTACCAAGGCAAACGCTGGCTTGTGGCCTCGGCGCTGATATTGCCCGTAGCAGGCGATCGAAATGATTGTTTCGATTTGTCTGCCGATTTTTGTCACCAGGTAATGTCGCTCTTACAGCGGCTCAAGCTTTAATTGCTGCGGAGAAGTTTTTGAATGAGAGTAAAGAAATTGTCGGCGCGCGCATTTGCGCGTGCTGTTAGTCGTGGCCATGGCCGTGCATTGTTGCATGTCACTGAGTATGGTGACGAGGGATTGGAGGAGATAATCGATCGGGCTCTGCTCAAGAACACTGCCTATTGTATGCAGATTGAAGGATCTCGCAGTGCCTGGTTGCTGCGCCTAGTGGAAGCCACTGGGCATAGTCGCCAATATGCCTATCGTTTTTTAGAGAGCATAAAGAATCGCAAGGACCGTGACTATGATTTAGTCCAGCAAATAGAAGTTTCTGCTTACTTCTTTGAGCTGGGTCTTATAGAGTTTCGTCCTGCTACTTATCGTCTCTTCAAGGCGCTTGTATCAGGCGGAAGTAGTCGTACCCTTTGCGGTTGTGATGTTGTCGATGTCGGCGGTCTTCATGGCCTCAAGTTTGTGGCGCGTTCTCTGGGTAGCGCTTCTCAGAGCATTGATGACTATGACTGTGACGTAATTATGGAGCATGCTCGAGAGAGTCTCAGCGCAGAAGCAATAAGAACGCAGCTCTATAAATTTTCGCTGGATGATGTCTACATTCAGAACTTTTTGGATGCTTGCGGTCGTGCTGAAGAACGTCGGCTGGCTAAACCTTCTGCGGCAGTGAATGGCAGTCGTTGGCGAAGTGTGCCCTCTCTGGACGAATTGCTGACGAGGATTGAGCGAGAAGATGTCACCCTATCACAAGGGGAAATTCGGCGCACTGGTCGTGATCTATCAGTAGATGATGGTGGAAAGGTTTTGCAATTGCTATTGAGAACGCGCTCTGAGTTTAAGCAGCTGGCCTATCTGCGCCTGTTCTGGCGCCAGCCTGTGCCCTTTGTCAATGACCAGCTCCTTGCTTTGCTTGATTCATCTAGTCGTGCGCTGGTGCATGCAGCTGCTTCTGCCCTGTCACATGTAAGAGAGGTCAACGTTCGGCGCAAGGCCCTTCAGCTTCTGCAAGGAGCTAATCGGTCGATGATACCAGTGGCCTTGGAGCTTTTGCGTTTCAATTATTTGCCTGAAGATAGTGCTCTTATTCTCAAGTCCCTTAAGAAAATGCGCTCTCTGGAAGAAATTCATTCAGTTGGAATGGAGCTTAGGGACCTTGCCTCTGACAGTGGAGGAGCTGAACTGGCAGATTGTTTTCTGTGGCTCTACGAGCATGGTCCCGATGGTTTTTGTCGCAGATCATTTGTTGAACAGTTATTAGGTTGGAAGAAATGCCCACCTGAAATTCTCTTTGAGTGTCAGTGGGATGCATACAACGAGCTCAGGCAGTTTGCTCGTTCGCTTTGTTCGGCGGAAGTCGATCAGCCTCTGTATTATGCCCTGGAAGAAATAGTTCTGGAAGGAAGCTTAAATTGAGATTCGGTTCAATTAGATTTCTAACTTATATCCAACACCGTAGACAGTCTTGATGATTGATTCTTGATTTTCGCTATCAATTTTTTTGCGCAGGCGTTTGACGCAAGTGGTGAGAGCATTGCTGGTGGCGTCTGACTCTGAAGACCAGACCCTGTCTAATAAGGCTTCTTGCGTAAATACTTGGTTAGGGTGACGCAGCAAAAATTCAAGTAAGGCATACTCGCTAGGTAGAAGTTTTAATTCGGTGCCAGCTTTTGTCACTTTGTAGGTGCCGCGATCGACTACTAAGTCTCCGCATTGAAATACTTCTCCAACCATGGCTCTTGGTCGGCGCAGTAGTGCTCTGATACGGGCGCTCAGTTCTTTCATATGGAAAGGCTTGGTCAAATAGTCGTCGGCCCCAGCGTCCAGGCCTTCTTCTTTGTCGACAATGGTATTGCGCCCGGTGAGCATAATCACCGGGGTGGAGAGCCCTAGCTTGCGAATCTCATGCAAGATTTCAATACCAGACATTTGGGGCAGAGACCAGTCGAAGATGGCCAAATCATATTGATAGAAACGCATTTTTTCTAGACCATCTTTGCCATCAGTTGAGATTTCTAGATGATGGTGCTCAAGGGTGAGCCAATCGTTGATCATACGGCAGAGCCCGGCGTCGTCTTCTACCAGTAAGATTTTTGCCATTAAGCGCTCCCGTTCTAATACCAGATCTATACGATTGTACTTTGACCTTGCTGCTTTCTTGGTAGTTTAAACCAAAATTTGCTGCCTTTGGCTTGCTTGTCTAAATCAGATACACCGATGGTGCCACCGAGCTCTTCAATTATTGCCCGACAGATTGCCAGACCCAAGCCTGTGCCCTCTCGACCATCGCTGCTCTCAACTTGTCGAAAACGCTCAAAGATCGAAGCTCGTTGGCTTTCTGGCACTCCGCGACCGTTGTCGATAATTTCTACGACTACTAAATCGTCGGCCTTCAGCACAACACTAACAAGACCATCTTTTTCGGAAAACTTGACGGCATTGGCCAACAGATTAACTACTACCTGGGTAAGGCGTTCCCTGTCTCCCATCACTGCGATATCTTCATCCGTTTCTTCGTAGTTGATTGTCACCGCTTGCTGTTTAGCAAAACCAGTGACCGACTCTATTGATCTGACAATTAGGGCATTTAAATCCACTGCTTCCATTTGAAAAGTAAGCATGCCGCTTTCTAGTTTTTCAATATCGAGAATATCATTGACCAGGTGCACAACTCTGCCGATATTCATTTCGGCCAGCTCCAGGCTCTCTTTGCCAGCCTTTGACATTTTGCCGTAAGCGTCTACTTCTAGTAGATCGAGAAAGCCTTGCACTGAGGTTAGTGGCGTGCGTAAATCATGGGAAATCATGGCGACAAAGTCTTGTTTTAAGCTTTCGATTTTTTTGCGTTCAGTGATGTCGTGGGCTACGCAGAAAAGTGCTTTTTCTTGCTCTGACCATTGCGCTGTCCAGAGCATGTCGACTAATTTGCCTGCTTTGTGCCTGACTTGATTTTCGAAGGTGCCTTCGCTTTTGCTTGTGATAATGGCGTTAATTTTGAGCTGCGTATTTTGCAGCTGTTCGCCATTGAGAAATTGACTTAGCCTGAGGCCAATTAACTGCTCGGGTTCATAACCCCAAACTTTTAAGGCGGCACTGTTGACGTTGGCTATGCGTTCTTGCTCATCAATAGAACAAATTACATCAACGGCGTTTTCAACTACTGCTCGCTCTTTTCTCAGGGCTTCTGCTAAAGCTGCCGCCATTGAGCGAAAAGTGCTATCTAGTTCAGCAATTTCGTCGTTGTCGCCTTTGATTGGTGCATTTAAAGGTTTATTTGCTGCTAGTTGTCTAGTATTTGCCACTAGAGCCTTGAGTCTTCGCGTGGTACCACGGTTGTAGTAGGCCACTAAAACAAAGGCCAGCAAAATATTGAATATGACAGCGACAAAAATTAGAAGCTTGACGCTGCTTCTGTAGCGAATCTGCGCTTCTTTTTTTTCTAACTGTACTGCTTGTTGTTCTTCTACTAATTGGTCTGCCAAGAGAAAAATTTGATTGAGGTTCTTTTGCAGCGAAATCCATTTTTGTAAGAGGGCGACTTTGTCGCCGTTCACCATTGGTTCATGGGTGGCACTCAATTGCTTTATACAAACATCGTTGAGAGCAGCTAGTCGATTGAAAATGGCGCTTTCGTGTTCGTTGTCGCGCACTAATAGTTTCAATTGCCGCGCTTCGCTATTAAAAACGTCTACTAGATGACGGTAGCGCTTACGATGACTTTCAGACTCGGTTAAATAGCTCAGTATGCTAGAAATGCCAGCATCTAATAACAGTCGCAAGAGTGAATTGGCGTGGGTGGCCACGTCTCTGGCATGGGCTTCTCTTGCTCTTTCATGTTCTGCCTGTTCCAATAAGGTGACTAGGCCAGCAACGAAAAGCAATTCGAAAATTAGAGGCACAGAGACAAGAATAATTGCCTTGCGCGATAGGGTTAGATTGAAGGGGCCAAACTTAGTGCTAGACATATGGCAGTAGTTTAACCCAAGATCATGCCTGCGAAGACTGGGGTGGACGGAATGCCCAAATTTGATTGCCAAAACGGTTGGGGCTGAAGGCCCGGTTAGCACTTTCGTGGGTCCAGCGACCGGTGGCTGAGACATTGGCATAAACCATTAGTTTGCCGTCCTGGCGCTCGCCGACGATACCGACATGGGCATTGCCACCGCCTGCTGCTGCCTCTTTACCTGGTTTAGCTCCATAAATTACGTCGCCTGGTTGAGCTTGGGAGACTGCTACTTTATTCCAGCCCCGATCTTGTAATTGTTCAACCAGGGCACAGGCTCCGGTTTCTTTGTCGATATCAAGACCTGCTTGGGCTAAAACTTCGGAGGTTGATATGGCACAGCCGAGACGGCCGTTTTTTGTCGCTGTGGCTTCAGCTCGCCAGAGTTTTTCTCCCTCGGCTGCCTGGGCACTGGCAACAATGCGATCACCTATTTTAGAAGTGGCCTGGGGCGGCGGTGCTAGTCTTGCCACCATCAAGCCCTGGTCTTTGGCGATATCACCTTTACCGTTGCCTGACTTAGGTTGGATGAGAAATTCGATTTCTTTTTTGTCTGTGCCACCATGATTGGGGTCGCCACTCAATCCGAGAGCGCGACAGAGGGCCTGTGAGCCTTCGCCAATTTTTCTCTTGGGGCCGTGATCTCCGAAAATTGCCGCTACCATTTTGCCCGTGCGGGTATTGCGTACCCAGGCAAGGTCACCGAGCTTGATTCCCATTTGTTTGTATTCGTCAGTCATGGGCAGCACAAAATAGTTGACCTTATTGGCGTCAAGAGCACTGCCGTCAGCATTGGTGAGGCTTGTGGTGGCCTGGCCGTAACGGTCGTTGCGCCAGTCTGAGCCACCATCAGCATCTACTGCAAGTTTTGAGCGTAAGTAGACCATGCCGTTGTCGAGCTTGATTAGGCGATCGCTGGGCAAATTTAGATTTGCCCAGCGAGCAAATGCTTGCCTGGCACTTTCGCTGTTGATAGCTTCGCTGTGCAAGGGGCGTGAGTAGCTATCGAGAGCTGACCGGTGAGTTTGACCGGCATGTTCGCGCTGCTGTCTATGTCTTCTATGGCTTGGTGAATCTTCCTCAATATGTTTTCTTTCGATGTGCCTTCTTTCTCTGTGTCTAGATTCCTGTTCTGCTTTATGTTCTGGTTTATTTTCTCGTTTGTTTTCCAGTCTAGATTGCTCCTTAGCGGCAGCAAATTTCCCGCTCTGGTCCATGGTGCCATCTAGGGTGAGTCGAGCATTCTTGCCGTCAATTTCGAATACGGCGATTCTCGTGGCGTGAGTTTTTTCGTTCTTTTGTTCTACTATTTTATAGTGATGGTTTTTTCCACTATGATCGCTTTTCGAAAACTGCTTGTGATCGTTTTTGTAGAGATTGTGTGCGGCCTCTAAACGCTCTTCGGCTTTGTGTTTGTGGTTGCCGTCGACAACTTTATCTTTTAGCTTTTTGTGGTCAAAGATCTCTAAATGAGGTAAGTGTTTCTGTGCTGCTTTACCATTGTCTGAATGGGCTGTTATTGCTTTTAATGGGTCTGATTTTTTGTGGCTCTGGCCGTGAGACTCTAGAAGGTGAGTAGTCTCGGTCTTTTGCTTGAGCTCTTTGCCCTTATGGTTTTCTAGGTGTTCTCTTTCTGCTGACATGGTTACCGACTCTTTGTTTATTTTGATAGGAATAATTCAGATGATCGCGAGCGCTATAACTGTTTATAACGCTCGCAATATCTGCCCCGTCGTGAAAAACTGAATAATTGCTGCTTGCTGTCTACATGTAAATTTGCTAGCGCTGCCCTTGAATCATCAAGTCTACTGATTTGCCAGTCAGTCTTTGTCTGCGAGCGGCATAGGTATAGCCCTGGTCGCCAGCACGGCCGATGATCTCACCTGCTTTTATGGTGTCACCGGTTTTGGTGCTAGCTAAATCCAGGCCGCCGTAGATTTGATATCTGGTGCCGTGGGCTTGCTTGTCATAGCAGGCCATGACTACAATATCTTGGTTGGGGTTGCTTCGTCTGTAGCGGTCGAGCATCGCCACTTCTGCTGGTGCTAGCAAAATGTCGGCGTTGCCGGCGCGATTGTTCCTATCGTTGTGGTTGAAGCTATAGACAACTCGCCCTTCTTGCATGGCTCTTACAGCGCTGTCTGGCTTGCTATGTATTACTGCATGGGTTTCGTCTTTGCCGTGCACAATTTTGGCTTCAGCACCAAATGTATTTAAGACGCCCATTTTGGTTTCGCCTTTGACCACCTTAAATTGAATTGCTGCTTTGGCACCATCTTGAACTCTATCGCCATCGACAAAACTATCGATTTTGCTGCCGTCCTTATCAACAGTGCTGATGATGCCGCGGTCATTAATTATGGTTTTTCCATCTCGACTGTGAGTCACTTTGCGGCCATTTTCGGTATAAGAATAGACTCCGTTTTTGTCTATTTCGACTTCACCATGCCAGCTTTTGCCTGTGTCATTGTTGATCCAGCGATCTTGGCCATGACGAGTCCAGCTGCCTCTTTCGTCTTTTAGCGATTGAGGGCGGCCGCGATCGTCAAAGTCTGAGAAGTTGAATTTTTTGCCGCCAGCATCTCTCATGGCCGTCAAGTTGCCGTCGCGGTCAAATACAATTACTGAGTTGTCGTTGAGGTCACGATCGGCTCGGCGTCCGTTATTCATAATATATTTGATTTTGCCCTGGCGAAAGTCTTCGTCGGCGATATTGCCATTTCTATCTTCTCTATGGCGGGAGAAGACTTCACGATTTGGTCCTAAATATTCAACAGCTTTGCTACCGTCTGGTCGGTAGGTGGTGCGATCGCCGCGGCCCTGATTAGGGTCATAATTGGTATAAGAATAGCCGCGGGCATTAACTTCGATCTCGCCGCGCCATTTGCCACCGTTGTCAGATCTCCATTCATCAGTGTGCTTGTGTCTGTGCCAGGTGCCATATTCATTTTTGACCTGGTTTAGTTCTCCGCTTTTGCGATCGTATTTAAATTCGAAGTTGCGGTTGGCTGCATCTCTCATGGCTGTCACTCGATCGAATTCGTCGAAGGAGATTTCGCTGCCATTTCTATTGAACATTCTTTGTGGCTCGAAGCTCGGATAGACTTCGGGGAGAATGCGCCGACCAATTTGATTTTCACAAGGGTTAGCAAAAGAGTAAGTTTGTGAGACTAAGTCACATTGCTCTAATCTTGAGTGACGGCTTTCGAAACAATCATTTGCAATAGATCTGTTTGTTGAATCACTGCCCATAACGAACCTCCAAATGTTTTTCAGAATCCCTGGTGGGTGTCAGGAACGGGGGGAGTTCCTTGGCAACTACATTAGGGCCAAATTCTGTCTAACTTTTGGCAGGCGAAAATATTAGGTGGAAAGCTTGATTAACACTTCGTTGCGGCGCATAAATGGCAAGGTCCAAGGCGGATTGTAATAGGCGTGGACTGGTTCGCCAAGAGTCTTTTTATTGTTTTTGATCAAAAACGTTTCTAGCTCTTCGGCCTTCTTTTCCATGTCTTTTTGGCTGGCTAGACCAGAAAAGCGGATAGCTGCCACTTTTTCACCAGCCACTTCCATCAGGTGGATGCGCTCATCCTTAGGCTGGGGCAAAGTGGCTAGGCTGTACTGTGAAGGCATGGTAAAGCGAATCTTCCAGATACTGCCATGAGCCTCAGCCGTAACTGGGGCAGTCATAGGAATTTTCTCGCTCTTTTGCTGTGACACTGGCGCTGTCATGGCAATTTTTTGCGTGCTGTAAGTTTGATTGGATTGATTCTTACCGAAAATATAGCCAGCCAGCACACGAAAACCAGTTTCTAGGGCTTCTTTCTGGTCTCCAGCGATTTCTACTTCGGCCACGACTGTGGGGTCGTATTGTCTAATTTCGATGGCGCCATAATTTTCTATGACGTCATATTTCGGTTGCTCGACTTTAGAAACAGCTTCATTTTGAGCAATTCCAGCGGCTACTGCCGCACCGATTAATCCAATAAATATCAGGCGCTTTTTCATGGTCTCACTATAGCAAAAATGTTAGAAGTCGGCACTGAGCTTGGCAATAATCTGATCTTCTTGTTTGGCTCGGGCTGAATCTTTGAGGGCAACAAAACACTGTTTCTTCAGTCTATGACTGGGCAGGCTAAACTCTTCAGGAAAATCGCCAGTGAGAAAGGTGAGCGCTTCTTTGTACTTTCCTAAACCAACTAAGCAGGTGGCGATATCGACTTTAAGTTCGGGGCTGGGGTTTACTCCAGCTAATGACTTGTATTCCGCCAGGGCTTCATTAAAACGTTTGCTACTACAGAGCATGCGCGCCAGGTGCTGACGTGGCAACCACGTTTCTGAAGGTTTACTGTTCTTGATTGCTTCTCTAAATGCTTGTTCAGCCTGCTTTAGCTGAAACATTTGTATGTGGAGTTCAGCTTTCTGGTCATATAGTTTGTCTTTGGGGCCGCCACACTCTATGGCTTTTTCCACCTCAGCCAGAGCCTCTTTGTACTTTTGCTGATTGCGCAAAAATTCACCTAAATCAGAGTGGGCATTGGCTGATCTCGGGTTCAATTCGATTGCCCGTCGGATGTCTGGCTCTGCCAGTTCGCTTTCATCTACTTCAAGCCAGGTTTCAGCTCGAGTTAGATAGAGTTGGTCGCTATGGGGATAGATAGCAATGGCCATGGTGAGAAAATCGACGATTGCCTGGATGTTGTGCGCTCTGCTGGTGACTGCCCGGGGTACTTCCAGGCAGTAATTGAGGCTGTGACCATTGGGCTTTATGGCTTTTAAGGCAATGGCAATTTGTTTGAAGTTGTCGGCCTTTTTGAGAGCTCTGAGCTTGTTAATGGAGGCTATTTCGCTGGCTGACATGGCTATTATGGGGCTCTCGGCAGCAACTGCATGAACGAGCCCTAGCTCTAGGCCTAACAGGGCTAGCGCGAAAAGAAATTTGGCAAGTTCTCGCGAAAAATTGTTCATATGTAGATTGTCAGGAGCTGAGTGAATTCTTCTATAACCTTCTGCCAGTTTACATTGTTAGCTAAATCAGGGTTCGACCAAAGGGCGAATTCAAGGCACTACCTGCTTCTTTTCAACCGTTTTGGCTACCTGGTGCTAGTGAGACAATTTTCACACCTGGGGCTAAAGCTATCTGATACTTTGAACTCTTGAAATACTTGTGATACTTAACTCCCGGCCATCGGTAAGAAATTGTTTTTGAGAAAAGTCCTGTTAATTGTCCTGCTCTCATTTCTCAGTCAGCCTGCTTTTGCGGCCGTGAAGTTGCCTGGAATATTTTCTGACCATATGGTCTTGCAGCAAGATGTGCCTATTAAAGTCTGGGGTACGGCAAAGCCGGCAGAAAAGGTGCAAGTTAGTTTTGGTAATCAACACGCCAGTTGTGTCGCCAGTAAGAGTGGTAATTGGCATGTGGTGCTGGAAGAGGCCGAGCTAGGACCGACCCGTGAACTGAAGGTGCAGGGCGAGAATCTTGTGGTCTTTAAAGATGTGCAAGTCGGCGAAGTATTTCTTTGTGCTGGACAGAGTGAGTTGCTCGACTCATTGAAGAGTCTTCCTCCTTCTGATTATGCTCTGGGCAGCGCAGGCAAGTCTAGCAATACTAGCAATAAGTTGCGTTTTTTCCTTGTGCCCAAGAAGGTCAGTGCCAATCCTTCTGCGGTGCTTACAGGGAGCTGGAAGGTCAGCTCTGGCAATAACAATAATAGTAGTGGTGGCGATAAGGCTACATTGGCTGAGTGCTCTGCTCTTGCTTACAATCTTGGCCGTAATCTAGAAGCTAATTTAAAAGTGCCAGTTGGTATCATCGATTGTTCTTATGCGGAAACTCCGATTGCATCATGGATTTCAAAAGATCGCTTAATGCAGATGTCGGTCTTTCGGCCGATTTTAGATCCCAGTCTTAAAGCAGCGGAGGCTGCCACCACCCCTGATGGCAAGCCGACATTGAGCAGCGTTTCTAAACCCTGTGTCGCTTACAATGGCATGGTGGCGCCCCTGGTCGGTTATGCTCTCAAAGCCGTTGTCTGGTATCAAGGCCTACATGACTTGGGGCAAGCTGTTAGCTATCGCAAATTATTGCCGATGCTGATTCGCGATTGGCGTGTTCGCTGGGCACAAGAACCGGATATTCCATTTTTCTTTGTACAGCTACCGAGTAGCGCTGTTGCTTCCAATACCTTTGACATAAATACACTGGCAGCCTGCATTGGTGTTGAAAATTCTTGGGTGAATATGCGCGACGCGCAAGCTTCAGCTCTAGCGGTTGGATCTACTTCTATGATCGTAACTACTGATTACACGAAGCACCATAGCTTGAATCAGTTAGATGGATTGCCGGGTCGCCTTAGTCAGGCCATTCTCACTAAGTTGTTTGAAGGAAAGAAGACAGCTTTTGGCCCGCTCTATGAAGGCTATGACAGTCAAGGCTCGGCTATTAAGGTGCATTTTAGCAATGCTAAGGATGGCTTAGCTCTGCGGCTTAAAGTTGGTCAGCCTACTGGTTTTGAAATGATTGATACCAAAGGGCGCTTATTCCCGGCCGAAGTGAAAATTGTTGATCATGATCTGCTGGTTAGCAGCCCTCAGATTGTTAATCCAATTGAGGTTCGTTACGACTGGAAAGACGCAGCTAAGGCTACTCTCTTCAATGTTGAGAATTTGCCCGCTGCGCCTTTCCGAATTAGCATTCGTCCTAACTAAGTTTTAGTGCACTTAGTGCCGACCGCTTCGGTATGTTCTGCCTTCGTCTGTGATCCAGACGTTGAGCATCTGTGCTAGTTGATTGGTCAATTGATTTTCTTCGAGCAAGAGGTGTTCGCCATCACCGATTACCATCAAGAGTTTGTCTTGGGTGGACAGGGCATTGAAGAGTTCGATGGTGCCTTCTGGCTTGACGAGCTTGTCTTTGAAGCCAGCGAGCATCAATACCGGTGGCTTTTCAATGAGATGAGCGTTGTCGAAATTGCCTTTCATGAAAGTCTCAAACTGCTTTAATTCTTTTGGTGACAATTCGAGGCGGTTCATCGAATTGTTAGTCATTTGAGCTCTTGTTCTCTCGTCTGTGCTGATTTTATCTATGATTTCAGGATCAATTTTTTTGTCTGGATCTTCTAAGTAGTGAGCACCGACAATAATCTCTCCGCCGATTTTAAAGTAGCGGTCGCTCGATGGTACTGATGAAACTAAACCATCAACTAGTTCTGGATGGCGAGCTGTGGCAGCCATAGCAATGGCTCCGCCCATTGATTCCCCTACCATGAATACTGGAACGCCAGGATAAGCTTTGCGCAATGCTTTCAAAGCTTGCTCTATGTCTAGCAAGCAAGCTTCAAAATCTACAGTATCTTGTCCTTTGCGTTTGGCCCATTGACCGAAACCACGTACATCTACAGCGTACACAGCAAAGCCACGACCAGCCATGCTTCTGCCAAATTCTGCGAAGGAGGCGCTGCTGAAGCCTAAGCCATGAACGCACAGCAATACTTCTTTGGGTTGGTTAAGCGGCAGCCAGGAGCGATATGGCACCTTCAGTTTGGCAGCCCAGACCGGTACTCTCTTAGTTACCGTGGTACTTGTAGTTCTGGTTGTCGTCGTCACTCTTGGTGCGGCTGAAGCCGGCTGGCCCAGTGTGAGAGTGGAAAGACTGGAAAGAGTAAGAAGGGAAAGCAAAAAAGGTAAGGCAGAATTCTTCTGAGGCATGGGTGTTCCTTTTGATTTATGGCATTGCAAAGACTATCAGATAGTGGCAGTAGACTGACTACCTGCTAATTAGTTCCATTTTGTTGCCGCTATATTACAAGGTCTGCTGTAGCAGCTGGCTTGCTTAGAAAGCCAGCTGTTGATTTATTGCCGGTAGGCCCAGGTGAAGCTTGATCTTGGCCAGTAGTTCGAGGTGGGCCAAGGGGGTGAGAATGAAATCATTGGCACCGGCTTCGAATAATTTCTGGCGTGATTCTGCCGTGCAGCCCTTAGTATCCATCAAGATCAATATAGGTAAGGCTTTCCAGCGTGAGTTGCAGCGAATCATTCGGCAAACATCATTACCGCTAACGCTTGGCATTGTCTCTTGCAGCAAGACTAGCTCTGGTTGAAAATCATCTAGCACGCTAAAAGCTTCCATGCTGCTGGTTAGCGAAGTTACGGCCATACGTTCTTCTTCTAGGCCACTTGTTAGTGTGCAAATTAGTTCTTGATCGCTTGCCACTATCAAAACTCGTGGTGGCAAGACTCTGCTCTTGGCGCTGTCAGTTTTACTTTGATCTAAATCTGTTGTCTTGATTCTTCCTGGAGCCGCTGAATTCAGTTCCGCTAGCTTATTCTCAATCCATGTTTTTGCCTGTTCTACTAGAGCTAAAATTCCTTCCCAATTGAGTTCTTCGCCAGTGAGATCTAGTTTGCCCATAGCAATTAGTTGTTTTTCTAAGGCTGAGCCAATCTGGCTGAGAGCGTCAAAGCCAAGTGAACCTGAGGTTCCTTTGATTTGGTGGGCTCTATAGCTGGCTTTACCCAGGCTGCTGGCATCGCCTTTTTGTGCAGCCGTTAAGATCTCAGTGGTTATTTGCTCTAGCTCATTTGGCAGCTCAAGTAAGTAGATACAACCTAGTTCAGCTATTGCCTCTTCCGTTTCTCTGATTGCTCGAGACCCTTCTGTTTCTGGTAGCAAAAGATCTTGCTGGAGTAAATCTTCTGTGAGCTGTTTGTTCTCATTAATGGCTGCGCCTTTTGCTTCTAAAAGCAAATCTGGTTGCAGATCTCTTTCTAGCTCGGCTTCTAGCTCGGCCAATCTAGTTCTGTCATCTCGCGGCTCAAATAATTCGGCAATTTGTTGCACGAACATTTCGGGATGTATTGGTTTTTGAATAATCATATCGACTTGATAAGTTTTCACCATTGAAGCAAAAGTGTCATTGTCGATTACTGCGCCTGAGCAAAAGACAATCGGAAATCGGTAGTAATTTGCTCTCAGCTCTTTAATAAAATTAGCGCCGTTACTACCCGGCATGAGGTAGTCGATGATGGCTAAATCTGGCAGCTGATTTAAGGCACAAATTGCATCGCCCACACTGCTTGTTTCAATTACTTTGTAGCCAGCGTCTGAAAGAATTCGATTTAGTAGCTGACGAAAAAAAGCATCGTCGTCAACAATCAATATTTTCAATTGCCTGTCTAGCTTTTGCTCTTTTGTCATGTTTAGCCTTTTGGGTTCCTTTTGTATCGTGCGTACATGTCTTCGCACAGTCTAATTTTCCCTGGCTGGTCATAAATTAGCTATCACCCGGCGGACGTATTTTAGGGCCTTATCACCCTTTCGGCGAACCATCTGGGGGATGTGTTTCTGCTCTAAAGGAGTATGATGGCTGTAATGGCCAGGTATACAGGCTAACCAACCAACTGATTTGCAAGTTACTTGCACTGAAGAGATTGTAGATATAAATGGCAACCAATGAGAGTTTGCAACAAGTAAATGTCTTCATGATCGAAGACGACAAATTCTATTGTGAATATGTCAAAAGACTTCTTGCTGCTCGTAAGCAGCCGCAGTTCGATGTGCAAAGGGTGAGCGATATGGCTGCAGCCCAGCGCTATTTAAAAGACGAGAGGCCGGATGTTGTTCTGCTTGACCTAAATTTACCCGATAGTCGCGGCCTTGATTCTTTGAGTCGAGCTAGAGAATTTATCGACGGCTGCCCAATAATCATTTTGACCAGTAGTGATAATGAGCAGCTTGGCCTGCAATCAGTTAGTCTGGGGGCTCAAGATTATCTAGTAAAGCAAAATGTCGGCAATGAGTCGCTAGTGCGTAGCATTCGCTATGCCATTCAACGGCGTCGCTCGGAAGAACAGACCCTAAGAATGGCTGCTATTCAAGATTTTATTGCCACTTTGGCCCACGATATGAGCATACCTTTGATTGGTACCGAGAATTTGCTCAGCGGTTTGCTTCGCGGGCAGCTTGGTGACTTAAATGAGGCGCAGAGTGAAGCCTTGATGGTGATGCAACAGGCCAATAAGAATCAGTTGCAGCTTGTTCAGCGTTTGCTTGAAATATACCGCTATGAAGTGGGCAGTGATCTCAGTCGCGTCATTCTTAATGCCAAAGAGCTTTTGCAAGATTGTGTTCGCCAATTTTCGCAGGCCCACAAGATAGAAATCTATTGTTCTTTTGATGCGTTGGCATCGGCTTGTCGCCTTTGGGTTGATGAAGACGCGCTGCGCACGCTGTTCTCCAACTTACTCGACAATGCTTTCAAATATAGTGATAACGGTCAGTTGATTAGCGTCTCCGCCGAATTGGTCGATTCTAAACTCTGTGTGCGCATCCATAATTTTGGCAAACCCATGCCAGATGAGGTGAAGCCAGGAATGCTTTCGAAGTTCTGGCAAGGCGTACCTGGCAAAACCTATGTTGCTAAAACAGGTCTTGGGCTTTATCTCTGCCATCGCATTGCTCAGTTGCATCAGGGGCGTATAACTTGTGACAGTACAGCAGAAGGAGGCACGACTATTACAGTGAAGTTGCCGATAAGCGGTTTACTTATTAGTTCTTCGCTAGAGTAAACTGTTTAAACTAAGCCGGTGCGTAAGGCCTTTACTGCTGCCTGGGTTCTATCTGAAACCGAAAGTTTTTCCATCAAATGACGCATGTGCGTTTTTATGGTTTCAGTGCTAAGAATTAAGCGCTCGGCTATTTGTTGATTGCTTAACCCTTCTACCACGAGAGTTAGCACTTCTAATTCTCGCTCAGAGAGAGTACTGCTATTGACCGGCGCCGCTGCTGGCTTCTGCTCGACAAAGGCGCGAATGACCCGCTTGGCAATTGATGGATCTAGCCATATGCCACCATTGTTGACTGTTCTTATGGCGTTGACAAGTTGGTCTGCTGCCACGTCTTTGAGGCAATAGCCATCGCAGTTGGCAGCGAGAGCAGCCAGGATATCTTCGTCAAGATTGTGTGATGTCAACATGACAATGCGGATTGCCGGTTCTTTGCTCTTGATTTGTTGTGCCGCATCAATGCCATTAATGCCAGGTAAGCCAATATCCATAAGGATGACATTAGGCTTTATTTGAAGAGCTGTTGTCACTGCGTTGTTGCCGTCTTCGGCTTCAGCTACTATTTTTAGATCGCCTACTTGCTCGAGAGCAAACCGCAGTCCCATGCGAGTAATAAGGTGATCTTCTACTAGCATTATGGCAATTTGCTTCTGGGAAGCACTAGATTGTTCGCTCTGATTCATTGGCTCGGTCTGCTTTTTTTCTCTGCCCAAATCAATTTCTTATTCTACTCAATATCACCCTGAAAGAGTTGGACATAGTCAATACGGGGGATAGTCCGGCTCCACTTTGGCCGCTATGGTGGTGATAGTTAACTCAGGGAGGAGTAGCACATGTCTTACTTGCGTAAGGTTTATGAAACAGTTTTGGACAGAGCCCTAAGTATTGTCAAGTTTCAAAACTCTGAAGCTGCTGCTTCTAATACTACTGCAAGAAACCGCTTAAAAGCCGCTAGTCGGCAAGGAAAGACGCTGAATCCGCTTCCCTCTGGCGTTTCGCCTGGCAAGAGTTCAGGTATTGTCTGCGGTATTAACAGTGTTGCCGCAATAGAAGCTGAGAAAGAGCGGGATAGCGCAGTTAAGCGGGCTAGAGTAACAAGCACTAGATTGACTGCACTTAAGACCTACCTTGAGCAGGAGGCAAATTGATTTACTTGCCAGCCGGTTTCTTTGCCCGGGCTTCCATCTTTGCTGCTTCATCATTGAGACCGGTCTTGCGCAGCAAGGCACTGTAACCAGTGAGGCAATTGGCCAGGGCCGCTGGATCTGCTTTAGCATTCTTCTCTCTGATGGCTAGAGCACGTTTGTATCGGCTTTCGGCTTTTTTGTATTTGCCGTTTTTAGTTAGAGCAGTAGCCATATCTTCTAGGGCTTGAGCAACTTTAGGGTCTTCTAGCCCACCTAGGCTTTCTCGGGTGGCCACAAGGTTTTCATAAACGGGCTCTGCCATATCGATTTTGCCACTTGCTGTATAAGCGCTGGCTAAGTTTTCTAGTGACTTTGCGGTTTTGGGGTGATTAGCACCAAAAGCTTTTTTGCGAATATCGAGCACTTTTGTGTAGAGAATTGCTGCATCAGCATTCTTGCCGGTCTTACGATAGACATCGGCTAGACCATTGAGAGTGTCAGCATAATCCGGATGATCTGGTGCAACTTTTTCTCTAATTTGTTTGGCCCGCAGGTAGAGCGGAGCAGCTTCGGGATAACGCTTTTGGTGGCGGTATAGGTCAGCCAAGCCATTGAGGGCGTTAGAAACCTGAATGGCATCTTTGCCAAACGATTTTTCGTATATGCCCAGTGCTTCTTTGTAGTCTTTTTCCGATTCGGCCACATTGTCTTTTTTATCGTAAAGTAAGCCCTGGTTTATCAATGTGGTGGCAAAATTGCCATAACGGGCACCACTTTTTTCTGCTTGTCTGCGGCAGGCAGAAAACTCTTTTTCGGCTTCCTCGAGGTTGCCGTCATGGAGAGCGGCAAGGCCAGCTTTGTTGTGTTCATCCCATGTGGCAGCAAAGGCGGGCTGAACTGTGAGAATTACTAGGGCTAGTGCGAACCACCGCTGCATAGTTTGAATCCTTTTTAGAGTCAGTAGAATTATCGACTATTCCTGGCCAAATTAATGCATGATAATTGCTCCGGCTTGAGATTTTAACGCTTGGCTACCTGGTTTATATAGGTAATTGAAACAAGAGAGGTGGAAGTGATCGAACAAACAGGGAAGCTTCACGACCTTGTGGCTGATGCTTTAGCGCAGCATCAGCTGCAATATAGTGTTTTTGAATGCGATCCAGACTTCGCAGACACGGCACTCTTTTGCGAAAAGTATGGTTTTCAGTTGGGGCAGTCGGCCAATGCCATTATCGTTGCGACCAAGAGCGAGCCTGTGCGCTTTGCTTGTTGTATTGTCTTGGCCAATACTAAACTAGACGTCAATAGAACGGTGTCGAAATTACTTGGCGCCAAAAAAGTTTCGTTTGCCACGGCTGATCAGACCATGGCTCTGACAGGTATGCAAATTGGTGGCGTTACTCCCTTTGGCTTACCTGATATTCCGCTATATGTAGATGCTGCTGTGATGGCTAGCTCTCTTGAAATAATCTTGGGTGGTGGCAACCGCTCCACCAAGGTTGTGCTTCAGCCTGAGGAACTGCTAAAGCTGGCAAATGTTGAAATAGTTGATGGCTTGGCAATCGCTAAGTGATCAATTGACAAGCTAAATTGAAATTGCTGGAACTTCCCTGGGTTCCAACAGTCTCTGTCTGCTGAAAGATTCAATTACAGCAGATGGAGAAAATAATTATGCGTCGCACGCAAACCTTCCGTTATACATTCGTATATGCCTTCTTAGCGGGCTTCGCATTAACTGGCTCTCTTGCCGCTAATGCTGATACCCAGGTAACTACAACTACCTCTTCTACTCGCTCAACTGGCTCACCAACTAGCTTCTCTACCACCTATGTTCTACCGAGTTCTTCCAGCTACATTGTTGTAGATCCGATAACCGGTGTGGCACAAGGTTCTTACAATACTGTTACCCATTTGGTTAATGGCGCTCCACTCTCTAATGGCTATGTCATTGTTGATGAGAGCACCCGGGCTATGGTGGCTATGGTCGATCAATATGGCAACATTGTTGATGTGGCGGTGGCCCCGGCTACTCCAACTCTTCTTCTTTCAATTGATTCGCGCCGTAAAGATCTGGAAGCACAGATTGCCGAGGCCCAAGCTAAAGGTCGTCTAGCTGCTGCTCAAGCTGAGCTAATGCGTCAAGAATTAGCGGTTGTAACTCCTTATGATGCTTCTTCTTCTAGTATGGTCACTTACAGTCGGGCAATACAAATGGGTTCTGGTCTCAATTCAGTGTCGAGTCGTTTGATTCCGATTACTGAAAAGACTTATTCAAGTGTCATTGCTCCGCAATTTGTCACCGTTGATGGCCGTCTAACACTGGCAGACGATCTCACTTTCCGCAAAATTCAACTGACTAGACGTATTGAAGATGAATATGCTTTTGGTCATATCACCAAAGATCAACTGTTGCAGTTTAAGTCTGATTTGACCGCTCTATCGGCTCGTGAAGCTGGCTACCGCAATGGTGCTTCTATCAGCGCCACTGGTGCGACTGTGATGACTGATGATTTGAACCGTCTGCAAGCCAAGTTGAACAGCACTGTGGTCGTTAGATAATTAGAGGATTAGATAAGCTATGAAGAAAATGATAAGTTCACTGATTATGGTGCTCTGCGCCTTTGTTCTTAGTGCCTATTCGCATGGGGCCTCAGCCCAAACAACCGCTGAAATCGCTAAGAACAATTGTGACTCGTGTGCTAATTTTGCCGCTAAGACACTCAATTATTGTGTCACTAAAAAAGGCAATTACGGTAAGGCCTCGATGACCAATGCTCTCAAAGATGTTATTACTGCCTGCAAGTCATCGTCTGAATTCATTGGTAATGCTTCGGCATTTCAGAAACGTTCTGCTGCTATCGCCATTGATGCCTGCAATGAGTGCATTAAAGCTTGTGGCGGTTCGACTGTAAATAGCGATGTGAACATCAAAGCGTGCGCCGATGAGTGTCGCAAATGTGCGGGTAACTTGAGTAAGGTGGCAAAAGCTCAGTAAGCTTTAAATAGTTAATGCCGACAATCGATGGAAATTGCTGAGTGACTATAATATGTCCCGGCTAATTTCTATCGATTGTTTGTTAGGAAGCTATGAAAATACTTAAGCTGATTACTGCCGCTCTATTCTCTATTACCGTTCTTGGCGCTTGCGACTTTGAAGAACGGCTCTCTTGGTCGCCCGATGGCAAGCGCATGGCGGTGCTGGCCGACCAGCTGCGGCTGGCTGACCTTGATAGTATCTCTAAACCAGTGCTGGGGCCAAACTTTGGCCCAGTCTTATACTTTCGCTGGCTCCCTGATAATCATCATGCTTTGCTCGGCTATCGCCGCACTAAACACCATTTGACTAAAGCCGGTGTTAAGGCGCCCGACACCACTCTCGACTATGTGCAGCTATTTGATTTCAATGGCGACATTAAAGATGTGAAGGCCGCTGCCGGTCCGATTGTATTCAAAAGCTCCGTGCCAATTGATGATTTGCGTCTTTCTCCGAACGGAAAATTGGCTGCCATCACCCAAGCCCATAAGGGGCGGCATAAGCTATCGGTTGTCACACTAACCGGGGCCCTCAAGGTTGTGGCTGTCAATGTTTCTAAGCCAGACTGGGCAAGAGATAGTCGCTCTCTCTACTTCTTTAGAGAACTGTCGCCCAAAGATTCTGGTTACATCACTTTCGTTCCGGTTTCAACCATTTGCAATTTGCCAGTGGCAGACCTTAACGGGGCTCTGCTGGCTCATTCATCACGGCGTGATTTAGCTCAATGTGCCGGCGAGTTGACCAGTGATAGCCGCCTTCGTACCCTGCAAGACGGCAGTCTACTATTCAGCTCGACGCCAGTGAAGTTACCTGCTTGCGGTGTTATGTTTGGTTTACAGGAACGGGCCTTATTTCGCTATCGGCCGGCCAATAACGAGAAGAAGGCTAGTCTAGAGCAAATTGCCATTGCCGGGCCAGCATTGGTTTCGGCTCTTGATACTTTCGAGCCTAATCAAGACGGTACAAAGATAGCCATACTGGGTGAAAAAGGGGCGGTGAGGGTAATAAGTCTCAATGCCGACGGCAATGGCGGAGAGGTGGCGGTTTTAGAGAAAGCCTTGCCCCAGAGCGATGCTAACCTCAGTGGCTCATTTGGCTCCGCTCCGTGTTGGCGCAATGCAAACGAATTGTGCTTCTCGGTGCGCAATCTTAAGTCAGGCGATAGCCCCGCTCATGAAGGGGCTATCGTCTTGCAAGATTTGTCAGAAGTGGGCTCAGCCAGCATGCCAGCAAGGCAGATTGTCAGTCGCACTTGGCCAGTGGGCCAAATTGACTTTCTCAAGGTGATAAAGTCGACTAAGAAGCAGATTTAGCTTGTCTCAAGGCTTCAACTGTCATTTTTGCGTGGTTCTCTTCAGCTTGCGATTCGGCGTTTTTGCTTTGTCCCGCTAGGGCAGCCGCGAGTTTGTGGCGGGCCGCTGCTACCTCTGGGTGCTCGGCGCCAATCAGAGTCTCCAAAGCACTAATCAATGTCTTGTAAGCTGCTTCGGCCTGGGCATAATCGCAGTGCATTAGTAGTTCATCGGCCGTTTCTAGTACGCTTTTGACGGCTTTCAGGGTCTTTTCTGCCCTGTCGACCACATAAGGATTTTCGTCTTCCTTAAGCGCTTCCAGTATTTTCACTGGGGTGTGGGCGTTTCCAGCTAGTTCAAAGCGCACATCTGGATGTTCGTCGTGGGCCAGGTTGGTCAAAACTTCGTTTGAGGTATTGGGATTCTTGGTAACGGCAGAGCGAACTGCGGCAGATTCATGGGTAGAGAGCTTTTCTAGGGTGCTTGGCATGGCCTGGGCATTTTCTGCCACTCGGGTTACTACCTCACTATTGCTCTTATCTGCTAATTTTTCTAATACTTCGGGTTTTGCCTCTGGATGCGAGGCTAGACGCTGTTTTGCCTGGGTAAAAGCACTAGAATTAGCTGTTGTACCTAGGTCTTTTTCTTCATCTGACATGTTGGTTCTCCCGTTGCCTTGCCAGCTGACGGAAGAGTCTGTAGAAAGTTCCTTTTAATTTTTACCTATTTGTTCTCGTCCACAACTTCAGCATCGATTACTTCAAGCTCGGTTTCTGGCTGATTTTTTCGAATCATGGGTACGTTGGCATCGACAACTGTCTTACCATCAGTTTTGTCTTCTATTAGTTTTGGCGTGGTCATTTTTGCCTTAAGTGCTGCTAGCTCATCGTCAAGATCAAGACTTTTAGCCGCATCGTTAAAATGCTTATCGGTGTTACTGCCGCTTAGCTCTTTTAAGGCTTCATTGCGATTCTCTTTGTCTCGAATTTTCTCTTCCCATTTGTCCATGCTTGAGCCACCACTGGCACTACCACCAGAGATCAACTCGTTGGCTTTGGCCACACCATCAGCAGCCTTGGCTCGGGCGAGCATGGCCTGCTTTTTCACTTTAAATTCGCGATATTCTTCTTCGATTTCGCTGAGCTTCTGCTTCATGGCAGCGGTGCTATTTTTTTGCTCGGTCAGTTGAGTGCTGAGAGACTGCACGTGTTCGCTAAATTCTTTTTTCTTTGCGATACACTGGCGGGCAAGGTCATCATTATTTTGCTCAACTGCCATGATCGCTCGCTTTTCCCACATAGCGAGGTCGTCTTTGTTCTTTTGCAGCTGCGTTTCTAACATCTTTTCGTTAGTAACAGCTACTGTTACAGCTTCTTTTACTTTCTTCAGCCCCGATTCTAGTTCCATTTGGGCTTGCTCTGCCAGTATGGCAGGCGTTTCAAGTTTGCTGACGCCCTGGTTGAGCATGCCTTTCATAACATTTTTGAATCGGTCGAACATATTTTCCTTCTCTAAGGCCTGGATAGACACCCATAATACCCAGGAAATACGACTTTATAACCTCTTTTGACCAGGCTTTATTCGATTAATTTTTGGCCCCCGGCACTGTCTGCCGGTAGTAAGAAGTTGAAGGCGGCGCCACCACTTTTGCCGTTTTCTACCCAGATTTTGCCGCCGCTTCTCTCTACAATAGTTTTGCAGACACTTAAACCGAGCCCGGTAGAGGGGGTCGCTACAGTTTTGGCGTTGGCGAGTTGCTTAAATGGGGCGAATACCTCTTGTCTGGAATGCTCTGGAATGCCTGAGCCCTGGTCGACAACTGCAAAACGAACCATTTCTATAGAATCTTTCGAAAAGTCGTTGTAGCCCTTCTCTGGCTGCGAAAGCAATTCAATGCGGCTGCCCTGCGGCGTATATTTGATTGCATTTGAAATTAGATTGATTAAAACGCGCTCTAGTTCAGATTCGGTGCAGCGCACCATGGCCCATTCCACTTTTGCCACAATCTGCACTGACTTGCTGTGGGCTAAGCTGCGAACTGCTTCGGTGGCGTGATTGATGGCGATTTTGTTAGAGCAGACCCCTTGAGTGCTGGCTTGTTCGAGGTTGCTCGGATCGGTAGAGTGGTCTAATTGATTAAGTAGATTGGTCAAACGCTCAAGATTATTTGAGATCGCTGCTAATTGTTTATTAGTCCAGCTATCGCGCCCCTCGCTCAGAGTAATTTGTTTGCTTTGAGCGATCAAAGAGGTAATTGTCTTGAGCGGAGCACCTAGCTCGATAGTGAGGTAGCGACTGATTTGATCACGCAACTGTTCGATGTTAGTTGAGTCAGTAACGTCGTGGGCAACACAAAAATATGAATGGGATTGGTCATTCCATGTAACAGTCCACTGCGTATGACTAGGTAAAGAGAGAAGTTTGTCGGCCGCGAGATGGAAGACTCTTCGTTTTTTACTTTCGCGCGCTTGTTCAAATTGACTTTCAAATCTTAGTCGCTGGGCGCCCTCAAAGAAATCAAAGAACTCTTCACTCTCATCATAGTTAAGCCATTTCGATACAATTTCATTGCCTTTTATAATCTGACCGCTCTCTGATAATTCCAGCAAGAAGGCTGGTGACAATTGGTAGAGGCTGTGCTGTCTTGAGTTTGCGTGAGAAAGTTTGCGATCGATTTCGACTAAGGCTTGATCGATTGCCATTAGTTCTGGTGGCCCCGATTGCAGTGGTCTTAAGGTTCGACTTTGAGCCATTGCCGCTGCATTAGCGAGGATATGAGCGATCGGTCGATAGGCTAGCTGACCGACCAACCAGGCTAAAAATATGCCACCGAGAGATGAAATCAAAAGGGCGATGTAGAGATATTCTCTTACCATTCGCAGGCTGGCAAGGTTTTTCTCAGATGCTTCGTGACCCTGGGCCGCCACTTCATTGCCCACTAAATTGATTTCGCTAAATATTGATGAAATTGACTCCTCGAGTCGGGCTATTTCTTTAGGATTGCTGGTATCGAAGGCCACCAATGGCAGTTGCTTTTCGGCGCTGCTCCACTTTTGTAAAACTGTTCTCAAACGTTGTTTGGCTTGAGGCGAAAGGTTCTCATAGGCAAATATTTGCTTGGCAATACTGTCAAAACTGTTTTTGGTTGTCCTTGCCTCCGCCACCAGATTGGTACCATTACTGCGGCGCTCAAGGCGAATCGCTAGTACGCGCTCAAGCATTGCTGTGACAAGCTTTTGGATTGTTACTGTATAGGCCTTGGCGCTGATTTCTGTCTGCACAGTTTTTTGAGCATTGCTGACATTGACATAGAGCACAATCGAAAAAATCAGTTGGCATATTAAAGGAATTGACAGTACTAAGATGCCAATTTTTTTCAGCGAGAAGGTTTTCAAAGTTGCACCTCGCTTCGAATTGGCAGGCGCACGGTGGCTTTTTGAATGAAGCCCTGATCGACTATGACAGCAATAGTGCCACCATGATTTCTAATGATATTTTCTACCAGATAGAACGACATGGGCAGATTCATTGCCATAATTGAGTCGCTATCTATCAGTTGCTCTGCTGGTGCTTTGGAGAAGTCTCCGTCGTTGGTGGCATCGGGTAAAAAGGCGCTGATGCAGGCGAAGCTTTGCTTTTGCTTGGCTTCGCGTTTGACTACCATGGTTAATTGTTGGCTGCGCACCACTCTCGATATAAGTAATTCAAAGATTGATAGAAAAGCCCTTTCTAGAAGGCTATTGTCACCACTAATTTTAGAGTTCTGCTCATTGACTAAATCAATACTGATGACGGGATAGAGGGTCTCCAGGCGTTCTGCTACCTCGGTAGTAAGTTTGAGGCAATCAATCTCTAGCTCGGTTAGGCCAAGATTGCCTGATTCAATTTTCTTCCAGTCCAGCACATCGGTCACTAGCTTTGTCAGCTTTTGCGCGAGCTGACTACTGTCTTTTAACAGCGTTACTTGGCGCGGCGAATCGCCGCTGTTCTTCATCAGCAATAGCTCAATACTAGTAGACATTGACATCAATGGCGTGCGCATATCATGGCTCAAGGTGGCGCAAATATTTTCACGCAAACTTTGGAGCTGATGCTTTTGGGTAATATCGTGGCAGACACAGAGAAACTCGCCTTCTTCTTTGACCCAATGAATAGTCCATAAGAAGAATGTATCAATGCCACTAACGTCTAGATGCTGACACTCTAAGGAGCGCACTCCGCCTTCGATTTTTGCTTTATTGAGCATCTTGAGAATGGCGGGCAGCGAAGATTCAGCTATGATCTGTTCAAGGCTCTGGCCCACAAGGCTATCGGCAGGATAACCCCAAAACGTTTCGCATGATTTGTTTACTCTGGTAAAGATGCCGTTGGTATTGAGCGAACAAAGTACGTCCCCTGAATACTGCACAATGGCAAGCTCTGACTGATTCAGTTCATATATTTCTTCAAGGGCTGTCTGAATCTCCTGGTTCAGGCGAGATATCTCATCACCCTTTGAACCAAGTCGCCGAAGCTTTGCTGGCAGTTCGTTCTCTTGCTCTTCTTCCTCTTTTTGTGCCTCTTGCTGTGCCAGATTGCCGCCTTCGATCTGCTCTTTCAATTTGTGTAGAGGTTCGATTAGTTGACGGTTGAAAATGAGAATGGCAGCGGCTGTGGCTGCTAGTGTCATGAGGTTACCTAAAAACAAAAATGGCAAAAAGAGTTGCTCTTGGTGTTTGAGATTGGCTATAGAGTTGCTCTGCAGCCAGTCTTCTGCTTCCTCTGTGTCGCCAAAGGTAGAACGCGCCGTTAGTCCCAGGGAGAAAAGGTCCATTTTGAGGCGATTCATTGTGGCTGTGTCGTTGGGGGTGCGTGCAAAAGTTTGTGCTCGCTCTACTAGTTTGAGAAAGCCATTGCACAGTTCGTCCATCTCTTTGGCTTGGGGCGCCAGCCGAGGATTTTCGCTCACAGCTACTGGCAAGTCTTGGTGGTTTTGCCGTATCGCTGCTGTCAAGTTGTTGAATAGAGATTCTCTTGCCTCTTGGTCTTTGGTCCAGTCGTTGCTTAAAACCTGAACCAAATTGGAAATTTTCTCTTCCAGGGCGAGCAGATTTAGCACTCTTTCTGCTGAGTGTTTGTGGATGGTGTATTCATGCTCGAGGCAATTAAGAGCATAGGTGGCTGCCACAATGCTTGTTAGGCCGCACGTGACTGGTAGCAACATCAAAAGGATACATTTTAAGCGAATGGACATTAGGACAGATGCTACCGTTGTTGGTTTGGCACAGGCAGTAACTGAGAGCCGCTACCGGTCATCCAGCGAGTGAATAATGAGTGGCCGCCGGCTAGTTGTTCTAACCAGATAGGTGCAGTCCACATTCTATCTAAATTTGCCGTGTGCGGATCTTTTCTCTGCACTTCAACATAATAGGCTGAGTTTTGTCCAACTTTTCCGGTTATGGCGTCGAAAGCCACCGTTTGAGATTGCTTTAGCAAGTCGGCGCCGCTAATGTCTCGTTGTTGCAAGACTTCGGCTAGTTTGCCGTCACCAACTTTGGTATCACCCCATAGTTTGACGGCATAGTTAGCTGCGGGGTCAATATTGCCATCGATGCGCATTTTAAGCGATAGGCTTGGCACGGCGCTTTGATCAACGATACTGCCCATGAGAAAGCGGTCGTTGGCTGTTAGCAGGCCACTGAGATTTTTTGAACTGGTGGTGGCGATTGTGCGGCGTTCACGCATGGCTTCTAGAATGCTCGGCTTGTCAAGCCCCTTGGCGTAAAATCCTGTCGCTCCAGGGTTTCCCACTGGCTCACCAAAGTGGAAGTCACGGCCAAAAGTAGGGCTGGCATGTACTTTTTTGTCAATATATCCCGCGAAGCTGGTCGGATCTAGGTCACCAGTGGGCACCTTGTCTACTGGGCTTGGATTTAAGGCACCACCTTTTATTAGTTCGATCTGGCGCACATATTTGTCGGCAAATCGATCAAGCCATTCTTGTTGATTTTTGAACGACTTTTGTCCATAGTCTCGGCCGCGCTTCCAGGCTGGTGTAGTTGGGTTCTCATCGGCCAGGTAGCGGGGGTGATTGAGTTGAACAATGGGGGTATTGCCAGTGGTGTCTTTAATTTTGTCGAGGTGGTCGACCATTGCTCGGTAGTCACCGTCGTTATACTTAATTACGTCAGGTGGTTTTACAACAACCTCTGGCTCCTTGCCTACTGCTCTCATAATAAAGCTGCGCAGACCGGTTTTAGGTTCGCGCACAGCTTCAAAAAAGGTTGGTACTTCAAAGAGATTGATATGATTGACACCACCTAAGTGGTTGGCTTCGTTCGACTCTAGTCTTGCTTCGTGCAGATCAAATTTCTCGCCTGCATGTGCTCCTTTTTCTACTGATTCAGCATTGACCATGCCGTGGCTGTGCTTGTGTTCACTGCCTACTTTACCGATGGTGCCCATTTCTGTGCCCACTAAAGAAACATGCTTTCCAGCGACTGTGGTGGCGGCCGCATCGGCGAATGTTTGAGAATATTCGATAGGATTTTCAGTATTGATTGGTGTGCCAGTTTGATCTTTTGCTCTGGCATCACCGGGGCCAATTCCACCCCTCGAGGCGGCATGATTGTGATCGGTAATGGTGGTGACGTGCTGCCCTTCGGCAGCGGCTTTAGCGTAGAGGTCTTTTGGTAGCCCCATGCCGTCTGAATAGCGTGAATGTCCATGAAGAGAGCCAAAGTACATCTGCATACCGGAGCTGCCGTCTAGGCTTCTCTCTAAATTGCCATTGGCGAAGCCATATTGCTCCACTCGGCGGGCCATGGAACTGGTTTTGAAAACTGATTGAATCGCTCCAGTGTCACTGGCTGGTGCTTTTTCGGCCTTGGGAAAGAGTTCTATTTTGGGCTTTGCCGTTTCGCCAAGGTCACTCTTGAAGCTCCCTTTCCATTTTGCCAACTGCAAAAGTGTTTCGTTTTCACCCTTTAGAATCAGTCGCTGGGTAGTTTGACCAAGACTGCCTATGATTGACTCTTGTCTGGCTAGACGGGCTCCTAATTCGGTACCGCCTACTCCACCAACTAGATTGAGACCAAGATCAAAGGCTCCTGAAACTGCTTCTCGTGCCAGTTTATTGGAGGCTTGTTCAACCGTCGCCCCTCTTCCTATCTCTTGATGGGCTTCTTGTACGCGGTTGTAGCCATGAATTAGCACTGGCATTGTGAAAGCGGCACCGATGGCCATGGCAGCTGGGCCGCGGCCAGGCAAAACATAACCGAGAGCTACACCCATTGCTGCCGATGTGGCTAGGGTTGTGCCGATATGGACAGCTGCTTCTACAGGTTTGTCATAGAGTTCTTTTGCAAAAGCGACACTAGCATCGGGTAGATGCTTGACTGTCTCACCACATAGTTCTAGGGTGCTGACCCCATCTTTCGCTTGCGCATTCTGGTTTGCCGCTGACAGGTCGCCATTTGTGAGGATTGGCATAGTCGCCCCCGGAAGGGAAGTTGAGGGTACTGTACGGGGAACCTGGGTGGTAGCCAAGGGTAATATCACGCTTCAGTGGCAGAATTACGAAGAGATTTAATCTATTATGTAAAGCAAAAAGAACTGGTTGTCTAAGAACCAGTTCTTTCTGCCCATGCAGAGAGGCAAAGATTCTCTGCAAGTTCTGCCGCACCGCATTTGGTGCAAGTATTGATTTCGTCGATAGCTACTGGTTTGCTTGTGTATGCTTTCTCATATATAGACTGTGATAAGTGATATAGTGAATCTGCAGTTGAAAACCCGTTCATCAATCATCTAGATTGTTTCGTGCCAATAACGACTGAGTTTAGTCATAGAAAGTTTCTTTCTGTGAACAAATTAGTCTTTGCACAAAATTTAAAATTTTCTGGAACTTTTGCGGCATCTCCTGGTCTATGTTTCGCCAGGCTAGTTGTCTGTTTCTGTTGAGGTTCCATTGCGTCTTCCTACCCATGATCTAGCTGAGCAAAAAGCAATTGGCGATGCGCCTTTGCGAGCTGAGTTGTTCAGTGCCGGTCAGATGGAACAGCACGGCTATGCCTTGGCCAGACAGCACGTTCTCGCTGCTGGGCATAGTGGTGACCGCCTACTTACTAGACTGGCTGAAAACGAAGAAATTTTATTGCATGCGGTGCGCATTCTCACAGCCACTGTTAAGGCAAACAATAGAGTAAGTCCTGCTGGTGAATGGCTTCTAGATAACTTCTACCTGGTAGAAGAGCAAATCCGTATCGCTAAAAGTCACTTGCCTAAAGGTTACAGTAAGCAGCTGCCAAGATTGCTTGGTGGTGTCAATGCCAATTTCCCTCGCGTTTATGATATTGCTCTAGAGACAATTTCTCATGGTGATGGTCGTCTCGATAGTGAAAGTCTCAGCCGTTTGGTCAGTGCCTATCAAACTATTACTCATTTAACTCTGGGTGAACTCTGGGCTATTCCGATTATGTTGCGCATGGCACTAATCGAAAATTTGAGAAGGGTTGCCGCTCGTATTGCCATTGATAGTGAAGAGCGAGAATTTGCTCAGAGCTGGGCTGAGCAAATGATTGAAATTGCAGAAAGAGATCCGAAAAATTTAGTAGTAACCTTAGCCGATATGGCTCGTTCTGGACCGCCCCGAGCCAGCGCTTTTGTCTCCGAGTTGACGCGCTTGTTGCGAGGTCAAGGACCGGCATTGGCTTTGCCGCTTTCGTGGATTGAACAATGGCTTTCGGAAATTGGACTGACTACAGAGCAATTGGTGCAATCTGAAAGTCAGCTCCAAGCTCAAGACCAAGTATCAATAAGTAATACTATATCGAGCTTGCGCTCTCTTGCTTCCTTCAATTGGCGTGACTTCGTTGAAGAGCATAGTAGTGTCGAACAGATATTGAGAGATGATCCTAGTGCCGTTTATAGGAAAATGGACTTTGCTACTCGTGACCACTACCGCCATGTTGTGGAAAAGTTGGCTAAGAATACTCACTTGTCAGAAAGTGAGGTTGCTCGTCAAGCTGTGCGATTGGCCGTGGATGCGGCGCGCCAAGAGGGACAAGACGAGCGCAATCATGTTGGCTATTATTTAGTTGATAAGGGCTTCTCGCAGTTAGAGAAGACTGTTGAAGTCGAGCTTTCTTTTTTAGATCATATTAGAAGGGCGGCTAAAAGCTATCCCCAATTAGTTTACTTCGGCGCTATTAGCACCATTACTGTTGCAATCACTGCTATGGCTATCTGGCGCTATCATAGTAAGGTTGATTTGTCCTTCTGGTCATGGTTTGGCATTGGCTTAGCGCTGCTTTTTGTAGTTAGCCAGTTTGCTGTTAGTCTGGTCAATTGGCTCTCGACTTTATTTGCCAAAGCCTATCCGCTTCCTAAAATGGATTATTCCAAAGGCATTCCTCTGGCTGACTCCACCATAGTGGTGGTGCCGACGATGCTAACTAGCTTCAGTGGTGTTGAAGCCATGGTAGAAGCTCTCGAAGTTCGCTATCTGGCTAATCAGGATGACAATGTTTATTTCGCTTTGCTTACCGATTTTACCGACTCGCCGGTTGAAGTGCAGAAAGACGATGAGCAGATGGTCTCTTTGGTGCGCAAGCGGGTTGAGGAATTAAATCAGAAATATGGTGATGGCAAAGATGTTTTCTATCTCTTCCATCGGGCTCGCCTGTGGAATGCCAAAGACCGTGTCTGGATGGGTCACGAGCGCAAGCGCGGTAAACTCGGCGACCTAAACGCTCTGCTCAGTGGTGGCAAGAATAGTTTTTCTGTGGTCGAAGGTGATATTGCCAATCTTGCCAATGTGCGCTTCGTCATTACTCTTGACGCCGATACCCAACTACCCTTAGAAGCCGCTAGACAGTTTGTCGGCGCTATTGCCCATCCCCTAAATCGCGCTCGCTTTGATCCAGTAAAACAAAGAGTGGTAGAGGGTTATGGCATCTTGCAGCCGCGGGTAGACGTCAGCCTTTCTCCCCTGACCCATCGTTCTCCTTATGCTCGACTTTACGGCTCTGGTGTTGGTATTGACCCATATACTCGCACCGTATCTGATGTCTACCAAGATCTCTTTCACGAAGGTTCTTTCATTGGCAAGGGCATTTATGAGATTGCCACATTTGAACAGTGCTTGCGTGACCGTTTTTGTGAGAATCAGATTCTTAGTCATGACCTGTTAGAGGGCTGCTATGTCCGTTCCGGGCTCTTGAGTGATGCCCAACTATATGAAGAGTATCCTTCTAGCTATAGCTTCGATGTCGCTCGTCGCTCCCGTTGGATTAGAGGCGATTGGCAGCTCCTGCCCTGGCTTCTTCCTTTTTCTAAAAGTGCTGATCAACACCAGGGGGCTGCTCCCCTTAGTTTGCTCTCGCAGTGGAAAATCTTCGACAATCTTAGACGCAGCTTGGTTCCAGCCTGTCAGCTGATCATGCTACTACTCGCCTTTACGGTACTTCTCCCTCATTGGTTTTGGCTAACTCTTTCGTTGGCCCTGATGTTTGTGCCGGTAATTCTCGCTAGTTTTACTGAGCTTCTACGTAAGCCAGAAGAACTAGAAGTCGGCCAGCATTTATCAACGGTGCTTGATTCTTTCCGGGTTCACTTGGCTCAAGTTCTCTTTGCTCTAGCCTGTCTGCCATATGAAGTCGCTTATAGTCTCACAGCCATTGGGCGCACTCTCTGGCGTATGTATGTCAGTCACCAGAACCTTCTTGAGTGGCGCACTGCCGGTGAAACGCGCTCTGATGACTCTCTGTCATCTTTCATTCGGGCGATGTGGACTACTGAAGTTCTGGCATTCAGCACACTTGCCTATTTAGCCCTTTATGCAAAATCGACCTTGCCTCTGGCTTTGCCGATTTTACTTTTATGGATTGTTTCGCCCGCTATTGCTTCTTATTTTAGTAAGGCCGTTGCGCCGACAGTATCTCAACTTAGCCAAGAACAAGAGCTATTTTTAAGACAGATAGCGCGCAAAACTTGGCAGTATTTCAAAGCTCTGGTTGGTCCTGAAGATAATCATTTGCCCCCTGACAATTATCAAGAAGAGCCGGTGGAGCGCATTGCCCACCGCACTTCTCCGACTAATATTGGCATGGCCTTACTGGCAAATTTGGCAGCTTATGACTTTGGATACATCCATGCTTCTGAGCTAATTGAGCGCACTCACTCAACTCTCACAACTTTAAATCGATTAGAGCGCTACAAAGGTCATTTCTATAACTGGTATGACACCATCACCCTTGCTCCTCTCTATCCCCGCTATGTCTCAACAGTAGATAGTGGCAACTTAGCTGGGCATTTGCTTACTTTGCGTCCAGGGCTGATTGGGCTTGTGGAGCATCCGGTTGTTACTGGGCGTTTGTTCGAAGCAATATACGATACTTGTTGTTTGTTGAAGCAAGCTCTTGGTCAGTCAGCGCAGCAAGTAAATGCCTTCGAAACGTTGCTTGAGGGCGCGCGGCGTTCCAACACCAGTAGCCTCTCTGAAATTGTCACTAACTTAGTGGGGCTGGAGAGTTCGGCTTCAAAAATTTTGATGAACCTTGTGCTGATGTGCGATCCCCGAGGGGGCATAGATCAAAGCGAAGAAGTGGAGATTTGGGCCAATGCTTTGCATCAGCAATGCCAGGCCGCTCTGCTTGAAGTCGGCATGCTCAGTCCCTGGGTTCAAGCGGATGGCTTTGCCAAGATTATTAGTGTTGATCCAACTTTAGATCAGGTGCCTAGTTTAAGACAGTTAGCTGACTATGATAATTTAGTTGATCACTTCAACTGGCAAGCCTTGGCCAATTTAACTGCTGAAGATAGTGATTATGTAGAGGCTGCCTTGCAGTCGATTCGGCAGGCTAGCGTTAGGGCGCAAGAGCTAGTTGTCACCATTGAGAATTTGGCCTCTTCAATTGGTAAGCTGGCCCAGATGCCTTTTGATTTTCTCTATGACAATTCTAGGCATTTGCTATCCATCGGTTATAACGTCGAAGACCATCGACTCGATCAATCTTTCTACGATTTGCTTGCCTCTGAAGCAAGACTAGGTAATTTTGTTGCCATTGCTCAGGGACAATTGCCCAAGGAGAGCTGGTTCTCACTTGGTCGGCTCTTAACCAGAGCGGCCGGAGAAGCTGTTCTATTCTCTTGGAGCGGCTCGATGTTCGAGTATCTTATGCCACTATTGGTAATGCCTAGTTATGAAGATACTTTGTTAGCTCAAACCTATCGTATCTGTGTTGCCAGACAAATTGAATACGGAAAACAGCGTGGTGTGCCTTGGGGCATTTCTGAATCTGGTTATAACAATGTTGATGTCAATTTAAATTATCAATACCGCGCCTTCGGTGTACCTGGTCTTGGTCTCAAGCGCGGTCTGGTTGAAGATTTAGTTATCGCTCCCTATGCTTGCGTCATGGCCTTAATGGTGGCCCCAGAAGAAGCTGTCACTAACCTTCTAAAAATGCACGCCAGTGGCTTCACTGGAAAATACGGATTTTATGAGGCCATCGACTATACCGCTTCGCGGGTTCCGCGTGGAACTAGTCATGTAGTGGTACGCTCTTTCATGGTGCACCATGAAGGTATGAGTCTTCTCTCTCTTGCTTACAGATTGTTGGGCATGCCTATGCAAAAGCGCTTTTTGGCCGATCCATCTTTTCAGGCCTCTGATTTACTCTTGCAAGAAAGGGTGCCTAAAGTTAAACCGGTTCAATCGATCACTTCTGAAATTGCTGATTTGCGCACCACCCCTGATAGTGGTGAATCGTCCATTCGGGTATTGACTAGCCCTGATACCCCAGCTCCTGAAGTGCAACTGCTCTCTAATGGTCGGTATCACGTCATGGTCAGCAATGCCGGCGGTGGTTATTCGCGCTGGAGAGACTTAGCTGTTACCCGTTGGCGTGAGGATGTCACCACTGATAATTGGGGTAGCTTTTGCTATATAAGAGATCGTGAGACTGGTGACTTTTTCTCTACAACCTATCAACCAACTCTTGAAGTGCCCGATAGTTTCGAGGCAATATTCTCTGAGTCTAAAGTCGAATTTCGCAGACGTGACGGCAATCTTGATACCCATACCGAAATTGTGGTATCGCCAGAAGATGATATTGAAATCAGGCGCATTCAACTGACTAATCGCTCGCGCAATCGCCGTGTTATCGACATAACCAGTTATGCCGAAGTGGTAATTGCCAATGCCAATGCCGACCTGGCACATACAGCTTTCAGTAACCTCTTTGTGCAAACAGAAATTGATACAGAAAGACAAGCTATTCTCTGTCATAGAAGACCACGTTCAGTTGATGAGCCCACCCCCTGGATGTTCCATCTAATGGCCGTGCACGGCGCTGAGGTTGGGGAAGTAAGTTATGAGACCGATCGAGCTCGCTTTATTGGCCGCGGTAATACTGTAGCTGATCCCCTGGCAATGAAGCGTTTGTCACCGCTTTCAGGCACTCAGGGCAGTGTGCTCGATCCCATTGTGGCTGTCCGTCATCGCATTACCATTGAGGCCGAAGATACGGTCACAATCAATATAGTGACAGGCATTCATGAAAGCAAAGAAGGTGCTCTGGCTTTAGTTGATAAGTATCGCGATCGTGGTTTGGCTGCCCGTGTCTTTAACTTGGCCTGGACCCATAGTCAGGTTGTCTTGCGGCAGCTCAATGCCACTGAGAGTGATGCTCAGCTTTATAGTCGTTTGGCTAGCTCAATTGTTTATGCTAACCGAGGCCTTAGAGCTGACCCTGATGTTTTGGTCAAGAATACTCGCGGTCAGTCTGGTCTCTGGGGTTATTCTGTATCTGGCGATGTTCCTGTGGTATTGCTGCAAATCAAAGAACAAGCCAATAGTGGTTTGGTGCGGCAGCTGGTTCAAGCTCATGCTTATTGGCGCCTCAAAGGCTTGGTTTGCGACCTTGTTATTTGGAATGAAGACCAGGCCGGTTATCGTCAAGTTTTGCAAGAAGAGATTCTCGGTATTATTGCCTCAGGTATTGAATCTCACCTGGGTGAAGGTCCAGGGGGCATATTCGTTCGACCGGCTGAGCAGATTTCAGCAGAAGATCGCGTACTCTTCCAGGCTGTAGCTCGCGTCATTATTACTGATAGCAAAGGCACTCTTTCTGAGCAAGTTGCCGGTCACGGACTGCGAGAAAAACGTCCGGCTCGATTAGTTGCTACTCGTATTTTTAAACCAGAGATTGCTAAGGTTAGCCCTTCGTTGCGCTCTGACTTGATTTTAGTCAATGGGCTTGGTGGCTTTACTTCTGATGGTCGTGAATATGTTATTGCTACGGATAGTAACCAGCTCACTCCTGCACCCTGGTGTAATGTCCTTGCCAATCGTCACTTTGGCACAGTGGTTTCTGAAAGCGGATCTGTATACACCTGGGCAGAGAACGCTCATGAATTTAGACTGACCCCCTGGCAGAACGATCCGATCACTGACGCTAGCGGTGAGGCTTTCTATTTAAGAGATGAAGAGACTGCTAATTTCTGGTCGCCATCACCGCTACCAGCGCGCGGTGCCACACCTTATACCAGTCGTCATGGCTTTGGCTATAGTGTATTTGAGCATACTGAGTCAGGAATTGAATCTGAGCTCTTAGTTTTTGTCGCTGCCGATGAGAACATCAAATTTTCTGTCCTAAAAGTAAAGAACCGCTCGGGTAGAGCAAGAAAGCTTTCGGCCACTGGATATATTGAGTGGGTTTTGGGTGATTTGAAGTCTAAGACCGCTATGCACGTTGCCACTGAGCTTGATGGCAAAACCGGAGCGCTTTTGGCTCGCAATGCTTACAATACTGAGTTTGCTGGTCGCGTTGCTTTCTTTGATGTCAGCGATACGACGCGAACCTTAACAGGTGATCGTACGGAGTTTATTGGTCGCAATGGCAGTCTCACTAGCCCTGCGGCAATGAAGCGCCTGAGGCTCTCCGGTAAATTTGGGCCTGGTCTTGACCCCTGTGCTGCCATTCAAGTTCCCTTCGAATTGCAAGATGGTGAAGAGAGAGAGATTATTTTCCGCCTTGGCGTCGGCAATGATATCAATCATGCCCGGGGCATTATCAATCGTTTCCGTGGCTTGGCTGCCAAAAGAGATGCCTACGAAGGTATTTGTCACTACTGGAAGCACACACTTGGTGCTGTCAACATTGAGACTCCTGATGCGTCGGTAAACATGCTCGTCAATGGTTGGTTGATATATCAGACAATCGGCTGCCGTATCTGGGGGCGTACCGGCTACTATCAATCTGGTGGTGCTTTTGGCTTTAGAGATCAGTTGCAAGATTGCATGGCTTTGGTTCATTGCGAGCCTATGATTTTGCGCGATCAGCTCTTGAAGAATGCCTCACGGCAATTTGTTGAAGGAGATGTCCAGCACTGGTGGCATCCTCCAAGTGGACGGGGTGTGCGCACTCATTGTTCTGACGATTATCTCTGGTTACCTCTGGCTACCTATCGTTATGTCACTACCACTGGTGATACCGGTATTTTAGATGAACAAGTGTCATTTCTGAC
>JAUPUU010000257.1 GCA_030917395.1 Cyanobacteriota bacterium erpe_2018_sw_21hr_WHONDRS-SW48-000092_B_bin.40
GAGCCATGCTTCAGGGAGCCTCTCACAATTACGAAGATGTACTGGCTATCTGTGCTGCCGCCCCGGCTGATCGTAAGGCCGAATTTTTCTTGACACCTCAAGCTGGTGCTTATCTCTCTCTTAATGAGGGAGACCTGGCGCTTTCAACAGCATCGCTGGTGGTGACAAAGAATCCGCAGATCTATACCGGCTATTATTATCGCGCCCTTGTTTTAATTGAGGCAGGCTACTGGCAAGAAGCTGTGGCTGACTGCAATATGGTTGAGACCTTGCAGCCGCATTTGAGTCTGAGCAGTGCTCTGCGAGCTCGTCTTAGTTTTGCCGCTGGTGATATGGAACAGTGTCTAGAAAACTGCGATAAGGCCCTGGAGAAAAACCAATTTGATAGTCATGCTTTGTTCTTCAAGGTGCAGGCTCTCGTTGCCTTAAACCGCATTGAAGAAGCCCGTGAAGCCGCCAAGCTAGCGTTGGAGATTAACCCTGTTGACCCTGAAGCCCTCAGCGCCATGGCTCTGGTTCTTTTCAAAGTCGAGGGACCTGAGGCCGCTTTGCCCTTACTTGATCGTGCCATAGCGGCTGACCCGCATTTGCGCTTTGACTATAAACTGCGAAGCGAAGTCTATGCTGCTCTTGGTGATAGCACACGCAGCCAGTCAGATCTTGAGCGCTATCAGTCCAAACAAACTCAACTACTTGCTGGCCTACCTGAGAGTGTCATGCGTTTGCAACAGGCCCGCGCCGACGACCCACTGGCCTATTTAGGTTAGGTCTGTATTCTGCCCTGCTTGTCAGTGGAGATTGCCGAAAGTGACTGGCCTTCAGAACTACAATAAGTCATCGTTGCTGGCGAGTTTTCTCTTTCTCTTTCGTGTTCAAGAGTTTTTTCTCTGTTTTCGGATCGCGCGTATTCATGATTAGATCGACGCTATCTGGGTTGGTCTCGACGGCTTGCTTCAGTAAGGGCAGTGCGCTTTCACCCGCTCCGGCGCTTATGCCGCCGAAGCCTGCTTCCATTGCTTCGTAGTCAGTGAGCTTAAGGCCGTTCAAGTGTTTCATTGCTACCTCTGCCTCTTTTTTGTTGTTGGTTTTTCGAGCTACTTCCATAAGGCACTGCCAGATCTGGCTGTCGTTAGGCGTTTTGACCAGCATCTGCTTTGCTAATGTCTTTGCTTGTTCGTATCTCCCTGCATACACAAGTCCACTTAAGTAATCCTCTTCGAAGTCGAAGCCGTCGAAGCCCTTGGGAAAGAGTAGCTTTCCTTTCTTTAAAAGTGCGAAGCCCTCGTCGTACTGTTTAAAGCGCATTAGAGCCCCAGCCATCGCCGAGATTGCGTAAAATTCAGAGGGAGAGGCTTTGTACATTTCTTTAGCCAATTCCATAGCTCTTTCGTTTTTGTTGTTGACAAAATATAAATGCACTAGCATGCATTGTGAGCGTAATTTGTTTTGTTGGTTGTTGGCAAATTGAACACTTTTTTCTAAGTACGATTCTGCCTCTTTGGGCCGGTCTGCTGCAATCATCACATTCGCTACTGCTCTATTGTTGAAACTATCTTTGGGATTGAAGCCCAAGGCAATGCGAGCGCAGCGCAGGCTTTCGTCAAATTTCTTTTCATAGCAGTAAAATTGTGCCAACTTAAGCCATGCTTCTTCACTGGTTGGTTTGATCACTGTAGCTTGGCGCAGTAGATCGCCTTGTTCTTTTGTATTCTCTTGTTGTGCAGCTATTTCTGCGAGGCCCAAATAGGCCGCGACTCCCTTGGGGAAGGTCTTTTTCATGCCGTTGTATACAGCGGCTGCTTCTTTTAGTTTATTATCCTGTAGAAGAAAACTTGCTAGTTCTTGCTGGTACTCGGTTGTTTTGGGAGCGAGATTTATGGCTTTCTGCATGCAGCGCAAGGCTTCACTTGTACGTTTTTGACGCCAAAGAGCATGCGCTAGTATTCTCCAGGCCTCGTCGTTCGTAGGCTTCAGCTCAACCGCTTTGCGTAAATTCTGTTCAGCACCTTTTTCTCTGTTCAGTTCTTGGTACCAGCCCAAGTAAAAGTATACTTCTGAGTTGTTTGGCGCTAACAATACAGCCTTTTGAAGGGCTTGGATGGCTTTGGAACTGCGCCCCACGGCTTGCAAAAGTTTGGCTCTTTCGATGTAGCAAAGTGCGTTGCCAGGCTCAATGTCTGTTGCTGCTTCAATCAGCGAGTGACTCTTATTGAACTTGCCCTGGTGACGGTAGGCTCTGCTCAAACCGAGTAGGGCCGAAACGTTTTTGGGATTTGACTTGAGAACTTGGCTATACAATGGCTCTGCTTCTTTGTATTTGAATTGTTTGCAGAGTTTGTCGCCCTGTTCGATTGCTTGAGTTAACTCTTTATTGGCTGGGGCCTGAGCTTCTGCGGCTTCTGTGATTAAGGCCATGCCGCTTGCCTGCGACAATAACAGTGCGACGGTTGCTAGGATACTTAGCCGTGGGAGCATTTTTCTTATCCAGTTATTTGTGAGTTTTGCTCTTCATATTAGAGAGCGTTTTCTCGGCTTTGGGATCGCGAGTATTCATGATCAAGTCAACGCTAGCTGGATTGTTTTCAACTGCCTGTTTTAGCGATTCTTGAGAGCTCGCATCGGCACCGACACTGAGGCCACCAAATCCCATTTCCATTGCTTCGTAAGCGCTAAGCTTGAGACCTTGTGTGTGCTTCATTGCCTCTTCTGCGTCTTTCTTATTGTGCGTTTTGGTGGCAACGGTCATCAGGCACATCCAGATGTAAGTGTCGTTGGGTTTTTTCAGCAGCAGTTTCTTACCTAAGGCCTTGGCTTGAGCGTAGCGCTCAGCGCTCACAAGTCCGCCTAGGTGATCTTTGTCGAAGTCGGTGTCATCAGGAAAGAGCTTCTTGCCTTTTTCCAAAAGGGCAAAACCTTTGTCGTATTCTTTGAAACACATCAGAGCCCAAGCCATCGCTGAGATTGACCAATATTCATTGGGCGCCAGGCGATACATTTCTTTGGCCAGTTCCATGGCTCTGTCGTTTTTGTTGTTCATGAAGCACAAGTGCACAAGTAGATCTTGCGAGCGCAGTCTCTCTTGTAAGTTAGTGGCATAGACCACGCTTTTTTGCAGATATGGTTCTGCTTCTTGGGGTTTGTCGGCATTTAAGAGACAAATCGCTAAGGCACTATTGTTTTGTGCACTTTTGGGTTTGAAGCCCAGGGCAATGCGAGCGCAGCGTATGCTCTCATCAAAGTTTCTTTGATCAGAGTGAAACTGCGCTAACCTAAGCCAGGCTAGTTCGCTGGTTGGTCTAATCACCGTTGCTTGGCGCAGTAAATCGCCTTGCTCTTTTGTGTGACCTTGTTTGCCAGCAATGGCCGCTAAGCCAAGGTAGGGCACGGGGCTCTTGGGGGCAATCTTCTTGATGTCGTTATAGATAGCGGCGGCTTCTTTGAGCTTATTCTCTTCGAACAGAAAATCGGCTAATTCAGTTTGATACTGTATTGTTTTCGGAGACAGCTTAATAGCGGCCTGCAGGCATTGTTTTGCCTCTTCGCGGCGATTCTGCTGCCAGAGGGCGAAGGCCAGTATCCTCCATGCACCCTGGTTTTTGGGGTCGAGTTGCACAGCTTTGCGTAAGTTCTTGGTCGCCTCTTTGTCGCTCATGAGGTCTTGGCACCAGCCCAGGTAATAGTAGGCTTCGGCGTTATCGGGGGCTAGCTGCACGGCTTTTTTGCAAGCCAGAATAGCTTTGGGATAGCGATGCAAAACATGGAAGAGTTTGGCGCTCTCGATATAACAGAGGGCATTGTTAGGCTCAAGGCTGATGGCGGCGCTGACTAGGGAATAGCTTTGGCTGGGTTTGCCCTGGTGGCGATAGACTTTGCTCAAACCAAGCATGGCGCTTACGCTTTTGGGATTACTTCTGAGAGCTTCAGTAAAGTAGGGCTCAGCTTCTTTGTATTTGTATTGTTTGCTGAGTTTTTCGCCCTGGCTCAATGCTTGGGCCGTATCTTGTGTTGCGGTCTTTTGTATTGAGGTCTTTTGGACAGCGCTCTTTTGGGGCTGAGATTGGGCCCAGACCGTGCCAAGCAGGACATAGATACTTGCCGTTTGGGCCAGTAGTAAAGTAATAGATGTTAGCCCAATTAGCCTTTTGTTCATTGATACGTATCTCTTTGCCGGAATAGTCTCAAATTGCCTTGAGAAGCTAAGTGTTCGAGGGATGCCATAGACTAAGTAGAACTTTATGTATTTTAGACTGTTTGCCGTGGATTCACGGTTGACAACAGATTGTTGACTCGTCACCATGATACTTCTGTGCTGAGCTTTGGCTTCAAGCCGTA
>JAUPUU010000258.1 GCA_030917395.1 Cyanobacteriota bacterium erpe_2018_sw_21hr_WHONDRS-SW48-000092_B_bin.40
AGTTAAAGTGCGCTGAGTCTCAACTAAAGTGCATCCGGGCGCATTTATAATCTCAATTAATTAAAATGAGCCGAAAACACCAGATAATCTCAATTCGGGGTGCGGATGATCTCAATCCCATACAGCTAGCGGCGGGAAGGCCATGGGTCATAGTTCAAACCCTCATCAATTGAATGTTGATTATCTGCACGGCACGTTAAGCCTTCAAAACCCTGGGCCGTAGCTCTTCCAAGCCAATATTTGGCGCTTTCGGAACTTTTTTTCACCCCTCTGCCGGTTCTATACATTTCACCTAAATTAAATTCAGCTTCCATATTACCTTGAAGCGCTCCTTGTTTCAGTAACTCAAACGCCTTATGGTAGTTTTTAGCTATTTTTTTGCATCGACCAGAATAATAAAATTCGCCCATTGTACCTTGTGCTGCTGCATTACCCTGAGCAAGCGCTTCTTGATACCACTCAAAAGCTTTGCTGTAATCCCTAGGTACTTCTTCAGTGCCATTGAAATATAAGTCTCCTAGCCACTTTTGAGCATCGCCAGATTTATGCATGGCAGCTTTTTTCATCAATTCAATAGCTTTATGCATGTCTGGGAGAAACCCAGGACCACCTGATTCGTACAACTTACCTAGTTCAAACTCTGATTTAGCATTACCATCGAGAGCGCCCTTTTGAAACTTTTTTAGATTGGTCAGTATATTAAAGTCCTCTTGATCCGAAGCTTTCTGACCCCAGGTAACCGATTCATCACCATTTGTAAGTCCTGCCAAGCTGAACATAGAATCGACATCCCCTTGGGCAGCCGCTTTTTTATACCAACTTGCCGCCTCATTCAAATTCTGTTTTACACCCAAACCGGTTTCATATAAAAAACCCATATTGTATTGCGCCTTTGGAAAACCTCTATCAGCTGCCTTCTGATAATGCTCGATTGCGCTGCTGTAATTTTTTGCAACTCCTCGACCTTGAAAAGACATAAATCCGAGCTTGCATTCAGCTTCGGCACTACCTTTATCGGCTGCATGTTGATACCACTTATATGCTTTTGAATAATCGTGAGGAACGCCAAATCCACGGGTATGCATAAATCCAAGCGAATTCATGGCCTTGATGTTGCCTTGTTCCGCAGCCTTTTCATACCAATAAACGGATTTTGAATCGTTTCTTGGTGTACCTTCGCCAGAGTAAAAAAGTTCACCTAGAGCCTGTTGCCCTTCTGGATATCCCTTGAGTGCGCTTTTCATAAAACATTCAAATGCTTTTTCATCACTTTTGACTAGTTCTTTTCCCTCAAGATATTTCAGCCCAACTTCAAATTCTGCTCTCCCTTCTCCAATAGAAAAATTGTTTGTTTGCCCGTTTTGTCCACCGGCTTCTTCAACCTGATTCGCATAACAAAGTTGTACAGACTGACTGTAAAAACACAAAGTGAAAATTGCAAGAAGCGCCTTTAATTTAGCCATGGGTCCTTTTTGCGATATCAATGATAGAAAGTCTAGAAAGACAAGGACCTTTAGATCGAGAACCTATTAGTGTCGCCGCGCCAACGGCCAACGACCGAAGACATATAATTATATTCCCGTGGTAAAAAAAACAAAGAAAACCTTTGTAACAAAAGTCATTTGGGGCAAGGTCACTCGAATAGCAGAAAACATTTTCGCTACCTCCGAGTTATCAATTTCAATTCTTGCTGGAGGGTTATCGCTGACAACGCCCATGGGCGAACC
Source organism: Cyanobacteriota bacterium erpe_2018_sw_21hr_WHONDRS-SW48-000092_B_bin.40 (assembly GCA_030917395.1). Lineage (GTDB taxonomy): Bacteria > Cyanobacteriota > Vampirovibrionia > Obscuribacterales > Obscuribacteraceae. Next base: position 1,728 of record JAUPUU010000258.1, read on the forward strand.
GCTTGCTAATAATGGCAAAAGTTCCTCTTCCAGCACTGCAATGCCTGAAACTTGAAGAATTGGCATTTGTCCAAAATCCGTGATCGTGATATCTATGACTTCACCTGTTAGTGGGCCATTTGTCGTCACTCGGCTAGGTTTGAGTTTCCTATAGTCAGGAACTCCAAGGCCTGGTATTTCTTCTACAAAACCATCGGCTAAATCAAGCTACGACTCAGAGATTTGGTAACCACTTATTTCATTTTCAAGCCATAAAGAATCTTCTAGTGTCAATCGACTCCTCAATATCGGAGCCGCGATTCTGAAGGCTTCTGCTAGTGTTACCTCATTGCCAATCAGAGCTGTTCTTAATGTTACCAATTCGTCCATGCTAACTCCTCAAAAGGCTGTTTCCTAAGTTCGTTCAATGTAGTAGTTTGTGATGTCCAAATTCTCCAACAGTTAAATTTTGACATCCCTCCCAAACCCCTTAAAACGCTTCGGATTTAGCTGAGTGTACAAAACTGTATGCTGTATGTTTTTGTGCCCCATGTAGGCTTGTATAGCCCTCGTATCGACACCTTCTGATGCCAGTTGATAGCCTTTTCCATGCCGAAGCATGTGCGGGTGAGCACTCAACTCAAGTTCGGCTTCAATCCCCGCCCGGGCAACCATCTTGTGAACGGCGTTAATGGTGAGAGGCCCCTGGCGCTCGGACTCGAAGACGAAGTCGGTCTGTGGGTAGTCTCTGCGCAACTTCCGCAATGCCCGAATTTCATCACCTTCTAGATAGTGCACTGAAGGGTCGCCGTTCTTAAGCCGATTCACATGTATCCGGCCTCGATTAAGGTCCATCTGGTCCCACCGGAGGTCAACCAGCTCACCTACTCTCAAGGCATGCCGGTACATTACAAGCACCATGAGACTGTCTCGTTCGCCATGTCGGCCAAGCCTTTTCGCCGCCTTGATCAATTTGTTGACCTCGGCTACGGTCAGATATTCGCGCGAGCGCTTCTCCAGATTCGGTAATTTAGCGGGAGGACCAAGAGGTTTTTTCGTCTTCACCTTGAACTTTACCGAAAATGATGGCTGGGTGATCTTCTTTGCCATGCCTCAAACTCCGCCTTGGTCAACTTACCCCTTGTATACATTCCCGAAAACAGTTGTTTTCGGGAATGTTTTTGTGGCGGAGAAATTTGAAACTACTGCCAAAGGCTAAATATCTGTAAACGCGTCTGTATAGCCTGCTCGGATGGCTCTGGTCGCACGTGTCGCTGGAACAGCCGGTGTCGCGGGAGTAGCAGGTGTTGCTCGGATTGCCCGTCTGGCTGGTGTTGCCATGGACGTTCGACGCAGAATGTAGTTCTCGTCTACTAACTCACCCCAGAAATGACCATCTGAGTGCCATGCGCGACCATCGTTCTCTAGCCAGCCTAAGTATCTGCATCGTAAGTCGAAGATGCAATTATTTTGAATAAAGCCGCAGTAACTACCGCGCCATGTGTACAATGGAATCATGTTTTTTACCTGTATCAGTCATTTTCGAGAATGTTTCATTGGACCCGCCGTGGAATGATTTGTTGAAGTTCTTCATCGTAACGAAATTCAGAGATTCTGCCAGCTATGAGCAATTCAACAGCCGAATTTACAATTTCAAGTGGCGCTACAAACCATTCCTTGGGTATGCAGCGTTGACCCCGGCTATCGATGACTTCAACTTCTAGACAGGCCGAACCAAAAAATGCGTGAAGAAGCGATTCTAATTTGTGGGGATTAAAGTTGTAGCACTGATATGAAGTAACTATTGAAACGGGTGCCATCAGATAGGTAGCTTCTTGCGCCGCATTGCGAATTCGCTCTTCTACTGGCCCACGAGAAAAACCAATTTTATAGAGATGCTTCAGAGATCTTATTTCATTCTTTTTACTCAGAGATTTAAGAACGTAGACGAAGCCAGTCTGCTGATCTTCAGGAGTTATCTCATTCACAGTCTCGTATAGTTTTGAGGCCGTTTCAGAGACTCGCTGTCCCTCTAATTCGTAAAGTCTCGCCGATAGCGACCGCCGAAGCATATCTGATTCAGTCCCATTTTCGAAAATGCATCGAAGACGGTCATTCATCCTTCCTTGATCAGCCCCAGGAGTGTCTTCGCGTTTCTTTTCGTTAGCGACATAAACTAACATTCCCCTTAATATAAAAAGTTGACCAGCTCCTACTGAGGTGCCTTTAGTAAATTTTGATAGTTTACGAATTCCTAAAACCAAATCGCTTTGAACCTGTTTAAACAGATGCTCAAATTTTTCAAAATCCTTACAAGGTTTACGTTTTGCTATGTATTCTGGTAGATTTTCAACCTCTTTTGGTTTCGGCACATTTTTTAAGGTGAAAATGTCATCGGATGAATCTTGCAAAATGCCCAAATCATCATCAGCAAGCAGTGACTGAATTGAATCAATTTGTTTAACCGGGCCAAGTAGGCCCAATTCATCAAATTTACTTAACAAGGCGATTTTTTCTTTATCCTGACGCAACCCCGCCAGCCTGTTGTGTAACATCATCTCCTTAATGTCAGCTTTATTAGCCGCCGGCTCTCGTCCATGCGTTTTTACAAATTGCGTGATGTCGTGAAATGATTGCTCAAGACGCTCTAAAGACGACGCCTCCGCTGAAACATGTGGTTTGGATGAAAGCAGACCAAGATCATCTTCTGCTAACAACTTTTGAAGAGTTTCACGATCCATTCGCCGTTATTCCTTCGTCTCTTATCTTCTTTTTTAAGTATGCAACAGCTTCGGCCATTCTGCTTTCCAACGGATCTGCTGCCTTTAAGGTCGGTTCTCTTCCATTTGTATTGACAAACAGTTTGACCTTGGGCCACAGTAATAGCGCCTCTTCGTCAGTCATAGTGATTCGCGTAGACTCAATTGTTTCCTGAATTAGCTTAAGAACCTTTGCCGTTAGTGATTTCGAGAGGATTTCATATGACTGCTCAAATGGATTTATTTTGTCAATCAGGTCGACATGTAAGTCATCGATATTTATAAACTGATTGGCCATGCGAATAAACCTCTGATCGCCAACCTCTTTAATCTCTGAAGCTTGGTTTTTGATTACCGAGTCGACTACAACAAATTGCCGAAGCTCCTCTACTTCTTCCTCGTCTAGCTCTGGATATCGGGTCTGAATGATTTTAGGGATCATGACTTTATTCAGCACTTCGGGATCAATATTTCCAGGCAGAGCTTTGATAACTTGCTCGTCCTGCAATATTGTTGCTTTTAAGTCATTTAAATCCGTGTCAATAATTGCCTGTACAACTTTGGATGGTTCTTTAAACCCTCCGACTTTAATTTCTCCAGGTTGTAACTCCGTCTTATCCTCGGGGTATTTGGTTTTAAACTTGAAATTAGGCGCAAGAACTTGTTCCATGAGTAATGAGCAAGTTATCGCTTTCAACATATTATTCACGGACAGCCTAACAACCTCGTCGGCAGCATCTGGCTGTGCTATTAAGTTTGTGAACTGGGCATGTGACTTATTCTTGCTATCTCTCGTACATCTCCCAATGATTTGAATTACTTCGGTTAAAGAACCTCGGTAACCCACCGTCAAGGCATGCTCACATAAGGGCCAATCAAAGCCTTCTTTAGCCATACCAAGCGCGATAATAAGATCCATATCCTCAGCTTTTTTAGCATTTCGCAAATATGCAACTATTTTTTCACGCACTTTCGGTCGGTCATCCACAAGATCGGCGACTTTAATTATTTTGCGGTCAGAGTACCGTTCTACAAAGAGCACTCCGGTCTCAGGGTCCTGGCGTTTCACGGTTCCAATGATATCGAGTATGGTGTCAACTTCTTGGTGTTTATCTTTTGTTGATTCGCCCGAATTCACATTTGGTATATGTAAAATTGTCTTCTGATCAGTATTTAAAACTTGCCCAATGGCTGATGTGTACTTGCCTTGATAAAAATGGTAGCCAATTCCAAGTGATTTTAAAAAGCTATAGCCATTAAGTTGCTCGTAATAATTATAGGTAACTCGTGCGAATTTAGCCTCGTCCTCAGGATGCATTACTGGCACATTATCTCCACGAAAATATGATCCAGTCATTGCCACAATATGTGCAGATGATTTTGTCATGACATTCTTCAATAGCTCACCCAGCTTATTATCTTCGCTAACAGCAACGTGGTGAAACTCGTCAATCGCAAGTAAGCAATCGTTGAAGAAGCTCTCGTCAAGCTCCTCGCAGGCAAAGCGCAGCGTCGCGTGAGTACAAATTAGAATTTGGCTGGTGGGATCATCCATGAAACGATGAAATGCTTTGACCTTACTCTTTTCTACTCCAGGCATACAGAGGTTATATTCTGGGTTCGGATTCCAGTTGGCGAAAAAGCCATCTTTTTTCAAATCCGTGGTTCCGAAAGACCCGCCGATCGACATTTCAGGGACTGCCACAATGACTTTTTTCAGTCCTTGATTCTGAAGCTTGTCAAGCGCTAAATACATGAGGGCTCTGGATTTTCCGGACGCAGGGGGTGCCTTGAGAAGTATATATTTTGCATCTCGTTTTTCGTAAGCACGTTCCTGCATCTCACGCATTCCAAGACTATTAGTTTTGGTGCTTTGTCCAGTTTGACCGTATTTCACATCGTAGATATTAGGCATCTTCTAAATCCTGTTCGCCTTCAAAGTCTGTTTCCTCCACGTTTTCAGCCATTTCCTCATAGAGGTATAGTAGAAAATCTAGTCTGTCCTCGTCACTTTTAAATGGTTTTGAGCGGAAACAGCGCTCTACGGCAGCATCTAAATCCAGATGAGCTTGAAACAGCCCTAGCGGCATAGTGTCGGGATCATATAGCTGCGCAATTGTTTTTTCCGAATGCAACTCTCGTTCTTGCAAGATATTGAAAACATGGGTTTCTAGCGCTTCTTTTTGCCTCGTTAGGAGTTCTGGCAACGGGAAGGTGTTGTAGCACAACTGAACTGAATAACGAATTCGTTCTTCCAATTTGCCACTAACTGCTCTGACCCATGCACTATGCATCCTTGAGGAAACAACTGCAAAGACCCAGGGTTCGGGCGTGTAGATACCAAAGGCAAGATTCGTAATAATGGAATCGTCACTTAGAAATCCCATTGGCAGGTACTGACGACGTTCCGATGAAACTTGGGGAACAATAATAGATGAGCCTTCGCCTCTTCGCGGCTCACCAAAGCGGTATGCACATTTTGCTAGTTCCCGCGTCGCACCCTTTTTACTCGCGGATCGAAAACGTTTGACTCGTTCAAACCGCTCTCTTAAGGGCTTTATAGCATACGCCTCCTCTTGCGCTTCCTGGTCAACCCATATACACCAACGTCGATTCCCGTTGATGAATTCGTTAGAACCCATCAACGGCCTTATAAACCGCTCAGACTGCGGATAATCAGAAACAAGCTTTTGGTAGTCACTAAATGAGAGAATCAAATTTCCATCATCAACAGGACTGCTCCCCAACAACATAGGAGGCAACGAAGAAATTGTTTTCGCAAATTTTTCAACGATAACATTTCTAGAAGCTGACAAGTACGCATTTATATTTTTAACTTCGCGCACACGATCATCAACAAATAATTTCTTTTGGCAATCAGAATTCCGCGCTAGCCCTACGATCGAGCATGTAACACCTGCATTGTGTTTTGCGCTATTTCCCCATTTGAAGGATTTATGCGCAAACCGTATTTCCAACCCATAATTGAAAATAAGAGGCCATAAACTGGCTACTTGTTCTCCCTGGCAGATAGAATTGGTGGTCACAAAAGCCACCTGTGCATCGGAATCCCCGATATATTCAGCTCCTTTAGCAAACCAGCAAGAAATATAATCTAATTTTTTTGCACTTGTTAGAGAATCAAAAACTTCTGCAATATCCTCTTTCTGCTGCACTGTTTGGTAGCTAAACCCAACATATGGCGGATTTCCGAGAACATAAATTTCCGCCTCATCTTCAACCGGACAAACGCTTCTCCAGTCCATAGTTGTGGCATTTCCGCAGACAATATTACCACCAGGCTTTAATGGCAGTGCCGGCACCATAACACCCAAATTTTCTTTAAATTTGACATTCATTTGATGCTCTGCAAGCCATAAAGATAGCATCGCAACTTCATGTGCAAAGTCATCGACTTCGATGCCATAGAACTGAGTCAACTTTATTTCTGGCAAAGTGAAAAACGATTGGTAGTGCATGTCTAGCTCACGCAGACGTTGATAAATTTCCATTTCTAACTTGCGTAATTCTTTGAATGCAATAATCAGAAAATTACCTGATCCACAGGCTGGATCAAAGACTTTGATAGACCGCAACCGTAATCGAAGCTTTTCTAGGCCTTTTACACTGTTGAAATTCTCTTCGAAAATATCTCGAAGTTGACTTAAAAAGAGAGGCTCTATGACCTTCATAATGTTGCTCACAGACGTGTAGTGCATGCCTGTTTCTGCTCGTTCTTCAGAATGAACCACGGCTTGAATCATTGAGCCAAAGATGTCTGGATTAATTTCCGACCAATCCAATTCTCCGCATTCTTTGATAACTCTTCGAGACTTGCGAGAAAACTTTGGTGAGGCATGAATCTCCGACAGGAGGCCACCGTTCACATAGGGAAAAGCCTGGAGGAACGCAGGGTAAGTGACACGAACCTCACTATTCATGACAATAAACAGCTTGTCTAGGTATTCGTGCAAGTCACTGCCGTCTTCTTGCGTGTGTGACAGAATTGAATGTGTGAACATACCTTTGGTCGGAAAAATCTCTGTGTCTTCAGCAAAATAACAGAAAAGAAGACGCGATAAAAAGACGTTTAGTGAGTGTCGCTTAGGATCTGTCAATCCTGGATTGTCTTCAATTATTTGATCGTACAACTTCGCCATTTTATAGGCAGCTTTTATATCAGCTAAGCTTTCCGTCTGTGAAACGTGCTTTTCGAGTCCAGCCCAAGGCAGAAAAAAATCTACATGTTTGTGAAGTTGGGATATTTGAACATCCAGAGTCTCGTTAGTTTTCGTATCTACAGCAAGAAGAGTTTCCCAGTCAGTAGTTATAACAAATCTTAGAGAGTGCTTCGCAATTTCTGCACTTTTTCGGAGATCGTCGATTAAAAGATGAAGGTCCGTTCGTCGAACCGTATCCTTACTTCCACGTTCGTCATTTTTGGCAACGGAAGAAAACAATACGTTTTTTTTCCAAATAAGCTCTCCAGGCTTTTTTGTTAGATTCAAATTGCCTTTTTGTAGTCGCGTTAAAGAAGCCTTTGGTTTACCGTAAGCCGCTAATAGTTGATAAATGAAAGTATCAGGCTCAAGATTTTGTGTGAGTTCGGAAACGGCGGTCTCGATTGTTCCGATATTCATTGATCCGTTCCAGCCCTCTCGTTCTACCGTTCTACCAACTTTTATGCGAATTACTGATTAATATCGCTTCTACCTAGAGATACCCGGAAACAAGGAATTAAGGTTGAACTCCGAACATTTTTTGCCAAAAAGTAGGTTTCGGTGCTTGAAGAATTTCTAGTTTTTCATGAAGTGCGGCGAATTGAGACTCTATGGCCTTCGCTTGATCGTCTTTCTCTTCCCGAAGACGGACTATTTCACCCTGTAATGAAGCCTCAAGCGTACGCTTAGCTTCTTCGGCTTCTTCCTTGGCGTTTTCCAGGGCGATGACCTTGGCCGCGGCTTCTGCTAGGCCTTTCTCCTTTTGGAGGCGTTCTTGCTCAAGCTGGCGCTCTAGGATGGGCAAAGTTTCGGTTTCTAACTGGGTGAGGCGTGCTAGGTCGACAGCCTTCTCTTCGGCTTGAGCTTTCATGGCGTCGATTTGTTTGGCCAGGGCGATTGCTTCAAGTTCTTTAGTCTCCGCCTCTTTCCGGCGTTCTTCTGCTTGTTTCTGAAGGTCGGGGAGTAAACGTAGCTGGCGTTTTTGCTCTTCGATTTCCTTTTCTTGATCGGCAAGTACGGTGGCTTGTTCCACCAAGGCTCTTTCCTGGGTGGCTATTTTGTCCACCAAGGGCTTCATAAAGGTTTCGACGAGTGATTCCAGGTTAGCTTTGCTTTCGGGGTGCCAATCGCCTCTGGTGGAAGTAGCGGCGGCTTGGGTGTGGGCAACTTCGTCTAGGTCGCCGTAAGTTGTATCGAATGAATCATCTGTTTCTGTGAATGGCACAGAGGTAGCGTCAATGGTTTGAGGATCGTTTGATTCCTGAACCGCAACTGAGTTTCCGATAAAGTTCATGTCGTCTTGTTTAGCCAAGGCGCTCTGAACAGCACCCGAATAGATGAACCACTTTTCGCGCAGTCCCACCATTTTCTTTTCACCCTTGAGCGTGCCGTTCGTCAGGCGATCGCGTACTGAGCGTTCGTCGATTCTCAAAGCTTCGGCAGCTTCTTTGACGGAAAGCATTGGGTGTTTTTGCATGTGGTGCTCCATCTGGATATGCGTCCGATATATTGAGCCTGTTTGGGCTTAGCGGATTTATTATAGGGTAAGTCCCCGCAATTTCCACATGTACTCCCCGCTATTTCCGGAAATTGGAGATGCCGATACTGCGGGGCATAGCGATTTTGCGTGATACCGCCGGTGGGTCGCCTGGTTTGTTTATCAGCCGTTGCGTGATTGCGGGGATTGCGGCTGGCTGGCTATCGCCGGACTTTTGCGGCGATAGAGGAGGGTTGATTTCCGGAAGCTCCGGAACTTCCGGAGGATGCGGGGTGTGTTCGCCGGAACTTCCGGAAAATGTGAAATTGAGCTGCGGCGGATATGGGGTTGCGCTCGTTGAGCCAATTCTATTGAAGTTGCAGAAATTGGTATTTAATTTGGTGCCCATAGGGTGATCAATTTCCGGAATTGCCGGAAAGATCCGGGGGCAAACAGAGCTTTAGTCTCCGGGGATTAGCGGGGTGCGGGCGCTCAATCTCCGGTATTTCCGGAAGTCCGGGGGCTTTGATCCGGTGGCAATTTCGAGATCGTCAAGTGTTGCGGATAGATTAATTGCCGGTTATAGTTTTCTGCGGTGATACTA
>JAUPUU010000259.1 GCA_030917395.1 Cyanobacteriota bacterium erpe_2018_sw_21hr_WHONDRS-SW48-000092_B_bin.40
CAGCAACCAAGTCAAATCAATGTACACAGGGCTCGACAACAAAGTTCTCACCAGTGCCATTCAATTTAGTGATCCCATTGCACTAAGCAATAACCAAGCTCTCTATAAAATAAAGCTAGCTGCAGGAGCAAGTAAAACAATTGAATTTGCAACTTTGCCAGAACCAAGCGGCAAATCAAAAATTGACTTTACTTTGCAGCAGAGGCTAGCCGACAAAGCCTTTGAAAGTTGGACCAAGAGCAATGTTGCCATAACCTGCGACAAACCTGAACTCAATCAAGTTTTTTCTCAGGCCGTTCGCGATCTCTATCTTTTAAAAATAGACACCCCCCATGGCCCCGCTTTTGCAGCCGGTCTACCCTGGTACAGTGTGGCTTTTGGCCGAGACCAAGTAATAACAGCTCTGCAAATTCTAGACTTCGCCCCAGACAGTGCCAGACAAATAATTGAGCTACTGGCCAATTATCAAGGCAAAAAGGAAGACAAATTCACCGAAGAAACGCCCGGCAAAATCATGCATGAGCTGCGCACTGGTGAAATGGCGCGCACCAGAGAAATTCCCTTCATTCCTTATTACGGCACAATCGACGCTACACCGCTCTGGCTAGTGCTCGTCAATCACTATGTTGAAAGCAGCGGCGATCTAGAGCTTGCTCGCCGTCTCTGGCCCAATATAGAAGCAGCACTGTCATATTTAAAAGCCAATACAACTGACGACTTTCTTTTCTATGGCAAGGTTAATAGCAACGTTGATGGCAAAGAACCAGCTTTGACCAATCAAGCCTGGAAAGACTCAGGTGATTCGGTAATGCACAAAGACGGCAAATTGGCCACGCCGCCAATTGCCATTTGTGAGGTACAGGGCTATTTATATGATGCCTGGCAAAGTGGTGCAAACTTAGCAAAAAGACTTGGCAAGGTCGAAGAAGCCACGAGTTTGAGGGAAAGAGCCAAGAAACTAAAGGAACACTTCAAAAGATCTTTCTGGCTAGCTGATCAAAACTATGTCGCCCTTGCTCTCGACGGCACCAAAGAACCTTGTTCAGTGATTGCCTCCAACCCTGGTCACTTACTTAGCTCTGGCATAATTGACAAAGAAGAGGCAATGGCTATTGCAGAGCGTCTACTGAAGAACGATATGTTTAGCGGCTGGGGTATCCGCACCCTCTCGAGCAAAGAAAAAGTCTACGACCCAGCCAGCTATCATAACGGCTCAATCTGGCCCCACGACAACGCTCTCATTGTGGCGGGGCTGCGTAAGCATCAGCTGCACAAAGAAGCAGCAACGGTAATTGCACCGCTCTTTGAAGTAGCGATGCAGAGCAAAGACAAGCGTCTGCCTGAGCTATTTTGTGGTTACCCAAGAGAGCATGAAAAGACTCCGCGCCCTTACGCTGTGTCCTGCGTACCACAGCTGTGGTGTGTTGGTAGTGTTTTCAGTATGATCGAGAGCCTCACGGGCCTGACCAGTCAAGGTCAGGTCGAGAAGCCACAATTGCCCCAGGGGGTCAATTGGATCAAATTCGAAATTCCCGATGCCGCCAAAAAGAATGTCAAAGCTATTGAAATCAAACGCCAGGGCAAAAGCGACCAATTTAGAGCACAAGTAACTGTGCGGCAGCGTTAACAAGGCTATATATAAATAGTGATAGCTTTTCTATAAAGAAGGGCAAACTAGCGCCGCTTAGGCTATTATGCATGATGTTTCCAAACCCCTGTTGACTACCGCCATTCACCTGAGAGAATCTTTGACCATGACAGACCTGCGCACCTTCGACCCCAACTCAGTTGGCCAGAAAACAGAAAACATTTTCGGCCTGCCGTTTACTGCAGACGAAGCCGCAATAGCTGTCATACCAGTGCCATGGGAAGTGACAGTCTCTTACCGCGAAGGCACAGCCAGTGGGCCAGAAGCTATTCTTGCTGCTTCATACCAGGTTGACTTGTATGACCCAGACTATGTTGATGCCTGGAGAATTGGTTTGGCCATGGAAGAAATTCCTACCGAATTACGCAACCTCAATGACGAAATGCGTCCCACAGCAGAAGAATATATTGGCATGCTGGAAGAGGGTCACACCCCAGAAGACAGCCCATTGATGAAGCAGATGCTTGAGAAAATCAATGCCTCCTGCGAAAAAATGAACGAATGGGTACAAGAGCGCGCCGCTGAACAACTAGACCGCGGTGCCATCGCTGCTGTGCTAGGTGGCGACCACAGCACACCTCTAGGACTTATTCGTGAGTTGGCTAAGCGGCACGATTCATTCGGTATTCTGCACATCGATGCCCACGCTGATCTGCGTGATGCCTACGAAGGCTTTACCTACTCCCACGCCTCAATTATGTTCAACGCGATCAAAGAGCCTACTCTGACAAAGCTAGTGCAAGTTGGCATTCGTGATTATTGTGAGATGGAATCAGATCTGGTGGCATCATCAGACGGTAGAATCGTCAGCTTCTATGACCGCGACATCAAAACAAAAATGTTTGAAGGCATGAGCTGGATGCACATTTGCCAGGAAATAGTAAGCCAACTTCCAGACGAAGTCTATGTCAGCTTCGACATCGATGGCCTCGACCCGAAACTCTGCCCTAACACTGGTACACCAGTACCGGGTGGCTTAGAGTACGAGCAAGCACTATATTTGGTGCGGATGGTAGCAGAAAGTGGCCGCGTAATTATCGGCTTTGATGTCAATGAAGTAGCCCCTGGTGATGAAGATGAATGGGACGCCAATGTTGGTGCTCGCTTACTTTATCGTCTAGCCAATCTAACAGCAAAGTCAAACGATCAATTTTGAGAATTTGAAAAGCAACTATATCAAGCCTATTCTTAAACTGATAGTACTGGCACTCTTTGTTTGCCTGGGCGAGCGCGCCGCCTGGGGCCAGGGCTGAGCAGCCGCACGTGGTGTGGTCCCAGGTCTGGGAGCAGGGTCAGGTAAGTTTCAATTATCAGTTGGCTGGCGTGCTGCGCGAGCTGACAAGTCATACAATGGCACAGACTACAACTCGACATTTACAAATAGCTGGAAGCCCTACATGCGCCAAAGTGTTCTGGATGTTTCAGCACGCTATTACATCAATCGACGGGTTGCAATAGTTGGTACGCTTCCTGTCTCGATGAACAATTTCAGCATGATCTATCCACCGAAAGGCCCTGTTATAGGTCAGCGGGCAGGTTGGGACATCAATGGAGTGGGCGACCTTGCTTTAGTTACTCAAGTCTCCCTGGTCGATCCCAAAGACCATCCATTTGAAAATTGCATAGTCGGCCTCGGTATGAAAATCCCCACAGGCAACTGGGATGAGCGCCGAGTGATTCCCAACCTCAACGGTCAAAACTTTGCTAGTAGAGCCGTCTATCCAGCCGCGGTCATGCCCGGCGATGGTGGCACCGGCATTATCGCCACCCTTGATGCCTATAAGACATTTCGCGTAAACCGCTTTCTTAGAGGGAAAACACTCTTTGTAGCAGGCTCCTATCTCTCTAACCCACGCAACACCAACGGCACCTCGTCAATCATTGGTAGCGCTGGGGTGCCCCTGACCCCGAACTTTTTAGATGAGTTAACCAATTCAGTTTCTGATGCCTATAGTGTGCAAACAGGGCTTTCAATGAAAGTGCCGGGCACCTGGAACAAGCCCAAGCTAAAGGGGCTGAGAATGCGGCTTGTGGGCCGCTGGGAAGGGGTAAGAGCACACGATCTATTTGGACCAGCAGGCGGCTACAGACAGCCAGGCTGGGCCATGTCCGTTGGCCCGGGCCTAACCTATGCCAACGGCAAAGATGTCTTGATGATTGACGTGCCCATTGTCTTTTCTCGCTATATCAACGCCAGTCGCTCAGCTGTGCCCGGCCCATCAAATGGCGCCACACCAGCGCCTTTCAACCCCGAACGCAATCTTGGGCTGGTGGCACCAGTTAGTATCACAATGCGCTATGTGCGCAGTTTTTAATAGCTATGGCGTCGATCTGGGTACAACATTACTAGGTATACCTCGCTTAGAGCCACCATGACCAATTCAAGACTCGAAACTGCAGACAAGCCACCAGTGGCGAAAGACACAGCACCCGAGGTATCGCCTGCTGGTTTAGAATCAACGGCTAAGCCAGGCGACGGTGCCACTAAATTCCAGCAAAATGCTGCTGATACTCAGACTATGGTAAGAGCTGGCACTCTGCCAGACACCACTATTACATTTGCACCCGAAAATGCAATAGTGCCAAAAGCGGCAGGCGAGAACGGCACAAAACAACCAGACAAAGCCGAAACGCGCCAAGAGCAAATTAACCAACTGCGCCAAGTGGTTGGTGACTTCGACTTAGCTTCTGGTATCAAAGCAGAGAACAGAGACGCCGTTCTCACTAGCGCCGTCGATACA
>JAUPUU010000260.1 GCA_030917395.1 Cyanobacteriota bacterium erpe_2018_sw_21hr_WHONDRS-SW48-000092_B_bin.40
AGCTATGGAACCAATGTCGGATCTGCGCCTGCAGACTCGGGTTATGTTGCTAGTGCACCACTTAGCTATGGAACCAATGTTGGATCTGCGCCTGCAGACTCTGGTTCTGCCGGTAGCGCGCCAGTTAGCTATGGAGCGAATCTTGCTTCTGCATCTGTAGACTCAGGTTCAGTTGTTAGTTCACCGCTTAGCTATGGAGCCAATGTTGGGGCTGCGCCGGTAGACTCTGGTTCTTCCGGTAACGCACAGCTGAGCTATGGAGCCAATGTTGGGGCTGCGCCGGTAGACTCTGGTTCTTCCGGTAACGTACAGCTGAGCTATGGAACCAATGTCGGAGCTGCGCCGGTAGGCTCAGGTTCTTCCGGTAGCGCACAACTGAGCTATGGAACCAATGTCGGAGCTGCGCCGGTAGACTCAGGTTCTTCCGGTAACGCACAACTGAGCTATGGAACCAATGTTGGAGCTGCGCCGGTAGACTCAGGTTCTTCCGGTAACGCACAACTGAGCTATGGAACCAATGTTGGAGCTGCGCCGGTAGACTCAGGTTCTTCCGGTAGTGCACAACTGAGCTATGGAACCAATGTCGGAGCTGCGCCGGTAGACCCAGGTTCTGCCGGTAGCGCGCCAGTTAGCTATGGGGCGAATCTTGCTTCTGCGGCTGTTGACTCCGGTTCTGTTGTTAACTCGGCCGTAAGTTATGGGGCTATCAGTGGAGATGGCGCACAGCGTTATGCCGCAGAGCCAGCTCAGTACGGTAACGCTAATCCGGGCTCCTCTGGCGGTCACCGTGAAGGTGCTCACTTGGGTGGTGATGGATCAGCCCACATAGCCTCTAATGCACCATGGGTGGCTGACGTATTACCCGATACATCATCAAGTCATGGTCATCATCAAGGCGAGATCCATCATGAGCAAGCGCAAACCGAGCAAGCTTATGGCTCCCAAAGTCAGAGTCCTCAGCCACAAGGAGTTGTCTTTGGAAGCGATAGTAACCCTCAAACGCCATCGGCTGGAACTAACAAACTAGCCTACGCACTAGGTGGTGCCGCCAGTTCTAAACTTGGTGCCGGTCAGAAGACCCCTGGCGGAGCACCGGTTGCACCGGTTGCTAAGCCGGAAGGAGGAGCACCGCCACCTCAGCAAGCAGCTAGCAAGAACCTTGAAACTCAAGCTAAGTTTGCTGGTTTGACAGAGGCTCAACGCAAGAAGCGCGAAGAAGAGGAGTTGCGCCGGTTGCGGGAAAGTATGCCCGGTAACGACGGAATGGCCTAGTCATTAGTTAGCTAAGCTGGTTCTCCAATACTCTACAATTGGAGAACCAGAGCTGATTCGATGTTTTAAGGAGAAATGGGCGCGAACTTATTGAAAAACGCATAAGATATTCTGGTCAGCAATAGTGACTTACACGTCATGGAGAGTTGGGTGTATCTGGCAGATATCGGTGTCAAGTGTCCGAATTGCGGAATTAAGTTCAACAGCAAGCAATTGCTAGAGGTCGTAGACACGGGTCTGCGCAATAGTGAATTACGCCAGCATGTTGGCGATGTAAAGCCACAGTATGAGCAGTATCTGATTGCTACTTGTCCTAGCTGCGGCAAATCACTATGGGGGTCTGAGTTTCTCGCCACTAGTGAGATCTGCGTGCTGAATCAACCCAATAAACCTCCCCATTTGCAGTACCGCAATGCTGCCATCTGGGCCGAGCGTGATGGGGGGAACTTCTTCAGTGTTGCAATGTATTACCTCTATGCTGCCTGGTGTGCAGATGACGTTAATGCTATACCGCAATCTCGGGAATATAGGAGATTGGCGCTTGATGCTTTTCGCAAGTCGTTAATAGACGTCTCTTGTCCAGCAGAAAGTCGCTCCGATGTTGAATATCTTATCGGCGAACTTTTCCGCCGTACGGGTGATTTTGCACGTTGCAGGGAGTACTACCAACAAGTAATCGCCCGTCTACCAGCGAAGTATTCGACCATGGCCCGGAGGTTAATGAAGCTGGCGGAAATGGGATCAACCGAGCTGCTTGATTTCGAATGATTTAACCAGCAGTGGGTTGTCAGATAGTTGAGGGGTAAAGGTGTCAAGAATTCACAAGGTGCTAGTTCTGAACAAGGCTTTCAAGCTTTGGGATTTCACCATTCGTCAGCTCTTGATGTTGGTAGTGGCTGTGGCTTGTTCAGTTACTTTGCTTTCACAGGTTCCACAAACCTGGAAAATCGGTCACTTACCTGCCAATATTTTGAGCGCAATCACTTTTTTCTGTCTTTGCCTTCCGCTTGTCAAGTTTACTGATTTGAAGCCTATGAGCTGGTGGAAGAATGTGGTTCTCTATAAATTGGGGCTTGAGCCAACGGTCTATGTGCCGAAACCGGAAGAAATGACAGTCATCTATCCAGATCCGACCATAATTGAGCCGAAAAAGAAGTCCGACGAGTTTTATATTGGTTCGAATTAGGGCGTTGGACTGGGAAAATAGGACTAGGGGGTTTTATCCACGGTTGAGAAAGTCTAAACTAGTTGAAGGACACGATTTTCAAGCGATGCAACGAAGTAAGAGTGTAGGTGGGAATTGAGCAGATTTTTGCTTTGAGTGGTTTTGAATGGTAAGAAGTGCGGGCTCATCTCCCATAAGAAGGACGTCTAATTTGCGCGGTAGAAAGAATACCGATGACGATGACGACGATGATTATGATGCGCCATCAGATCGAGGGGAGCGCGGTGGACGTGGCCGCGGCGGACGCCGAGATAATAGTAGCGACGGCGATTCCTCCATGGACGGTCGCTATATCCCCCTGACCTCTGGGCCATCTTTCAACAATGTCATCGCTGGCTTTTATAATGGCCTGCCTGCCCAGCTGCGCGATATGCTTCCCTTCGGCCAGGAACCGCCAGATGCTGCCGGCGGCGAAGACGAGCCACCCCCAGATAAACGGGGCGCTACAAGTTGGCAAGATGTCTGCTTCATTTATTCCATTCCTGGTGAGGACGAAGAAGAAGGCCTGGTAGTTTTATCAGACGGAAGTTTTCGCAAGTACATTGCTTGTAAGGGCATTAATGCCTTGCTCTTTGATGAAGCTGACCGTGAAACTATGGCGCGCACTTTTGCCAACTTTGCCAACTCTTGCGAATCAGACATTCAGATAATTATCAAAAGCCGAAACATCTCAGTTGACGAGTATCTTTCGCGCTATCAAATTTTGCTTAAAACTGACAACGATTACCTCAAGTGGTATGCCGATTACACTGATAAGTGGTTCCGGCGCGTTCAAGACGTAACTTTCGTTCCCCAGCGAGAGTTTTACATAGTCATTAGTTTCCATCCACCAGATTGCAAAAGCGGCAAAATGTGGAATGGCCGTCGCTCCATTCAAAAACACGAAGAGTATTTAGAGTCGCTCAATCGTCTAGTCAAGACTGCTTTCGAGCAGCTGCGTGGTTCCAATCTGCGACCTAGCCTTCTCTCGCGCAAAGAAGTGCGCAATTTGATCTATTCAGATTTGAACCCTTCGCTTTACGAAAAAGATGGGGATGCGCCACCATCTCGTACAAACGTTTCTGAAGCTTCTGTTCTAGCTGGTTCCGCTCTCAAGGTTACTGATGAATATCTTTGGCTTGATGGCAAATACATTGGCACCCAGTACATGTTTGCTCCTCCCCATGAAACCTGGATGGGTTGGCTTGTTGACTTGCTTACGCTCTCGGTTGAATACACTTTGTCGCTCTTCATTCACCAGTGTGATCAAGATAAAGTCAGAAGGGACCTCAAATTTAAGTACCGCCTTGGTCACGTAGCTAGTACGCAGTTAGCTACGCCTGACATTGAAGGAATTGAATCGACAAGATCGGCTGCTACAGCCATTCAAGAGTTCTTGCGCAGCGCCAATAAAGCCTTCGATACTTCGATGTACATTCGCTCTTATGCGGATACACCTGAGCACCTGGCGCAAAATATGGATGAAGTCAGACGCATCTTTAAAAACCGCGGTGCTCAGATGGACAGAGGGCAGATGTTGCAACTTGATTTGTGGCAATCGACTTTGTCTGTAGGTGTCGACCGTATGGCTGTTGTGCACCGCGTGATGTCTCCGATTGTTGGCACCATGTGGCCGTTCTTCACTGCATCTTGCGGAACACCAGACGGTGTGCCGTTTGGCTTCGCTCTCGTGTCACGAGAACCGGTGTTGCTTAATCCCTTCTTCAGAGGTCAGGGCAAGGACGCGAACAATATGTTCGTGGTCGGAACAACTGGTGCCGGTAAATCTTTTGCTGTATCAATGCTGATTTTGCGCCTGTTGCCGCTAGGTACGCGCTTTGTTCTAATTGATAAAACTGTAGACAAATTTGGTGCTTATCGCTTTATTACTGAACTTCTTGGTCCAGAGCTTTGCGCCTATATCGACCTTGGTCCCAGCTCGGGCTATATTCTCAATCCTTTTGATCTTGGCCCTGAAGATAAAGAAGGAGAACCTTCAGCAGATAAAATTAGCTCGCTGCTGTCGTTGCTCGACCTGATGCTGGCGCCCGAAGGTCGGGAAGAGCTAAACGTTGAAGAAAAGTCACTATTAGATGGTTTGATTCGAGTTGCTTATATGGACGCTCACTTTAGAGGTGTCGTCCCGACTATGAGTGATTTAGCTAGAGTAACGGCTCAGGCTGCCGCTGATGAGGTTGACCCCCTACAGCGCGATCGCCTTCAGCAATTTGCTCGCGGTCTATCATTGTTCACCAGAAGTGGTGCCTTTGGTGGTTTGGTCGATGGTCACACCAACATTGATATCGAAAAATTGTTCATCGTATTTGATACCAGAGAAGTGAACGAGCCCAGGCTTGAGCGTATCGCCGTTTACATCTTGGCAGAATTTATTCGTAGACGAGCAGCCGATTCTAAGGCGCGTGGCCAGCGTTTCGCTGCCATCATCGACGAAGCTGCCACTTTGATGAGATTCAAAGCCGGAGCCCGCCTGTTAGACGATTTGTCGAGACGAGCTAGGCACTACGGTATGATGCTTGTCACCATTACTCAGCAGCTGAAAGACTTCTTTAGACAGGCTGAACAGGCCGATTCTGTGGTGAAAAACTCGCACATGAAGATCATGCTCAGGCAAGACCCTTCAGATTTGAAGATGCTCAAAGAAACTCTGCGACTGACAGACGCTGAAACTGTTGCCATTGAGAACTTCTCGCGTGATGAAGAAAAACGGCGTGATAGCCAATGCTTGCTCATTGTTGGTTCTGTCCATGGCACCATTCGATTGGTTCCAAGCCCGATGGACTATTGGATCTGCACTTCGGAGCCAATCAAAGATATTCCTCGTAGACTCGATATGATTAAAGAAGTGAAAGCAAAGAATCCAAAGCTTTCCCACACTGATGCTTGTCGCCAAGCCGTGTACTATCTAGGCCTGCAGCACGAGGGTTAAAGTGGAAAAGCTCTTTCGATTTAGCAAATGGTTTGTTCTCTTCTGTGCTCTACTTGTGGCTGCCCGTTTGGCGCAGCAGTATGTGGCAGACAAAGCTTTAGAAGAGCGAGCAGCTGTAATCGGTGAGCGTGTCTATGGCTGGCGTTGGCAGAACATTTCTGGCGATATGCAGTTTAACAGTCAGGCCAAGGTGATCGAGGCGAAAGTTATTAAGAGGGGCCCGAATGATGGGCAAGTGCGCATTCAAGGCAATCAAGTCGTGATGGCGCCCAATAAAAGTGTCAATACAGGCGATCAACAACAAGGAGCTAACAGTACAAAAGATAACTCAGGAGCGGCCGAAGTAACGCAGTCAGAGACCAAACCTCTAGAAAGCAAATTCAAAGCCGTAATCACTCTCTACAAAGATAAAGACAAGTGGCTCTTAGGTAAAGTGGAGGCTGAGTAATTTATGTATTGGAGAGTTCAGAAGATTGGACCAGAGCAGCTTGTTAAGCTCTACGGCGTGCATTTGCTCTTGGTTTTTAGCTTGATAATCAACGGTTTTCTTTGGCTCACTCGACCGCAGAAATCAATGCCCACTGAAGTAAAGCAGGACGTAGAGGCATTCTCACGCAAGGTGACTGGGCACTTGCTTGATACTAGTTATATAACTTGCGAAAACAACATGACTCAATTGCGTGAGGAATTGGGGCCAACATTGGCTTCTAGTCTCACGAGTCAGGGAGTTTTGCCAAAAAACGCTCAAGACATGCACGCTCTAGTGCTAGATATGCAAGAGCGCAAACAAATTTGTGCGGTTCGTATTGATCAGGTTCAAGTTAGTGAGCCTAACCAGCAGGGGCTTATCCCGGTTCAGGTATCTGGTGTTTGTGCTATTCACTCGGCGGCAGAAACGGCTGAGAGACGCTTCATCTTTCAATATTTGATCGGTCAGAGAGCCGGTACAACCCAGCTCTTGCTCACTCAGTATCAAGATCTGTCGCCAAATTAAGAATACAAACTAAGGGTGCACTTTAAGAGAGGACATTTTGTTTTCAGGAATAGTTGAAGAAGTTGGTGAAGTGCTTGAAGTTCAAGACACTGCGGATGGTCGTTGGCTCAAAATCGGCGCCAAAGAGATACTGGCAGATGCTGCACTGGGTGAGTCAATTAGCTGTAGTGGTTGTTGTTTGACAGTAGTTGACTTTGGCAGCGATTGGTTTGCTGTAGAAGCCGTGATAGAAACCTTACGCCGAACAAAAATTGGTGATCTCAAGGTCGGTAGTAAAATCAATCTAGAAAAAGCCCTGAGAGTGAGCGATCGTCTTGGTGGTCATATTGTCACTGGTCATATCGATACAGTGGGTAAAGTCGCCAGCATCGTTGAAGAAGGTTTTTCGTATGTGGTCGAGGTCAACCTCGATAGTCGATGGGCGCCCTTCTTTGTCGAAAAAGGTTCAGTGGCTATGGATGGCGTCTCTCTTACGGTTGCTGATTGCGGTGAGATTCCTGAAAAAGCAGAAGATGAGTTTTGGTTTAGGGTTGCTCTAATTCCGCACACCTGGAACGTTACCACCCTTGGACAGCTCAAAGTGGGCTCAGCAGTCAACATTGAGACCGATATCATCGCCCGTTATGTGGCGCGCCTGACCAATACTAATCATAAATAAAGTTGATCAAACTGTTCCATCGCTGAGTTTTCGGGGCTATGCTTTGTCTGTGCTCGGCATATATTTGGCATGTATTTGGGGATCGCATGGAAGCTGACTCTGAAATTTTTGATTCAATCGAAGAGGCTTTGGCCGACCTTCGAGCTGGAAAATTCGTCGTTGTATCAGACGATGAGGGACGAGAGAACGAAGGCGATTTGATCTGTGCGGCTGAGTTGATTACTCCTGAGATGATCAACTTTATGGCCACTGAAGCCCGCGGCTGGATCTGTCTGTCTCTGACAAGTGAGCGAGCACGCGAGCTTGACTTACCGATGATGGTAGCGCGTAACACTGAATCACAGGGCACAGCATTTACAATTACTGTCGATGCCGACCCTAAGTTTGGTGTCACCACTGGTATCAGTGCTTATGACCGGGCAACCACCGTGAAAGTAGCTGTCGATCCGCTGTCGCAGCCAGGAGACTTGCGGCGCCCCGGCCATATCTCTCCTCTGATCGCTAAAGATGGTGGCGTGCTACAACGAGCTGGCCATACTGAAGCGGCAGTCGATTTGGCTCGACTGGCTGGCTGCAACCCTTCTGGTGTGATTTGCGAAGTAATGAATGCCGACGGCACCATGTCTCGAGTGCCGCAGTTGCGTGAATTTGCTCGCAAGCATGACATCAAGTTTGTCAATATTGCCCAACTGATTGCCTATCGCCTGGTGCGTGAGCGTTTCATTGTGCGTGAAGCCGAATGTGAGTTGCCGTCAGCTTATGGCACTTTCAAACTATATGCCTATCGTAACGTCCTTGATGGCAGCGAACATATTGCTGTGGTCAAAGGCGATGTGGTTGGACAAAGTGACGTCATGATCAGAGTGCACTCTGAGTGTCTCACTGGTGATGTTTTCGCTAGTTTGCGCTGTGATTGCGGCCCGCAGCTCGAAGCGGCCATGGCTCTCATTGCCAAAGAAGAGTGCGGCGTGTTGGTTTATTTGCGGCAGGAAGGCCGTGGCATCGGTCTACTCAACAAAATCAAAGCCTATGCTCTGCAAGAGAAGGGCCAAGATACAGTGCAGGCCAATGAGTCTCTAGGCTTCAAGCCTGACCTGCGTGACTATGGCGTTGGTGCTCAGATACTGAGCGATCTCGGTCTGACATCTGTGCGAATTATCACTAACAATCCTAGAAAGATTGTCGGCCTTGAGGGCTACGGTCTAGAAGTGACCGGGCGTGTGAGTATGCCACCGTCATGCAACAGCCACAACATGAATTACCTGTTCACCAAGAAAGAAAAGCTCGGCCACTGGCTTGAGCTGTCTGAAACCAAAGCTAGTGCAATGAAGGAAAGTGCAGTGAAAGAGAAGGAGAGCGGCAATGTCTAAAGGCGAACCAGAAGTTATTGAAGGGCGTTTGATTGCCACCGGTTTGCGTTTTGCAATCGTTGTCAGCCGCTTTAACGACTTTATCACTAAGCCCTTGCTTGATGGCGCTCTAGAGACGATCAAGCGTCATGGCGCTGATTTGGCAGCAGTTGAAATAATGTGGTGTCCTGGTGCCTTTGAAATTCCTCTAGTCGCCAAGCAAGCTGCAAGCACCGGTCGCTACGATGCGGTTATTTGTTTGGGTGCAGTTATCCGTGGTTCTACTGCTCACTTCGATTTTGTCGCTGGACAGTCTGCCTCTGGGGTTGCCGCTGTCGCCCTAGAAACAGGTTTGCCTGTGATCAACGGCATACTGACTGTTGATTCTATCGAACAAGCTATTGAGCGGGCTGGCACTAAGGCTGGCAATAAGGGCTCTGAAGCTGCTGCTTGCGCTATCGAAATGGCGAATCTGCTAGCTGCCATGAAGTCACATGCTGAGATTAGCAACGCTAACAAAGCTCGGGGCTAGGGCGCAACTGGAAAATTATTGGGAACCCTCTAGTTAGCGAGGGTCATACCATTTGAGTTTTGTTAGAAGGGATTTATCTTTTCGGCTAGAACTTTTTGCCTGGTTTTGTCGTACTTAGAGAAGTAACGACCAATTGAGGTGCAAAAAATGGTTAAAGGCAAATCCGCTTTGTTAGCAGCTATGGCCTTGGCCATGATTTTCTCTTCTCTACCGGCTCAATCTCGCGGTGGTCACGGCGGCGGTCGGGGGGCGGCGGGCTATTCAGGGGCCGGAGGCTCTGGGGCTGGCTCCGGGCGCTTCGCCGCTGCCCGGTCTTCAGGCCAATTCTCTGGTCAGTTCTCTGGTCAATTCGGCAATGGCCAACTGCGACAGCGCTTTGGTGGTATGCAGGGCACTGGAGGGTCTGGTTGGGGAGGTCAAGGTCGCTTAGGTGGTCAAAACTCAGCCCGCTTAGGTGGTCAAAACCAAACTTCTAGTAGTGCTTCTTCTTCTTCTTCTTCTTCCGGCTCTGGTTCTGGTGGCCAAAGGGTATGGAATTCTCCCAATTCGTTCTCCAAGCATAGCGAGGGAGCCACGGCTAATGGTGGTAGTTACGATCGCAACAAGTCGGTCAGTGCTGGCAATGGTGAAGGCTATCAGAAAGGCGTGACTAACACTGGAACCACCGCCAATGGTGGTACTTATGATCGCAATAAGTCGGTGTCTTACACGAAGGGCGAGGGGGTTACTAAGACTGTCGAGACCACCGGAACCACTGCCAATGGCGGCTCCTATGACCGCTCCAAGACGGCCACAGCAGGTAATGGCGAAGGCTATAACAAGAATGTATCAACCACAGGAACGACCGGTAACGGCGGCAGCTATGACCGCGATAAGTCAGTGAGTGGCGGCAATGGCGAAGGCTATAACAAGACTATCACCACCACTGGTACAACAGCTGATGGTCGCAGCTATGAGAAGACTAGAACGACCCCTGCTCCAAAGCCAACAGAGCCTTCTAGTTCTAGTTCTAGCTCTAGCTCTGGCGCACCACAATAGCGTTATTGGCTATTTATCTCTACTAGTTCTTTGATGACGAAAGCCACTCGTTGTGCCGCCGCCTGCACTGCTGGGATAATTTCGTTTTTCTCTAAAGTCTGTACATATTCATTGTTTGAAATAGCCCTTATAGCTAGGTTGGCTATGCCGTGAATGGCTGCTACTTGGGCTATGTAAGTGCTTTCCATATCTTCAGCATCGACGGCGAAATTGTCGCGCACAAAATTGAGCTGGTCCAGACCCTTTGTCCAGCCATCTAGTGAGCCCACTACGCCGGCAATGAGTCGTGGCTCTCTGTCTGCTATTTCTTTCGGCCAACCAGGGCCGCTCCATTTGGGAAATTTGGCCTTTAGTTTGGCGCTAGTCGCTAGACCCTGTTCTAGCAGTTTGTCGTCACCTTGTAGTTGGTCGAGCCGCACTGCTTCTCCATCTTTTAAATAGCGAATAGATGTGGTGGCCATGAGCAACGTTTTCCGCACTGCTAGCGTTTCTTCTGAGCAGATTATTTTCATTGCTGCACCAAGCACCATGTCTCCTGGTAGCAGACTTTCGTTGATGGCTCCTGCTGCGCCACCATGCAAAATTAAGTCTAGATTTGAGTTGGTGTTCCTGCCAATTAAGTGTTCGGTGGCTGCTGCGGCATTGGCAGGGCCGATAAAAGAGATGATTACAGTTAGATTTACGCCGGGTAGTTCGGCTGCGTAAATTTGCCAGGGCGATTTTGCTACGGGCTTGAGTTCTGGAATTAGCTCGAGTAGAGGAGCTAGCTCAAAACTTGTTGGCACCACAATGCCAATTTGCCTGGGCTTGTTGCTCTGCGACTTTTCTTTCAATCTGCTTTAACGGGTTCAGGCAGCTCGTCAGCATGGAAATTGGCTAACCCAGGGACATCTTTAGAAGCAATAGGATTGTCGCGCAAAAACTTTTCTATGGTGCTAGTAATGCGCCATAGTTGGAAGAGGTTGCCTTGAGCTTCAACATCGCGCATCAGTACCGCTCTGTGTAAGAGCAGTTTCTTTTGAATCAAGCGCGATAGAGTCATGCCACTAAAGTGGAAGCAAATATCAGGTTTGTCGAGACTTGGATCAAATGGCACCACTTCTGGTTCACCATTGGCTTTTGAGCGCAGAAGCCAGCCGTGTATGCTACCAGCTCTTAAATGAAAACCAATACTGGTGCCATTTATTTTTGCTTCTTTAAGTGCGCCTTGTTCTATCCGCTCTGGTACGAATTTTTCAAAATAGTAGTGGGCCAACTGCTCTGAATAGTCTAGGCTGCTCGGCTCTTCCACCACAGCTACATGCTCGCCCCAATTATGGCTTTTCGCTGCTTTAATTAGTTTATCGAAATAGTCTTTATCGAGTCGCACCGGCAATATTTGATAGCGCCCTGCTACTTCAAATAAGTTGCGAGTTTTTACTTGAACATCATCGAGTAGAAGCTTACGCAGAGTGCTCGGTAGATTTAAGCCATCTTGTTCCGCGCACTGTATTTCTGGGCAATTTAGCGATTGAGCCAAATGGGCAAGCCATTCGCGGTTGAGGGTCATCTGCGTCGAAACTAAATTGCATATGCGCGGCCGGGCGTTGTCTTCTATGAAATGGAAGAAAGTACTAACCGCTACGTCAATTGGTAAGAACCAGAGAGTTGAATCTGGATTGTAGGCTAGCTTCAGCGATGAGGTTGGGAAGAAAGGCTTAGAGGCTTCTTGTACCAGCTCTTTCAGTAAGCTATGAATGCCTGAATATTTAATCGTTTCACCGCTTTTGGTGTCACCGCTAATTAGCGGTAAACGTACCAAATACCAGGGCGACTCAGAGCCACTGAGGCTCTCTAAGACCCTTTGCTCGTATTGCTGACAGGTACTTTCCCAATTGCTAAGGGGCTTGCGTCTGGCAAATTCTAGTTCTTCTGGAACAACACCATCTTTTTGCACTCCGCCCCAGATTGACGATACGATGAAGGTCGGTGTGCCTTTGAAAGCTTTGACTATGGCCTTGAAGTCAGTTCCCGCCAGGGGAGCGCGAGGAGAGCGAGCTTCATCAAAATTTGGTGGTAGGGCACTAAATATGATGGCGTCATACTTGTTAAATCTAGCTGCTTCGCTGGGCTCGACAACTTTGAGCCTGTCTTTGAAAACGCGTTCGTCTTCTTTTCCGCCAAGAGCGGCGTAGAGCATATTTTGTGCCTGGGTTTTAAGATCAAGCGGCGAAAGGCTCAAGAGATTAAGTGAAGACTTGCAGGCAAAGTGCACATGCCAACCGCGCTTGACCAGATAGGCGGCGAGGGGACCATTGAAGGCGGTCACGGGACCCCAGATATATGCAACTTTTGGATTAGTACTCATTGTTTTGTTTGCGAATCTATCTGGATAAGAAGTTGCTGAAACTCATGTCGGAATTAGCCAGGCAGGTCCCGGCGATTTCGTCACCCAGTCTCATACTATCCTCCCTGTCGTAACACCGATAGCTTTCGAGGGGCAGTATTACGAATAGGTAAAGAGCAGAAATAGCAACTATGATGTTGCCAATAGCTGAGACTGTGGCTGTTAAAGGCGCTATGGCCTGCACTGGAAGGATGTGCGTCAGTAAGGGTAGTAACAAATTTACAAGAAGTGCCAGAACCTGACATATAAGCAGTGGGCCTAGGTAGATGCCATTGCGCTCAATTACTTGCCGGAGTGATGGTGAGTTGCCTGAATAGATGTCAACCACCTGGAAGCCCATAAGGTTCTTGCCGACGCCGCGTCCTTCGAAGAAATAATCGCGAAAAATCAAGTAGATCATAATAATCATCTGACTTGTCAGGAAAATATTGACTACTGGCAGCAGCATTATGAACATACTGACCAAAAAACCGATGCCAAAATCGATACCAAGAGCCGTTGTTCTGCGGCCTGGCTCGATATGTTCTGGTTCGAAAACTGCATCTGCTCTCTTCTCTTCGAGAGATTGATTGAAGGCATGCCAAAGCTGAAGCGGTGACCGCTTTTCGCTCCCTCTTAAATCTTTTCCTGAGCCAGACGATGGTCTAGGCATACTATTCCTAATAAAAGATTCTACAACCAATATTGACTGGCTCTATCATAAAGCAACTGAGGCTGATGCAGCGACATTTTTCGGCATCATGACATCGTTGCCCTCCAGGCTGGTGATCGAGGCTAGTTATTATCAGTCAACTGTTTTGGCAGCAAGCGGAACATTTGATTATGTTGAGGGGCGTTGGCTACTTGGACCAGTACCATTTAGTTAGTGGGAATTACCAAGTAAAGAAAAGGTTGAGCCATGAGCACTAGTACTAGAGAGACCGTAATTATCGATGGACTGCGTACTCCTTTCGGCAAGATGGGCGGAGCCCTTGCCAACCTGAGTGCTGTGAAGCTGGCTAGCCCGTTGATTAAAGAGTTGGTAGAGCGCAATAAAATTGACGCCAGCCAAATTGATGAGGTAATTATCGGTCAGGTCTTGCAGGCCGGTTGCGGTCAAATTCCTTCGAGGCAAGCATTGCTTGACGCTGGCTTACCTAATACCACCGAGTCCACAACGGTCAACAAAGTTTGTGCTTCTGGTATGAGAGCGGTCACCCTGGCAGACTTGCGCATTCGTGCCAACGATGGCGATATCATATTGGCTGGTGGCATGGAATCAATGAGCCAAGCGCCATACTTGGTAGAAGCCAACTCTGCTCGTTTCGGTAAGCGTATGGGCCATGTGGCTTTTAAAGACGCCATGCTCAATGACGGTTTGGAATGCCCAGTGGCCAACGTGCACATGGCTGTTCACGGCGCCAAGGTTGCCGAAGAGTTTAAGATTGGTC
>JAUPUU010000029.1 GCA_030917395.1 Cyanobacteriota bacterium erpe_2018_sw_21hr_WHONDRS-SW48-000092_B_bin.40
ATTATAGTGTTCACAGCAGGTATTGGAGGATGACATAGTTGACTGACGGTTCTCTTAAATTCCCAGATGGATTTTTATGGGGTGCTGCCACGTCACATTTTCAGGTGGAAGGTCATCCTAAAGAAATAGCTTCCAGGTTGTCGGACTGGGCACTTTGGACCAATGAAGCTGGAAGAATTTCGGACAGTACTTCAGCTGACCAGGCTTGTCAGTTCTATCAGCGCTATGAAGATGACATCATCCTCATGCGCGACATGAATCTCAACGCATTTCGTCTCTCTTTTAACTGGCCTGCTCTTTTGCAAGACCCGCCTGGTACAAGAGTGGCGCCCTCTGTTCTTGACCAAAAGCAAGTTGACTATTATCGCCGAATATTAACCAGCCTGAAAGAAAGCGGCGTGACAACCTTTGCCACCCTTTTTCACTTCACTCTGCCTGATTGGCTAGCTGCTGCCGGTGGCTGGACCACGGCCTATGCGGTCAGCGAGTTCAAGCGTTTTTCTGAATTGATTGTTGCCGAATTTAGTGATCTTGTTGACTACTGGATCACAATCAATGAACCCCTTGCTTATGTTTACCAAAGCTATGTAGCAGGGCTTTGGCCCCCGGGAATTAGGTCTGATTATTTATCAGCCTTTAAGGCCGTTAGGCGTTTGCTAGAAGGCCATGCTGCCGCTTACGACGCAATTAAGGCTGTCAAAGCCGATGCTCAAGTAAGTTATACCTTGCACTGGCGGCCATTCATGCCTAAGAACCCACTTAATCCGCTTGATCATATGGTCCGTTTTTATCGCGATTTTACGTTTAATCAGTTGTTCTCTAGCTCTCTTGAGAGTGGTGAGGTCAAATTTCCTTTTCCTATTAATCTCAACAAAGAAATTATTTCAATTTCTGGGCCTGTAGAAGGTCTGAAGGGGAAGTGCGACTATCTAGCCATCAACTACTACACCCGCGAGCTTTCTCGTTTTCGCCCTTCGTGGCCAGTCGATCTCTTCGGTGAGAGTTCTCCTGATCAGGAGTTGGCTGTTAATGATATTGGCTGGGAAGTCTATCCCAAAGGGCTCTATGACTTGCTCACACGCGATACTCTTGCCTATCAGTTTAACTTAGATGGCACTCGGCGTCCGGTGATTATTACCGAGAATGGTTACGCTAGCTCTTTTTCGGCAGATCTTGATCAGGGAGATTGGTCCCTTGCTGATCAGAAAAGAGTTGACTATCTAACTACTCATCTGCGCGAGATTCACCGAGCCATAGCTGCAGGGGTTGATGTAAAAGGCTATTTGCACTGGTCGCTTCTTGATAATTTTGAATGGGCTGAAGGCTTGAAAGCTAGATTCGGCTTGATTCGAGTCAGCTATCCAACGCAAGAGCGCATATTGAGAACAAGTGCTAAAGTGTATGCGGAAATTGCTAAGAATAATGCTATTTGATCGTTCTTACCTAAGAGAGGTCGTCTTGAAAAAATCATACAAGTCAATGTTGCTGACCTTGGTGTTAGCATTGGCTGCGGTGCTGACTAACTTCGTTGCGCCAGCTTGGTGTGAAGAAGCTGTCTATGTGACACCGCATTTGATATCAGATCGCAGCGCTGTGGTCCCGGGGCAATCCTTCAAGCTGGGTATTCACCTAGATATGGCCGAGGGCTGGCACACCTATTACAAAGACCCTGGCGATGCTGGCATGAAGACGAGCGTTGAGTGGCATCTGCCACCGGGGTTTAAGGTGTCCGAACTAATTTGGCAGAAACCAGAAAAGTTTGTTGAAGCTGGCATTACAACTTATGGTTATCACGATAAAACTCTCTTAGCTGCTGTGGTTACAGCTCCGACTAAATTAACAACAGGCGAAAAACTTGATTTTAAGGCTGACGTAAAGTGGCTTTCTTGCAAAGATATTTGCCTACCAGGTAAAGGTTCTGTAGAGCTTCAACTGCCGGTAGCCGCCGGTGGCGATAACGCTTCTTCTGATGCTGAGGAGTTTAAGCAGCTTGGTGAAGGCTTTAACGGTTCTGTAAAAGACCTTAGTGCTGGTACAGCAGAAAAGCCTAAGGAGATTTCAGTTTTAGAGTCGAATTATAAAATCGATAGCGCATCTTCTGCCTCCACTGGTGGTGCTAGCCTTTTGACTTTTCTTGGATTCGCCCTGGTTGGTGGGCTGATTCTCAATATCATGCCCTGTGTTTTGCCTGTTATCGCCATTAAGGTGATGAGTTTCCTTGAGCAGGCACAAGATTCTCCGGCCCGTGTGCGTCTACTGGGCCTGACATTTTCTGCCGGTATCATATCTTCCTTTTTGGCTTTAGCTTTTCTTGTAATTGCTCTAAAGGCCGGTGGGCAGTCAATCGGTTGGGGCTTCCAGTTTCAATATCCTGGCTTCTTGATCGTCATGTGTGCTGTTGTGTTGCTAATGTCGCTTTCATTTTTCGGACTTTTCTATGTCAACATCACGGTGGGTCAGGCTGGAATCGACAAGCTGTCACAAGGGGAAGGTTTTGTTGGTACCTTCTTTAAAGGGGTTTTGGCCACTGTGCTCTCCACTCCTTGTACTGCACCGCTACTGGCCCCAGCTTTAGGTTTTGCTTTTGCTGAACCAGCCTATGTGGTGCTTTCCATTTTTTTTGCTGCTGGTCTCGGGATGTCGCTTCCCTATTTGCTTCTGACGCTTAATCCTGCGTGGTTACAGAAGTTGCCTAAGCCCGGCGCCTGGATGGAAAAGTTTAAGCAATCGATGGGCTTTATCTTGCTTGCCACCATGGTATGGCTTGACTATGTTTTAACCAGACAAATTGGTGCGGAACCTGCTTCTTTTATCAACTATTGGCTAGTTACCCTGGCATTCTGCGCTTGGATTGTGGCGACCTTTACAGATCTAACTAGTACAGGTGCCAGGAAAGCAAAAGTTTATGCCATAGCCGCTCTAGTGCTAGGTGTTGTTAGCTGGCTTTGTATTTTTGCTCAACCACAAGTTATGGCGGCCTTAAGCAATAATAGTAGCGCTGAAAAGACTGTCACCGCCAGTGGTGATAGCTCTGGCTGGCAGCCATTCAGTGTTTCAGCCTTAAACGAGTTGCTCACAGCAAATAAGACAGTCTTGCTCGATTTTACTGCTGACTGGTGCCAGACCTGTCAGGTCAACGAAAAAACGGTGTTAAGCAACAGCGCCGTGCAGGCTAAGCTGAAAGAACTTAATGTGGTCAAAATGAGAGCTGATTGGACACGGCAAGACCCGGATATAACAAAACTCCTGAGCAAGTTTGGTCGCGCAGGAGTTCCGTTATATGTTATTTTTCCAGCAGGAAAAGCGCAATCGCCAATTGTTCTGCCTGAAGTAATCACTGTTCAAATGGTCGTGGATGAATTGAACAAAGCAGGCAAGAGTCAATAGCGCTTTCTATTTGATTGCTTGTACTACTTCGAGCAGCTGGGCATTAGTTGGCATGCCTTCTACAACATGGCGAATGACACC
>JAUPUU010000261.1 GCA_030917395.1 Cyanobacteriota bacterium erpe_2018_sw_21hr_WHONDRS-SW48-000092_B_bin.40
ATACGCCGGCCAAGAAACTTTTGCTTGAAGGCGCACATATAGACGATAAGCTACTGAGCACAATAAACAAAGTAACTGACTTCGAAGAGCTCTATATAGTATTCTCGGCGGCCACAGACGCTGGTCTAGAATGTCTGCAATACTTTCCCCAACTAACTACTTTAGTCTTGCGTATAGACGCATTGACCGAGGAAGGCCTCAAGCATGTCAGTGAATTAACACGCTTGCGCCGCTTAGTGGTGCGGGCCGACGACGTAGCCGAGACTTTCTTCCACTCACTGGTTGGGCTGACTGAATTAGAAGAACTATCCATTCGACAAATTGATTTGCGTGGAGACGGCCTTGCTAGCCTGAAACACCTGACCAACTTGAAGCGGCTTCACTTAAGTGCCTACAGCGACAATAGTAAGCCTGATTATTCAAGCTATAAGAAGAAAGTCAAACTTCTCATTCGCGATCTGCCGCAACTAGAAGAAATGTCTATTCGTTCAGATGGTGCCACCATAGAGTTACACGACTTGCCGAGACTAAAAGTACTAGACGCTAGCAATAATTCAGTCAATGACAAAGGCTTTATCGGCATCGATAAGCTCACTAGCTTAGAGACACTGCACCTAAAGGGCTGCAATCGCATAGGTAATGACACTCTAAGTAAAGTCGGCACGCTCAGTCACCTTAAAGAGCTCGATTTATCACTCACCCGTGTCACCAATGAAGGTATCAGCAAATTAGCAAATTTGAGCGAATTGCGTTATCTCAATATTGCTTCAACGTCAGCTGACAATCAAGCCCTTGCGCATCTCAAACACTTAAGAGAGCTGCGTTTTGTCGAGTTTCCAAAGCCATTAACCGATGAAGATCTACCGAACCTTAGTGAACTGACCAAGCTACGGAATGTTAGGCTGGGAGCCGTTACCGATGACGGCATGGCCTCGTTAACAAAGCTGACGTTTATTAACGAGATTAACTTAGCGGGAGCCAACATTGGCGACGACACCCTTTCGCACTTGCGCAACTTGACTCACTTAAAGAATCTGAACCTCGCTAATACCAGTATTTCAGATCAAGGCATGGTTTTCATAAGCAATTTCAAAGAACTGAGCACCCTCAATTTAAGTGGTACCGATATTGGTGACCAAGGGGTAGCGGCCATTACCAATTTGTCATTACTAAAGGCCCTCGATTTAGAAAATTGCAAGCGCTTGCGTGACAAGGGCATATCGCTTGTTGCAGCCCTCTACAATCTTCAGTGGCTGAACTTATCAAATACCAGAATTTCGGACAGTGGTCTATCGAGTGTTCGCCGCCTGTCCAAACTCAACACTCTGCGCCTTTCATTCACCCATATAACTGATAACGGTTTATTTGTCTTGCGTGACTTGCCTGAACTGCGCGCCCTCGACCTAGAAAATCTTGAAATCACTGGTGACGGCCTCAAGCATCTAGTCAACTGCCGCAAATTGAAAGATCTCAAACTTTCATCAAGCAGCATCATTGATAGTAGTATTCAATACTTAAGTGCGCTGCCAGCATTAGAAGAACTAGACTTAAGAAACACCCTAATTACTGCAGAAAGCCTAGAAACACTGGCACAAATCAAAAGCTTGAAAAAACTTGTGTTGATGGGTACCAATGTTATGTATAAAGACCTTGTCAAACTCAGTGCCTTAAACGAATTGGAGACGCTCACTTTTCATGACGTAGAAGCTACCCGCGCTGAGAAAGCAGCTCTAAAAGCCGCTTTACCAGATACAAAAATTCAATTGCTTGACCGCGAAGTAAACTACTCATAACCAGTACTGATATTTAGTAATTTGAGGTATCTAGATGCCCACAGAGTTGCTGCAAGAAAAAATAGCCGCAGCGATTGCTTCATTTAATAGAGGCGGCCACGAGCAAGCCGAAGCCTTTTGTCGCCAAGCTCTAGCATTTAAAGAACCTTCTGAGCTGGCCGATCGCTGGGCCGCAGAAGCCTTTGGCAATCTCGGTATGGCCTTTATGAGCGTAGCTAAGTTCTCAACCGCTGAATTATGTTTAGAGCGCTGCATCAACGTGCTAGAGAACGATAAGAACATTCACCCATCAACACTTGCGCAACTAATTTCAAATCGCGCCAGTTGTTTTCTTGCCGAAGAGAAATTTGCCGAGGCCTTACCTCTTTGCGAAAAGGCCTGGGGAGTAGCTGAGCTTGCCGGCAAATCTAGCGACGAGCAAAGACCAGTATTTCTATCAAACCTAGCAAGTGCCTACTATAAGCTAGAACGCTTTCGCGAAGCTGAATGTTATTACAAACTGGCTATAGAAGCTGCAGAAAACATCTGGGGAGACCATGAACTTGTGGCCGTCACCCAAAACAACCTGGCCAACTGTTGCCGAGACCAGGAGAAATACGACAAGGCGGTGGAACTCTACAATCTTTCTATTGCTCATTTCACTGATAATGGTGGCGCTAGCCCAGATCTTGCCTTCTCTCTCAATAGCTACGCCGACTGCCTGCGTAAAATGGGCAATGAGACAGAGCTAGCGAAAGTGACAGCCCGGCTAGCTGAAGTAGAAGAAGAATTGGAGCTGCAAGCAGACTAGATAGCTCTAGTAGGCCAGTTCTGCTATATCAGTCTTTATAGGAAAGTCTTTTTAGAGAAGTTTTTCAATATCGGCTGAAATATCAGCAGGCTCTACATTTGGTGCATAGCGCTTCACGATATTGCCATCACGATCAAGCAAAAATTTAGTGAAGTTCCATTTGATGTCTTTTAAGCCCAACAATCCTGGTGCTTTGTCAGTCAAATATTTGTAGAGCGGATGGGCCTGATCGCCGTTGACTTCAATCTTGTCAAACATCTGAAAATCAACACCATAGTTCTTCTGACAAAAAGCACCAATTTCAGTGCTATCGCCAGGTTCTTGAGCGCCAAACTGATTACAAGGGAAACCAAGCAGACTAAGGCCGCGCTTCGCATATTCTTCATGCAATTTCTCAAGACCGGCAAATTGAGAGGTGAAACCACACTTGCTCGCGGTATTGACAATTAACATAACATTGCCTTTGTATTGCTCTAACTTGATCTCTTTTCCATCAAGAGCTTTGGCAGTGTATTCGTAAACTGTACTCATCTTCTTCTCCCTCACTCGACATGCGAATTCTTTTGTAGTCAATTTGTAAGCAATCTTTAGGCCATTTGCACAACAGTATCATGGGCGACCACAAAGACTCTATCAGTTCGGCTCGGTCGAATGGTGTAAGAACCTGTAAAAACGCCATAAGCAGGCAGTATGGCGTACTGTGAACGCAACCAGAAGCAAGGCAGGCGCTCATGCTGCTTACCTTGCCCCGAAAGGGTAACAGACGGGTGCAGATGGCCACAAAGCACATAGCCTTCCTTACTTTTGATCAAGTCGTGAGAGTAAACGAAAGGAGCTTCGACCATATGACCGTGAACTATATCAAGCTGCCAACTTTGAGGCAGCTGAACCTTGCGATCATGATTGCCAAGCACCAGAGTGACGGCCAAACTCTCATGGTCGGCTCGAAAGCGCTCAAACACTTCCACCTCAGCGTCGGTCATGCCGTCTTGGGCATGGACAAGGTCGCCTAAAATAATCAGGCGTGAGGCAGATAGGTCTTTGACCAGTTGACCCAGCCGCAGCAGATCAAAATTAGTAATACCATCGGGGGCAAAGAAGTGGCGTGAACGAAAGGAGGCTGCTTTGCCAATGTGAACATCGGCTACCACAAGACTGCGGCTTTCTGGGATAAACATTGCTTTTTGCCCTAGCAAAACTACCGCTTGCCCGGCAAGCACAACAGGCAGGGCGCCTTGAGGAAGCAGTTCCGGCTCGGTAGAAGCTTGAATTCTAGATCTTAGATCACTAGACTTGAGGTCACTAGAATTCAAATCACTAGAATTCAGATCACTAGATTTCAGTTTGTCAGATTCCAAATTTAGCGCCTCATATCTTTTGCAAGATCAAGCTGCATGCGCAAGATGCGCTGAGCCAATTTCTCAGACGTAAGTTTACCGCGCAGTCTATCTACCATCAGAGGCAGACAAAAAGGTGATGCCTTGCTGAGCGAAACTTCAACAATCTCGCAGCCGGCTAAGCGGCTCAAAGCACCAATCATTCGACTAATCTCCAGATGTCTCTCCAAAACTTCGTCATGGGCCTGGCGCACAAGTAAATTGCCTGGGTCAAAGTCAACAAAGACATCGTAGAGTAGCCCGCTTGAAACTTGCACCTGTTTTACAGTTTTGTTAGCTCCCGGATAGCCCTGAAAAATCAGCCCTGCCACCCGTGCAATTTCTCGGAATTGGCGCTTCGCCATCTCAGTAGAGTTGAGACAGGCGTGAATATCTTCCAACAAATTGTCATAGCGAAAGTTTCTGAAAAATGAAGCGGCATCAGCGTCATCATCACCAAAGGGTATTGGGCGATCCGAAAGGATTTCAAAGCCCCAGTCGTTCATGGCGATAGAGTAAGTAGAGGGGCTGATGCGCGACAACTGATAGGCCACAAGTATGGCAATTCCTTCGTTGACGAGGCGGCCCTCAAAAGGATAAACAAAAAGATGGTAGCCATCCCGCGACTTATATTTCTCAACGAGAATCTGATCTAGCTCAGGTAAACTTGAGCGCTTTGCTTGCAATTCTAGAAGAGGGCGCAAGAAAGTCATCTCAACGTCGCCAAAATCGCCGGCACTAGCCTTGCTGATCAGCAAGCGCACTTCATAGGCCAACTCACTCGACAGGGGCAGGCGGCCCCCCATCCAGCGCGGAATGATGCCTGATTTGATCGGTGAAATTCTCACCCGCGCCTTCATTCCACGGACTTCTACAAGTTCAAGATAGCGACCAGCAAAAATAAAGCGATCCCCTTTTTTAAGGCGACTAATAAACGATTCTTCCACCTGGCCAATTCGCTCACCAGAAGTGAAACATACTTCCATAGCTTGATCTGAAACAATAGTGCCAATCGATAAGCGATGCTTTAAAGCCAGAGCCTTGTCTGAAATTACATAGACTTCGTCTTCTTGACGAATGCGTTGGTGCTCAGGATAAGCTTTGAGAGCCGCACCACCAGTACCAACAAAGTTTAGTATCCAGGCCCAATCTTCTTTGCTTAGATCGGCAAAGGCGTGGGTTGCCCTCACTTCCTCATACAATTCGTCAGGTTTGAAACCCGTGCCGAGGGCAATAGTGACCACATGCTGACAAAGTACATCTATCGAATTTCGCAGAGGATAGCGCGATTCAACCTTGCCTTTACTTATAGCAATGCGGGCAGCAGCCATCTCTACAAGTTCAAGAGCATGACTGGGCACCAGATAAAGTTTGCTGACTAAACCAGGGCTATGGCCGCTGCGCCCAGCTCTTTGCATAGCCCGAGCCACACCCTTGGGGCTGCCGATTTGCACCACTCGGTCTACTGGTGAAAAATCGACACCCAAGTCAAGACTAGAAGTTGATACCACAAATTTGAGGCGCTCTTCTTTGAGCGCCAGCTCAACCCAACGGCGTACATCGCCGTCAAGAGAGCCGTGATGGAGGGCAGCTACACCACAGAAGTCTTCACGAGCCTCAATGATGCGCTGATACCACTGCTCTGTTTGCGAACGAACATTGGTAAAAACTATCGATGTTCTCCCACCATCAATGAGCTTAATTACTTCATCAATCATCGGCAGGCCGGTATGGCCAGTCCAGGGTAAGTTATCCAGACTAGCCGGCAAGACTGATTGCGCCACTACTTCTTTATTGATCTTGGCCTGGACGATACAAGATTTAGACTTAGATTTGGATTTAGACTTAGCTCGATCATGACTACCCAGCAGGCAATCTAACGACTGCTCCAAATTGCCGATGGTGGCAGACAGGCCCCAAATACGCAAGTCAGGAGCGAGCTTGCGCAGGCGAGCTAAAGCTAACTCGACTTGCACACCGCGCTTATTACCTATTAATTCATGCCATTCATCAACCACCACTAGTTTGAGATGTTTGAATTTTTCAGCACTATTTTCATACGAAAGCAAAATAGAAAGGCTTTCAGGAGTAGTAATCAATGCTGAGGGCAAATTGTCTTTTTGCTTGGCGCGGCGACTAGAAGAAGTATCACCAGTGCGTGTTTCAACAGTGAAAGGCAAATCAAGATCGCGTACTGGCTCTTCAAGACTCAAAGCAATATCGTGAGCAAGAGCACGAAGGGGAGTCAACCACAAAACAGTAAGAGGTAAGTGACCACGAGTATCTTTCTTGCTGACAATTATGTCACTAAGATCGCCATGGCTCATCCACTCTATCAGTGGTGCTGGCCAAATGGCATAGGTTTTGCCAGTGCCAGTAGAGGCATGAATGAGACCGCTATAGCCATCGAGATAGCGCTGCCATGCCTCCTTCTGAAAGTCAAAAACTTGCCAGTTCTTCTTTTCAAACCAATCTACTAACGGCTGACCCGCAGGATTAGAATTGGTCATCACTTGTCAGTCGCCAAGGGCACATTGGCTTTGCCATCTAGAAACTCATCGAGATCGAAAGTCATAAATTTATTGGCGCCGACATGGACCTTGATAGTCATTTTGTCATCGGGCAAGACTTTTAGTTCAGGAAAAAAACCGTACTTCAAATCTCTTTCTTGATCTCGCTTAGATTCTGGACCGTCTTTCTTGTGGCTCTCGACATTCCACCAACCGCCAAGAGCTCCTTGGTCATGAAATATAAGATCAACCTGACGTCCATTTCTTAACGTGAAGTGGCGATCATCTGGACTAGGCTGCATTTGGTTGCCTAGCCAAACAAGTAAGCCGATTACTAGACAGACAAAAAAACAACCTACACCAGAGACAAAAACGCCAACATTGCGAAACACACCAGATGGCAAGAAAAGAAGGGCAATGAGAGTCACTAACGGACTACATAAGAGAGAAACAATGCAAAAACCACCCAGATCACCGGTTAAGGCAGCGTAGGGGCAAAGTATTGCGTAAGTCCAAAGAAAGACCTGGAAAGCCAAGACCATTGAAGCCACAAGCTGCTTGCCGCTCAACTTAGCTGGCTCAATTAATCGAACTTTGCCTGAAGAAACTACCATTGCGGGCTTTTCATAGAGATACAGCTAACTCATCATTCATTTTGGTCATTTTAGCGCCAATAGACACAGTTAGCCCGTCGTTTTCAAAAATACTGAAGATCGGAAGAGCACACG
>JAUPUU010000262.1 GCA_030917395.1 Cyanobacteriota bacterium erpe_2018_sw_21hr_WHONDRS-SW48-000092_B_bin.40
TAGGATGTTTAGAACCGGCTTTCCAGGTGACAGTATTATTGTTGCCAGTAATTGAAATAGCTGCGATGTTCTCGCAGAGAACTTCATTATTATTACCGGTAACTGAAAGACCGCGGCAATTACCATTGAGCTTTATGGTGCAATTATTGCTAAAAACAGTACAGCTATCGCCATTGCACATATAGGTCGCTTCTATATTGTTGGCCGAAACTAGAATGTTCTTGCTGTTAGCTAAGTTGACTGGTATCACAGCTGTGTTTACTGTCGTTTTGTTTATTGCCGGCGTTTTACTAGCACCTAAATTCTTTCTTGGCACTTGTGTAACCTTTTGGGAAGCTTTGAGATTGGCCTTACCGACTTTCGGACTAGTGGCTGGAACTACAACAGTATTATTTCCAGACTTTAAAAAAACACCATTAGGTCCGACTTTAACGACGTTTCCATCGCCAGTACTAAGCTCAATCTGGGCTAAAGCCGGAGATGAAACTCCCGAAAGAATAATTAGAGACAGAAGTAGAGAACTATATCCTTTCATACTCACCTCCTAACAACGAAAACGCCTAGTGAGTTTAGCCAAACTATAAACCCATGTCTAGCTCAACTACTGGCACTACGTATTCCCCCCCAGTAATTGACACAGATCGGCCACCAATGCTCACTATCCTGAAAACACGCAGTGCAGAAATGCAATGTTTGAGTTGAACCAATGAGGCTATGCCATGACAGATTTTAACGAGATTTTCAAACCTCAAACCGAAGCCGAAAGACAAGCTGCAGCCCACTATGATGAAAGAAGAGAATCAAGCAAAGCGCTCTACAACTCTTTAAACAATGGCGACTACATCTCGGCAGGAAAAATCTTGCAAGAAGCAGGCGCGTGCCAGTGGGATAAGCTATTGAGAGACTCCGCCACTACCAGCTTAAGCCTGAAACCCTATGAAACGCACTACTTGATGGACAAAGATAAAACCAGTGTTGAGATAATCGAAAAAATCTGGAGCCGCCGCGAAGGTGTACCAACTGTCTATGTACCTCGCCTCACAGTGACAGACGACAGCTGCAAAGAAACAGAAAACAAATGAGCTTGCTTGTACCTCGAGCCTAAGTCAAGCGCCGCAGGCGATAGCCGACCCGAGGAATGTTTTCAATAAACGATTGAGCGTCACTGTCGCCAACATCAAGCTTCTGTCGCAAGCGCTTGATTGAAGTACGCAGCGCGTCAGAAGTGGCCTCAGCGTCAGAGCCCCAGATTCGTTGCAAAAGCGCCTCAGAACTGAAGACTTCATCGAGGTGGCGCATCAAAAATTCAAGCAATTCAAAATCGCGCGGAAGCAAGTGAACTTCTACACCACCCTTGGTGATTCTGCGTTTAACCACATCAAGCTCAATGTAACCATTGCTTATAACGTTAGTAACCACTGCCTGAGGCCGACGCAGAAGGGCGCGCAAACGTGCCGATAACTCTTTAAGATTGAACGGCTTAGTCAGATAATCATCGACCCCAGAGTCGAAACCTTCCATTTTTTCTGTGATTTGGCTCTTAGCCGTCAGCATTATTACTGGCGCTACGCCACCACCAGCTCTATATCTGTTACACATTTCTGGCCCAGACAGACCAGGTAAATTCCAGTCTAAAATGACCACATCGTAGTTATATTGCCGCAAAAATTCCCAACCGGTAAGCCCATCATGAGCGACCTCAACGGTATAGCCATCTGCCGTGAGCCACTCATTGACAACAGCTGACAAGTCTTTGTCATCTTCTACGAAGAGGATTTGGGGCATTGCGCTTCCTTGACACCGTTACTAGTATTGTCTTGCTTGTACAAATTTAAGCGAGTGTATCATGCCACTAGGCTAGTGGTAATAGTGGGTTTAAGGAAAGCCCGGAGGGGGATATTGCAGGCATGACAACAAGTGGGCAGCAATGCGGCTTTCTCTAGCAGCTAAAGGTCTAATTCTGGTATCCATTCCGCTCTTTTTCGAAGTAGGAGTGGTAGCCGTGCTCGTCAACCTGCAAAAGCAGGCTGAGGCCGAAACAGCCAACTCACAGCGGTCAAGAAGGGTGGCTGCGGGCATCAGCCGCTTGTCAGCCGAGCTATTTGACCTCTGGCAAAATGTTGTGCCTAAATTAAAGAAACAGTGGGCCACCAGCGGCAATTTTGACCAAAGCTACAAAGTTGCAATTGACAAGCTCAACGCTGAATATGCAGAGCTTGAAGGCCTCTGCAACGATCAACCTGAAATTCAAAGCAGGTTGAAGCAATCCCGCGAAATTCTAACCAATGCTCAAAAAATCTTGGACCATGCAGCGGCGGCAATGGAAAGCGGTTTCGGCCCAGCCATGGACAAAGAAGACGTAGAAGTCTTGAAAAATATGCCCGCTACAATTCGTCAACTTGGCGTCAAGAACCAAGAATTAGAAGCCATTTACAGGCGGGATTGGGCTGATAGAAGCCCCAATCGGCAATCTGAACTGCGCGAGCAAACCCTTGGTGTAGCGGCTATTGCAGCGGTGGTTAACGTCATTCTTAGCATCGCCCTAGCCATATTTTTATTGAAAGATGTCACCGGTAGACTGCGCGTATTGAAAGAAAACGCAGAGCGACTGGCAACTGGCATGCAGCTGCGCGCGCCCTTGCAAGGTAGTGACGAAATTGCCGAAGCTGATCGCGTCTTTCGCAAAATGGCTCGGGCCTTAAACGACCTTAGCCACAAAGAAAGGGCAGTAATTGAAAATGCCCTTGATACTATTTGCGCCGTTGACAAGGACGGTCGATTTCTCAGCGTCAACCCGGCTAGCTTTGCACTATTTGGCCTAGAACCCGATGAACTAATTGGTTCTAGACTGGTAGACGTGATAGATGAGAGCAGCAGAGAAGAAATGCTCTCTTGGATGAATAGCTTGCGTAATCATTCAGGCGACCAAGACCGCGAATTTGTGGTGCGAAAACGCCTCAATCAGCAAGAAAGCTCGTATGTAGACACTCTCTGGTCTGGCCACTGGTCTGAAGTCGAACGTTCTCTTTTCTTTGTCGTACACGATATGACGGATCGCAAAGAGCTAGAACGGGCCAGGCAAGAGATGGTGGCTATGTTTACCCATGATTTGCGCCTACCACTCAGTACCATTCAAGGAACTCTAGAGATGGCCGACGCTGGCATGCTCGGCCAACTAAATGAACGGGGCGAAAGGCTGATAAAGGCCGCAGAGAGAAACGGCGTCAGAATGATTGGACTAATTAACGATCTGCTTGATATCGAAAAAATTAAATCGGGCACCATGGTACTAACTAGTGAGATAGTTGATCTGCAAGAAGTATTCAACACAGTAAAACAAAATGTCGCGGCCCTAACTGAAGAAGGCAAAATTCATTTCGAGTGCCCAGCAACCAACCTGACAGTAGTGGCAGACAAAGAAAAACTCAACCGCGTAATTTTCAATCTGGTTTCGAATGCAATCAAATTCTCCCCAGCTGATAGTCGACTGATTCTAGCCGCCACAATTAGCCAGCAAGAAGAGTGGAAGAAAGAATCTAGTCAAAAAGAATCTGCTAAACCAATGGTAGAAATCACTGTCACAGATCAAGGCCCGGGTATTCCACCAGATATGGTATCAACAATTTTTGAGCGTTTTCAACAAGTGTCAGATTCAACTCACAACAGCAAAGGCGGAACAGGCCTTGGATTGACGATCTGCAAAGAAATAGTCAACTTGCACGGGGGCCAAATCTGGGTCACCAACGGCAAAGAGAAAGGCAGTGTATTTCACTTCACCCTGCCTAGTGCTTAAGTAGCCTACTAGCGCAATAATTCAGACACAGAACTGAGACGATCATGGCTCAAATACCAAAACTAACCCCTCCAAGAGGAAAGCAGCTGATTGCTCAGCTGCTTCTCTCTGCCACCCCCGTGGAGCTTTTTGATGATCGGTCACTATTCTCTGTTAGGTCTGGTACCAGTAGGATAGAACGTCTCATCATCAATTGAACCTGTGTCCAATTGCAAATCTGGTCTAATGGTGCTATTGCGATCACTGTAGATGCTTGGACCAAAATCAAGAGTGCTATCTCCTGCTCTCAGACCAACACCAGCACCAACACTAGAATCTTCGCTATCTAAATCGAAGTGACCGCCAGTGCGAACACCCACTAAATCTGCAACGTCAGTGTTAGCACCAGTATAGGCATGCACGCCCTCAGGACCAACACCGGCTCCGGCTTCAGCTTGCACATCAACAGGATAGACACGACCGCGGACATCACCATCAACACCGGTATTTTTGCCGAATCTGGCATCGAAATCAGCGTCGCCGTTGACGAGATTGAAGAAGTTGGCACCAGCGCCAACATCACCGCGCACACCGTTCTCGCTGAAGTTAACACCAGCGCCTGTTCTAGCGTGAATGGGTCCGCCAATTGGCATAAACTCAGCATCAACCCGGGTGTTAGCACCAAGCTGAACATCAGTTTTAGCCACACCGATATTGACACCGGCCTCTAGGGAACCACCGTCGTTGTAGCCGAGTCTGACGATACCCAAATCGAGACCATGAAACTCAGGCTTTGGCTGATTGTAGACAGCATCATAAGCAGGGCTGTTTGGCACTTCTGGAGCGAAACGACTATCAGGAGCATAGCCTGGGTGCTTGATACGAGGAGCAGCATCAGTTAGCGGCGCAGCTGGATTTTTGTCATCAAGGGCACTGAGATCTTTGATCTCAATAACACCATCATCTGGGGCATCAGACTTTGCCGCAGCTCTATTGTGTGGACGCAAAGTTTTCGATTGCTGGTGAACTTTCTTAGCTTCAGCTTCGGCAGCCACTTCATCCATAGCGCCGTTCCACTGTTTCTTGTTGTATTTGTGCTTATGCTCATTGTTCTTATCAACAATTGCTAAAGCCTTGTCCCAATCTTGAGGATTCTTGCTGTTCCAGAGATCCCAGGCCACACGAGCATCTTGGATATCTGCGGCCATATTGGCTTGGTTGTCGCCATGCTTGTGGCTGTGTTTAACGTGATCGTTGCTAGGCTTGTCCATGGGATATTCCTCTTGGGGGAAAGGCGAAATGTGGTTGTCTTTTTTTCAAAAACGCACAGGGATATAGCTGAAAGCCCGTGGCTTGTTCAGTGAAAACCTTTACTGTTTTTGAAATTTGTCGGTTGGTTGCGATTGCAATTCCGACTCACCCCATGACAATACAATCGCAAATGCGATTTGGCAAGTAAAACTTTTTCTGCCACAAGTCCGCCACAGTTAAGACACAACTCTGCCACAAGTAGACACAGAGCCATTCTTGGACACTGACATAAACGTATAAAGACGCAACTATTTGATCACCACGGGCACCATATGCGGTGCAGCTACTATCAACCAACCTTTACTATTCGGCAGAAACAGACGACCAGCCACACCATCACATTGACAGCGTACTGACAGATCTGATTTAATTCGGAGCCTTACTTTCAATCTTTATGGGAGCCCTTATGTCGGGAATACTGGACTCAAAGACCATTCTCGGACGCGTACCGTATCACGGAATTCCCACATTCTGGCGCGCAGAGCACACTCAAGATCTCAGCGGAGCCGAATTTGTTGTCTACGGAGTACCCTGTGACATAGAGATTGTCAATCGCCCAGGAACACGCTACGGCCCACGCAGTATTCGTGAACAGTCGCTGTTTGTCGGTCTCACCGGTATACACTGGCCCTTCGACTACGATCTAATGCAAGAATACAAGTTGATTGACTACGGCGATATTCCGTTCTACCCAGGCCAAGTAGATCAAATGCTCGCCAATACAGAAAAGCATGTGGGTTTAATGGCCGCAAGCGGTGCCGGAACTCTCGGACTGGGCGGCGATCACTTAGTGGCCTATCCTGCCATCAAAGCCCACGCTAAGCATCACGGCAAACTCTCACTGATTCACTTTGACGCTCACACTGACACTCACGAGGCCAAACACCTCAATCATGGCAGTATGTTCTGGTATGCCGCACAAGAGGGTCTCATCGATCCAGAAACCTCTATTCAAATCGGCATTCGTACGCTCATTCCGCCGGATGATAAATTCACTGTGATAACTGCCGACAAGTGCCTGCACATGGGCGCGCAAGCAATTATTGACAGAGTGCGGCAAGTCGTCGGTGACCGCAAATGCTACATCTCACTTGATGTAGACGGCATGGACCCAGCCTTTGCACCAGGCACGGGAACGCCCATGCCCGGTGGCATTACCTCGGCTATGCAGAGAGAAATTCTCTGGGGATTTCGCGGTTTAAACATTGTCGGCGGAGATGTAGTGGAAGTCTCACCACCTTATGACCCATCGCACATTACTGCCATTCTCGGAGCAACTGTTGGCATGGACATTCTCTATGCCATGGCAGAATCTCCCTTCCGCCAAACATGCAAACGAAAATCAATCCTACAAAGTAGAGGTTAGATAGCTTAGTTTAGGCCTCTAGGCGATAGCCGACACCGTGAATCGTACGAATAATAGAAGGCTGCCCTTCTACATCTATCTTCTTGCGCAAGCGCTTAATGCAAGTGGTAAGCGCATCAACAGTGGCTTCTGACTCAGTTACCCAAACGCGATTGAGCAGCGCCTCAGCCGCAAAGACGCGATTGGGATTGCGCATAAGAAATTCAAGTAAAGCGAATTCTTTAGGTAAGAGCCTGATTTCTTCTCCATTCTTCATCACCTGAAAGTTTTGGTGATCGAGAGTAAGGTGAGCAAACTTGAGCAAATCGCCAACATAACCTTCAGGGCGTCTTAAAAGC
This sequence comes from Cyanobacteriota bacterium erpe_2018_sw_21hr_WHONDRS-SW48-000092_B_bin.40, assembly GCA_030917395.1. Classification (GTDB taxonomy): domain Bacteria; phylum Cyanobacteriota; class Vampirovibrionia; order Obscuribacterales; family Obscuribacteraceae. The sequence goes on from JAUPUU010000262.1 coordinate 6,788, forward strand.
GCTCGCAGCCTAGCTGTTAGCTCTTTGCCGTGAAATGGCTTGGTCAAATAATCATCGGCACCAGCATCGAAACCGGTTTCTTTATCATCGATCTCACCTTTGCCGGTAAGCACAAGCACTGGAGTGGTGCCGCCACGCCCACGAAACTCTTTGAGAATTTCAATTCCAGAAACGTGAGGCAGCTCCCAATCAAGAATGAGAATGTCGTACTCATAGACTTTCAACATGTTCTGAGCCTCGGCACCATCGGTGACGATCTCGACTTTATGATGCTCCATCAAAAGCCAGTCGCGAATCATCTTGCCCAGCGAAACATCATCTTCGACAATCAGAACTTTGGCCACATGAACCTCAAACAGTTTGTATCTTGCGCGGAATTCTAAACCAGAAGGTACTGCCCCTTCCCTCTTGCGAATCTACCCCAATTGTTCCACCATGACGCTCAACTATTGCCTTACAGATAGCTAGCCCCAAACCACTGCCACCTTTTACCTTGGCATCGTCGATTTCGACCTGTTTAAATCTATCAAAAATCGCCTCGCGCAACTGCTCGGGGACGCCCCTTCCCTCGTCAATGATATTAAACCTTATCCAGTCGGGCTCTTCAGCGATGGCCAAGGTGACGGTGCCACCTTTAGGGGAAAACTTGATGGCATTAGAAACCAAATTGATAATGACCTGCACCAGACGATCGCGGTCGGCAAAAACCTCGGGATTACCGTGAGCTGGAGCAGCCAACTTCACCCCTTGCTGCTCAGCGAATCCACGCACCGCTTGCAAAGACGGCGTGAGAATATCAGCGACCTTATAGCTTTCACGCAGCAGTATTAATTTGCCCGACTCCATTTTCTCAAGGTCGAGCAGACCATTGACCAAACCAATCAAACGGTTAACGTTAGCCTCAGCCGCCTCTAAGTTTTCATGGCCGCTATCGCTAAGCTGGCCATAGGCTTCGGCCTCTAAGAGCGACAGAACCATCTGAATCGAAGTCAAAGGAGTGCGCAAGTCATGACTAACCATGGCGACAAAATCGCGCTTCATGCGGTCGACCTGCTTGCGCTCAGTGATATCGCGAGCAACGCAAAACAGCGTTTTATCAGCCTTAGACCAATGGGCAGACCAGGCAAAGTCAACGCCACGACCGTCCTGGCAAATAATGCGGTTCTCAAATGACCCTGTGCCACTGGCACTGCCCACCAGCTCATCGATGGCCTTAAAAGTCGCTTTGACATCGTCTTCATGGACAATGGCATCGAGCCCATCGCCAATCAAATCTTCATCAGAGTAGCCCCAGAGCCTTGCCACCGCTGGGTTTACAGCGAGGAAGCGGCCGTCGCGATCGAGGGAGCAGATAACGTCTTCAGCATTGTCAACCACCGCATGCTCTTTGCGCCGTGATTCTTCCAAAGCCGAAGCCATATCGCGAAAAGTATGGTCGAGCCGAGCAATTTCATCGCGGCCAACCAGAGGCGGGTTTAACGGTTGATCAACTGCCAGGCGCTTGGTATTGTCCAGCAAAACATTAAGCCGCCTGGTGGTACCGCGATTGAAGTAGAAAGCTAGACCAATGGCTATAAGCACGTTCAATAGCAGCCCAGCCGGCAAAATAATCTCTACCGCACGGCGATAGCCGGCCTGGGCAGCCTTCCGCTCAGCCAAGACCTTCTCTTGATAGACAGTAATTTCATCAATCGCCCCCAAGAGATGGCCGATGTCTTTGTCGGCGCGCATCCACATGCGGGCGGCTCCGATTTTATTGCCTAATTCGAGCTGACCTTGAGCCCGCTGAAGATTTTCTACCGAGACAGTAAGCAGGTCAGTAATCTTGTCAACGGCAGCCTTTTCTTCGGGATGATTGCGCACCAAGGCTTCAAGGCCATCTATCTGCGCGCGAATCTTGTAACGCGAGGTCTCAAAGCGCTTTTTGAACGAAGGGCTATCGGAGACGTGATAGAGCACACACGACGAAAACCTGTCTAGCAGGGCGGTTAGAGCGGCGTTGACACTAGCGCTTACCTCGCGGGCGTGGTTCTCACGCTTGCGCTCGTTGTCGACCGAATAAAGCAGGGCCGACAAACTAACGACAAAGACTATTTCAAAGGCCAAGGGAATGGCCACGAGAATTAGTGCTTTTTTGGAGAGGCTTAGAGACATCTAGCTATTATTGCAAATTCAGGAATGCCAAAAGTCTGCCAAATCTTTGCCCGGGTCCTGCCAACCCCTTTACCTATATTAAGCACGTTGCCAGTGCAGCACTTACTAAAGGGGCCGAGAAAATGAGCGCATTTGCCAAACAAGCAATTCAAGTGGTTCTAACTGCAGCAGTCTTGCTCAGCGGTCTTGTATCTTCACCAGCCGACGCTCAACAAAGAGTGGCTACCGGCTTGAAGAACGGTCTTCCTCCAACCACAATGGATAGCTTCGTCTATGAAGCTGGCGGGCACGCCGAGCACATCTACGGCGACGAAGGCGTCAATGGCTTGCCCCCTTACATGGGCTTCAGCAAAGCTCACCGCATCAATGCTGGCATCATGGATCGCCGCGATGCTGGCCTAACCACCGGCCACGGCAGCTACATGCCCGATGCTTCTGGTAATGACGAGTTCATTGCTCCTCCAGGCGAATGGGGCCAATCTGGTGCCAGAGGCCACTCATCTAGCAGCGGCTTCGCTGACGATGGTGTTCCTACAGTTGGCGGCGGTGGCGGCAATAACCCAGTAGACTACGGCCCACCTCCTGGCGAAGGCTACCAACCTGCTACAACTTGCGAAGGCTTCGTAGGCTGGTACAGCCCTGAAGAAGTTGCTCTTTCGCAAACTGACTTCCCAGCTGCCTTCGAACATTTCGTCTACAGCGGTCGCTATACCGGTAGCTGGCAGAATGCCATGATGATCCTTACTCTGCAAATGGGCAGACCACAACCTGGTTATGGCGGTTAAGTTGCAAGTGAGCCGCAGTAGGGCATATAGACTAGATGCCCTGCGAGAAATGATTTTGAGAGTATGGAAGTTCACAGACAGTCGGCTGAAGTTGAGATTACAGAGCAGCAGCAGACTAGTGCAGAGCTCGAACATTCAACTGCCGCAGCACTAGATGTAGTTCAAAGTAAAAATACCTCGACAAGCATGATCGCTCTAGATCGCGCTATTGGAGTCTGCATAGACTTCACCGCCATTGGCCTTGTGGCATTTGTACCCTGTCTCTTTCGCTACTTGAGCCACCCAATGCCAGATAATACTGCCGTTGCCATTTTCAATGACTATGTGATGTTTGGATGTTTTTGTCTAGCATTTTCTCCACTGCCACTGCTTTATCTGCGCTTTGTTTTTCGAAGGCTACTTCGTTCACCCACGCCAGGAGAAATGTTCGCTGGCACTGTGACAATTTCACAAGCAGCGGGAATTTCTGGAGTGTATTTTGAGCTTCTCTTTGCCACGCTTCAATACTACGTTCTTGCACTGGGCACAGCCATTGGCGCCATAGCAATATCAGTGTGCCTTCAGTTAAATCTATTCGGAGCAGCAAATACCGCAACTCAAACCGTAGCAGCCTGGGCCACCTTGCCTCTCTTCCCAATCTTGGTTGCAGCGGCAGCAAACTGGCCGCGCTCTCAAACAGACTTGGAATCGACCATAGACTATCTCTGCGGCTTTGAAGTTAAGCGATTGAGATAAAATGAAATCCCAAATTAACACTCAGGGAGATATGAACGAGTCAAAACTACCAATTGAAGCCGAAAGCGAACCAGCCACTGAAGCGAAACTAACTCCAGTGCCTGCGGTTGCATTACTTCGCGGCGCAGGCCATGTTTTTGATCTCTTGCTTTTCGCTTTTCTGACATTGATTCCACTTATCTATCACACAGCTGCAAACGAAGCCTATAACTCAGTAAAATGGAATCTCGACATTGTAGAATTTTTGACCAAAGCTTATGGCGCTTCAATGATTGGATTAGTGCTTGCACTAACACCATTGCCAATCATTTACATGCGTTTATTCTTCAAAAGACTTATGAAGACTCCCACACCAGGTGAGATGATCGCTGGCATCACCAGCTATTCAACCGCACCGGGAATTGAGGGTGTTGTGCAAGAATCGCTCTATGGGCTAGCAGAGTATGTCATCTGTCTTTTTGCTCTTGTATTCGCCTACATTGCTACTTTTATAATCATGTATGCATTAGGGATAGTAGACCTAATCTTCCAAAACATTGGTTTTACATTCCAATCAGATAGCCTCATTATTATTGTTGCTTCAATCATCTTTGCCGGTTCATTCATAACTGCCGTAGGTTTTGGCTTTGTGCCTCACTCGCGAGAAGATATAGCTTCCTTTTTCGACGATTACTGCCAACTGACAGTTAAGCGCCTGCGGTAACAGTTCAAGAAAATCAGAGTGCAGTGATTCGCCTTACCGCGATAGTGGCCCAAACATTGTCTTGGTGTAAGAATCTACCTCGACCTCACCTTTGGCCTTCTTGCGTTTAACGAGAGGGAAATGCTTTCGAATCTGCTCTTGCTGAGCTTTTGTGTATCGATCAAAAGACTGAGGAAGGGCGATTTTGATAGTGCCTAATTTACTCAGTTGCAGCAAACCAGCAAACGAAATCTTGGTTTGCTTTATGAAGAGGTGATCTAAATTCGTCAACTTCAACAGCAGAGGAACGGCTCTATCATCAATAGCTGGGTTCTCGTTGATATCGAGAGACTTCAACTTAGTGCATTTGCTGACGTGCTCAAGGCCGCGCAATGACAAGTTAGTACGCGATAATTCTAAATTGGCGAGGTTGGGAAACTCTTTTAAATAGCGCAAACTCTCATTGTCGATAGTCTCTTTTCCAAAACGCAATGATTCCAGTTTTTTGCATCCAGTCAGATCGCGCAAGCACTTTCCAGTAACCATAGTCTCAGCCAACGCCAATGCCCTCAGTTCCGGCATAACGCCAAGCTTAGATAGGCCAGCATCGGTGGTTTCAGACTGGTCCATATCAATGCCTTTCAAGCCTGAAAGATGATGAATATAGGGAACTAGTCGATCACTGATCTTTTCATCAGCATCAGTCATCGCGGTGAAACGCAGGTTGATGTAATCAATTCCATCAGGGGGCAGCTTGAGCAAAAACTCTGGATGCTGAAAGAACTGCACACCGGGATAGAGCTTCACCAATTTATCTTGCGGCACTTTGATTAAGCCCCGGGCCTCACCAATAGGCAAGAGTTTGCCCTTAGCGGCTAATGCATGAGTCTTATCGAGCAGGCCCAAGGTGCCAACTGAGTATTCAGTGGGGAAGGGCAAGAGCCGCATTCCTTCACTCTTATTTCCGGCATAAGCATTTCCCGCATAAGCACTGCCATGAGCAAAGCTAGCGACGGAAATTCCGATCAGCACAACCAAAGACGAGATATGGATTCCGAGGGCAGGGACTCCGATAGCACGGTTCCTTAGCATAGGCGAACCACTCGTCGAACCAATAGCTTGAGTATACCAGGCGGCTCAAACTACAAATAACCATAGCGTTAGAGACTAATGTGATTCTGGGATTCACATCGTGTGCACTATCAAGCTTACCTGCCAGGGGCTCGGCCCAAACGGCGGGAATAGCACTAAGCACAATGGCGACTGCGCACTACGTCCGAATGGGTGCGCCAAAGCTAGACCTAGGGCCTTAAACGATAACATTCTTGCCCCCAATAATTCGAATTACGAACCGAGCTGCCAGAAAGGCAGCAAAAGATCAACGACACTACAGATAGAGTCAACCTTGGAAAGAGAGCACGCAAAAATCATGCATCAAGCTTTGAACAAATTCAGCAGTCCTTTCCTAAAACCGCTTCATTAGCAATGATGCATTACCAAACCCGACCCCACCACAAAGTTTTATTCGATAAAGGTGATGAGCTTGTGATTAAGAAAACCAATTTTGCACAAATGGTAAATATTGTGACTAAGCGTTCTCACCAGTAACGGTAGAAATCACATGCTTGAGGTGATCACACAGGTAGTCAGCACAAATTTTGGGCTTGATATCTTGAATA
>JAUPUU010000263.1 GCA_030917395.1 Cyanobacteriota bacterium erpe_2018_sw_21hr_WHONDRS-SW48-000092_B_bin.40
AAGGAATTAGGGCAAAAAGCCATTTGAGAGGACATTCTAGCCCACCATATGACATTGTTTCCTTACCGAATTGTCATGACAGTTTCCTGAGTACTGACGGCACGAAGGATGAACTACTAGCCTTAGCGCCGACGCCAGATAGAACAATGCTTGGTGACGTGACCATAAACTCTTTCATTCTCACGACTAATGAAAGGCAAGTTTAGTTCTTCTAAGAGCTCAAAGTCTTCCCGAAGCAGTTCGCAAACTTCCTTCTCTCCTAGCCACAACTCTTTTGGTGTCACCTGTTTCTGCCAGTTAAAATCACTGACGAGTAACAGCAAACCACCAACTTTGACGATACTACGTTCGCCTTTTAGCCGTGACAAGATAGACAGTGGGCTGGGCACTATGGTGAGAGCATCAGTCAAGGCCACGAGATCAAAATCTAGATAATCAGCAGGCAAGCTGCAAGGGTCACAGCGGCGGAACTCAACACTATCTTCTCGACTATTTTCAATAGCACCACTGACGGTAACCTGCTCTAAATTGCTATCGAGCTTGCGAAACTCATAACACTTAGAAACAAATATTTCTTTTGCTGCGCTAATTAGTGGCAGACGCAAATCAACCGCCACTACTTTTTCGAAGTGACGAGCGAGCATATGACTGAAAGCACCTACTGAGCAACCAACCTGCAAAGCTCTTTGAGTTTGACTATGGGCCCGAGCCAACTCATGGGCATCCACTCTTCGAGCGACATACTTATCTACCAGGGCGTCCAAATCTTCAAAGCTATTGGTTTCTTGACCAAAGCTCGAAGCAATCTCACCATTTACTTCGGCTTCATTGCCGAGGTGAACCACAGCACCAAGCCGATCTTGACCATCGAGGGCGGCTGAGCCTGTGCGCACTACTCGCATGCCGGCGTGCTGGAAGAAATGTGGCCTGAAGTGGAAGCGAGCATGCACAGTGGCTTCGTCCCCAGTACTAATAAAAGAGCCACCAGCAATCATTTGATGTTCGCCATCAAAACAAGGAGTACTAAAATCATCGTAGAGACGATTGATCTTAAAACCTGGCAGCGGATTAAAATGATCACCGAGCCACTGCCAGACATTGCCATAGAGATCTCTGAAGGGAACCTCACCACCAGCGGTGACTGTATCTTCTAGGACTGATGATTCAGAACCAGCTCTCAAATTAAGATTGCCGCGATTTGAAATCACTTCACCGCTGTCAACATCGAGCTTGAAGCTGTTTTCGCTGGCCAGCCTGTGGTGCTCAGCTTCAGTTAAAAGCCGGAAGCTATGCTCGCTATCAGAAGCTTGCAACCAGGCACAATAAGCCTCAGCTTCGTGGTAGTTAATTACAGCAGGCCAATCCCAGGGCATGTCGACAACTTCAAAAAGAGTACGCAAGCGGAATTGATTCAAACCTTGCGGACCGTCCAGCACCCAGAAGGTAGGACATTTGACATTGCGGAATTGTTTCCAGCTCAGACCGGTGACACTCCAAAAACTCTCATTCTGGTAGCCACCATCAGCCACAAATTGCCAGAACTGAAAATTGCTAACTAATGACCGACTGGCTTCAAAGGAAGGAACAGTAAGCAACCGTTCACCATATTCGTTATCCCAGCCAAAAGTGGGCACGCTGGACGACTTGCCAATACGCACAGCTCCAGCAGGCACGGCCCTAAACTCAGTTTCTGACTTAGTGCCTTGACTGAAAGCATTGGCGGGGAATTGCTCAGGGCGTCCCAGTAGAGACAACGGCAATTCTCTTATCAATACAGAAGAAGTCTCTAAATGAATGCGCTCATGCTCAAACCCCATAAAGAGAGCCCAGAGCGGATGTTCTGGGGTAATGGGCGGGTGACCGGGCTCTAAGCCAGGAGCATTAGCAATAACACTAGTAACCAGCTCATAAGCCTTGCGACGATAGGCTTGCGCTTGATCAACAGCGGGCCACTCAATATCGTTCTTCGACATGTCATCCCAAGACATCTCGTCTACACCAGTCTCAAAAAGACTCTCAAATTTAGAGTCTATGGAGCTTTCCAGCAACTTAGCCAGGCGCAGTTTATTGACATAGAGAACAGCAGGATGAACATAGTAGAAAATCAGGGGATGGCGCAAACTATGATAGGGCGGGCGATAGAAAGCCTCGTCACCCTTAAGCGAAGAAAACAGCAGTTCAGAAAGAGTCCAGGTATTATTGAAATAATCTAGTGCTTCTTGCCTGGAACAAGTGGCCAGGTTGGGGATTAGCAGTGAATAAAGCTTGCCGTCTTGCGAAAAACCAGGGCAATCCTCAGGGATCAAGCCGGTATACCAAGGTCTGCCCCGAGGCACAGACAAATCTATCTCTGATTTACCAAGGTTCTGCCGCCAGAAAGCTGTCTGGTGGAACTGTCCAGAGACATCAGAAAGTTCCGAGAGATCGGAAACGCTGATTAGTAGGTCAAGATTTGGATTACGTGTAGCCATTCATTCTTCCAGGTCGCCCTCCACCATATTGAAACATCTATAGTGTACAAATGGTGAATCGCCTGCAATCTGGCTTAAAGATTAGCGTTACAGAGCAGTTTTAAGCTTAATTGTAGTCTATTTTAATGCCGTTCTTAACCGCGTCTTTATATGCCGTCAGGTGCGCTGCCACTTCAGTTTCTTTCATTGCCGAGCACTTATTGGCCTTCAATTCAGCCAGCGATAAAGCAGGCAGCCCAGCATCGCGGCGATCGCGGTCTATCAAAGCCTTAAAAACCTTGCCTTCGTCTTTAATTGCCGTGCCATCAAGCTGCAAACTCGCCAACCCAGCTGCCTTTTCGGCCCTATTCATATGGGGAAAGAGAGCGACGGCGTCGGCCGCCATCTTGTGATAAAGCTTCTCTGGCGGGGCATCGGCCGGCAAATTATATTGAGAACGTAAATCATTACCCATTTGTCGAATAAAGCCAGCTTGACCGCCGAACTGTTTATCGATTTCGGCCTTGTGGGGCCCCTCAATCGGTTTGTCACCGGACAAAGCCTTAACAGTGGCGTCAACAGAAGCGTTACCAGCCTTTGACATCTGCCAGGCTTCACACTGAAGATTGGAAGGCCCCTCTGCAGAAGCCAATTTAAGCTGCTCAGGCTTGGTGATTCTGTCATCTAAGGCCATATCAATGTCTCCATAATTACCCAGTTTGATTTACCCATTTTGGCTCATTCTCAAGCTCTAAGGTCAGCAATACGGCGCCAGGCTGGTCCAGCGCCCTGCCCGCCGCCCTTTATACGGTCAATTGCCGCGTTAATCTCGAGAAGTACCTCATACTCACTCTCCTGCAAGGCCGCCTCAAGAAAAGGCAAACTCTCAGCAGTACCGAGGTCGTTCAAAAACCTCGCCGCTCGCCAGCGCACAAGCTTGTTGCCGTCTAAGAGAGCTTGGATCATGGCAGCGGCGGCGCTGGCATCACCAATATCAGAAAGTGCATCTCCAGCCGTGCGGCGCACCGCAACAGAGCTATCTTCGATAAGAGTTTGACAGAGGCTAGTAACAACCAGGGCACTACCAGTGGTGCCCAAGGCCGCCGCCGCCAGGCGACGAACTTGAGCATTGCTGTCTTGCAAAGCCGCTATTAAGAGGTTGATAGCCACCGGCGATTGGCTTATATCTAGCCGACTAAGCTCTTGCACTGCCAATAATCGTTGCTGCCACTGGTGATCAAGAAAGAGTTTTTCTATGGCACTAAAATCGGCCAATTCTTCCAATTTTTGCGCCCCGTTCAACTCTTTTTTGCCAATAGCCTCACTAACTGCCAAATCAAGGCGCTCTGGCGAGAAATAATTCTGCAGCTCCGACACTACCTGCTCAGCCATCTCAGCACGCTGGCCGTAGCGCCAGCCATGATCAACCCATTGCCGCTCTTTAAGAAAATCGGCCCCAGTGGTCTTTTGTATTAGCTGAGCCGCTTCATTGAAATGCGAACCAAGACTAAGACGAGTTTCACCCTCTAAATCTACGGCCTTGACCTGCATGGGAATGCCACTAAATGTCTGCACCAAAATCTGAATCTGCCCCTCTTGTGCTGCGCTTGAAGAAGGTGAAAGAGTCAAAGAATAAGAAGATGCGCCTGAATCAATAATTTTCTCACCGGTTAAGGCCCAGGCCGCTTGCTCTAAAAGCTGGCGCCAATCGGTGAGGGGATGGCGGTTTAAGGTAATAAAATCACCACAGACAAAGACACTCTGCAGGCCATCGATAGCTAAAAGCTTGTCGACAAACTCTGGAGCTTGAGGGCTGGAGTTGGAGTAGGTAGCCGTAGCACCAACGGGCTCAAAGAAATTGAGCTTGATTGAATTAGGGTTGGGAGTGGTTTCAACTGAGCGTATTTGCATGTTTTTAAGTGAATTAAGACTTTTACTATCAACTTACAGAAAGCCAATCAGATTTGTAGCATAGCAACCGCCGCTGCTTCCCAACAAGGCTCATAATAGCTCTATGGTACTTCACTGCTAAATTTGTTGGGGTTGGCTATGATCGAGCCCAAAGCAATCCGACTACAAGACCGGCCACCAGTTTGGCTGATTTCACTCGCGGCCATCACTATCGGTTGTTCCTACTCGGCGATAAAACTAGCCCATAAGCCAGAACCGCTGCAAACCACAATAGTGCAGGCCAGTGCAGAGCCAGAAGAAGCACAAGAAGCTAGTGAAACACCGACCGAAGAGCACAACCTCGGCCGCTACACCTATCAATATTTTGCTGGCGAGCCCAGTCACCAACCCTACTTTCGCTTGCTTGACCGTGATCTTGAGGTATTTAGAAATTCAAAGAGCAAGGCCAGCTATAAGCTACTGGCGCTGGAATCAGAACCGAACGGCTTCGTCGCCCATCTAAGCCCAAGCCAGCCAGTAATTGTAGTAGAAGAAGCACTTGAGACTACCAGTGAAGACGCTAGAGAGAGCAGGCAATATCTCATATTTGAGCTAACTTCGCCCGTCAAGCACCTCGCCACCCTGGACGGCGGCAGCAATCAATTTGTCTTGCGCAAAGTCACTGACAAAAATAACATTGAGAAGTTTGAATTGGCTGGCAATGATCAGCTTGATGCCTGGGGTCAGCAACCAGTCAGCCCTAAGGTGGCTTTTGAGCTAGGCGTGCTGAGCCAAACAGCTCCAGCCAAGCTGAGCTTGCAGAGATCTAGCCCGCGCAAGAAAGAGCAACTACTCAAGCAAAGCAAAGAACTGCGCGCACTATTTGCCGATTTAGAAACGTTTGAAGAAGTACCAATTACTTTTGCACCGGCTGAGCTAGCGGCAGAAATGGCTGACCTAATATATGAAGGCAATAGCAAACAAGCAAAGTTTCTCTTTGACCATTCTTGGCCGCCACACAGAAAGGGCAAAGCACAATTTGAAAGGGCCTTTAAGGCAGAATTAGCAAAAGGACA
>JAUPUU010000264.1 GCA_030917395.1 Cyanobacteriota bacterium erpe_2018_sw_21hr_WHONDRS-SW48-000092_B_bin.40
GCTCGATTGGTATGTTGAACTGGGATGTCTTCTACTATTTGCCAACTGAAAAATATCCAGAACACGATTATGGCGGGTCCATAGAGCCAATTAAAAACTGGGCTTACGTGCACGAGTGAAGTATTTTTGTACCATCGCTAATGGTGCGCGGTTGTGATTGCTTGATAGAGTTTAGACCAGATGTCTTGATGTTGGCGTATCGGCCAGGTAGAGAAGACGGTTCTCCGGGTTGGGCTTTGCTCTATAATGTCAAGCTGGGGGTGCTATCTATGAACATCATCATCAAGGCAATTTTAAACCTATTGGTCAGGAGCTTGAGCCGGATGAACTGATGCGTGTGGCTCTTGGCGCTATCATTCCAGCAGATGAGCCTGGCATTTGCTATAGGGTATTCCGAAATGAGCTTGGGCAGATCCTCCTTCTGCCGGTGAAATCAGTGCCCAATCACGAGGCCTGGGTTTATGAGAATCCTGAACGGATTGCCTCTATTCGGCGTGGCATAGAGGATATCGAGGCTGGCAGGGTGTTAAATCTTGAGCTTTCTGCGATTGACGAAGGCTAGGTGGATTTTGAGTTCATCCTTTCTCGTGGGGCGAATCTCCAGCGAGTCGAATTGTAGAGTGCAAAAGACAAGGTCATTATATATAAGGCTGTGCTCAAGGTTTTGCCGATTGCGTTACTCGAGAGGTCTTGGGCTGTTCTGTCCTGGATTTAGCACTGAGCTGTATGATAGTGAAGAAGGGAGGCTAGATGGGCGCGCCAGTAGAGTCTTTGCTTTTTTTAGAGTCGTTGGTGAATCATCTATGCGTGACAAGTTCAGGCTGTTTCTTTTAATTCATGAGCGATCGGCGTTTCGGGCCATGGCCATAGCGGTGTGTCTTTTTGGCGGCATTGCCATATATTTGGAAATCCGCGATCCCGTGGAAGAATTTCTCAGCGGCAGAAGTAGTCGTCTTGATGGCTATGGTGTCGGACCGGTCATGATTGGGCTTAAGTAATGATTACGTTGCAACTTTGAAAATACCACAATCATGCAGCTCAGAACTGGGTGTGATCGGTTTGTCGAGCTGCATACTCAAGGCAAGCTAGAATATCCTCCAGAGCTAGGTCGGGATAGTCTCTGAGAATCTCAGTGTTATCAGCGCCTGAACTCAACAGTTGCAGTACGTCAACAACTCGCAGGCGAGTTCCACGCACGCAGGGGCGACCGCCGCATTTTTCCTGCTCGATGGTGATCCGTTTGAGCCAGTCTAGCTTCTCGTTCGTGAGTCTCTCCTTCCCGTATTTTTCAGCCCCACTGTTGATTGAAATTCTCCAAAAAGATTGAATAAAGAAGTACTAGAGTTCTTTCAGCAACTCTGGATGTTTATCTAGAAGCTTAAACAAATTGATCACTGCGGGCATTGGCACAACTTCCCCGCGTTCATAGCGGGAGAAGGCGTTGTGGCCGCCTCCGGTCAGACTGGCAGCTCTGGCTTGACTGAGGCCCAGCTTGCGTCGTATGCGGCGTATTTCTTTGCGTTCAATTTCGCGCGATCTTAAGACAAGCTCATCGCCGGCAGCCGCATAGCGCTTAGCACTCACCTTATTGAATTCAATTTCGCCACAAGCGTTGCATCGCTGACCTGATAGCGCCTCGACAACAATCGTAAATCCGGCATATTCGCAGCTAAACGTCTCATCGTTGAAACTAGTCAGGCCGCTTGTTCCGCAGCTCGCACAAATTGTCGCTGAACAAGCCATTTTACTTCTCCTTAAACTGAATCACAGGGGCTGTAGCTCGCATGGTTACTTTAATGTAGGCTTCTTTTTTCGACGGTGTTGCAGCGTGATAAACGTCTTGCCACACCTGATGATCTGCATATGTCGTCATCGACTTGTAGAAGTCTTGAACAGACAGTGAGGCAATCACCGCCAACATCTCAGGGGTGGTCAGCCCCATAGATCGGCCTCCATCCAACGCAGTCTTGGTGAAGGCAGCTACCCCAAGAACAGCCACTTCCTCTTGAATGTGAGCGAGGTCATAATGTGGAGTACGCTTTTCCATTTCTCATTATTACCCTGTGAGGGTAATAAGTCAAATTAGGCATTTATCGATCCATGATTGAATTCTATGGAACATAATTCAACAACAAGCAACGGTTCAATTTTATGATCCCAGAATTACTCAATGCACAGCATAGAGCACCACGGCGAAAGTTTCGAGGTAAGGCTCGCTACTTTCGTAGGGTAAATCGCAATGCGAGAAACTTTTCATTGACTCTTGGTCCCGATTTCTGGTGGGACTTTTGGCATTATCATGCTGATTGGCCTGGGTGGGGAAATCGCAGATGGACTTACAGGCTAGAACACATTGAGGCTTTGGCGACTGTTTTCAGGACAATTGCTAGCGCCAAAGACGACTTTTCAGTGCCGTTCCAGTGTTGGATTCAGATTCTAGGCAGAGATGCAGGTGAGGATAATATTTGCATTCATTCACCGAATGCGAACGGCACCAAATTTCCCTACATGCCAGAGGGTGTGGACTGGGATGATGACCGTTTGATGCCATTGTTCAGAGCCTTACTGCCTGAATATACATTGCGCATCGGACACAGTCGCCGATTTGACGAGTACGCTGAGCCACCGCGAACGACCAGTAGTTTTTATATTTACAGTCCTGAGATTGGGATGCCGCTTGAAAAATGATGTTCATTCGTGAAAATCATTTTTCAGGCCACGGCAATAAAAACAATCACTGCACATAAGTTCTAACGAAATTGAACGCATAGCCAGGCAGGCTGTATAGCTTGAAGAACTGATAAATGCAGGCCCCGGTGTTGAAAGCAACGAAGATGGCTGCGGCTTTGTTTCTCCATGCATTTGGCAAAAGGTAGAGACCACCTAGCAGCATGGCCATAATTGGTATTTCATTGGGGAATAAATAGCGCCCTTGGGCCAGGCCAAAGTTTGCCATTGAGGCATACACCATGGCCCCTAAGTTAATGGCAAAGCTGGCAATAAGAGTGAACCAAA
>JAUPUU010000265.1 GCA_030917395.1 Cyanobacteriota bacterium erpe_2018_sw_21hr_WHONDRS-SW48-000092_B_bin.40
AGAAACGAAAGAAGCAAAAGACGAGAACAAAGCCGAAGTAAAAGCGGAGCAAAAGCCAGAGGAAAAAGCCAGTCAGAGCGAAGAAAAACCGGCAGACAAATCTGCACCGACGGTAGAGACTAAGGCTTCTGCGGAAATCAAATAGAACATGTCTGCCGAAATCGACCAGCCTGATCTACTGCAAAACGAGCTCCCGAAGCAGTATCAAGTTCTAGGCGAAATCAAATCAGGTGGCATGGGAGCGATCTACAAAGTAGAGAACCGTTTCACCAAAGTCATTTATGCAGTCAAGGTAATAAAACCAGAAGCTGCTAAAGATGCGGCTATGCGACAGCGTTTCATCGTAGAAGCCAAAGCGGCAAGCTTGCTCAAACATCCTAATATTTGTCAGACCTATGATTTTGGTGTAAGCGAAAATCACGTACTGTATTTAGTGATGGAATGGCTTACTGGTATAAGCCTGCAGCAAAAGGTTTCAAGAGACGGTCCCTTACAGGCAACCGAAGCAACAACAATTTTCCAGCAAGTGGCATTAGCTCTCAATCATGCTCACGAACACAACGTCATCCATCGTGATTTGAAACCAGATAACATCATGCTTAGTCGCGATGAGAATGGTGGCACTGTGGTGCACATCGTTGACTTTGGCATCGCTAAAGTAATTAGCGAAAATACTCCTTCAAAAGACGGCCTCACTAAGGCTGGTGCACTGCTAGGCACGCCAATGTATATGAGCCCAGAGCAAGCCAATGGAGATGCCGTAGACCAAAGGGCCGATCTCTATTCACTTGGCTGTGTTATGTATTTTGCCCTCAGCGGCAAACCTCCTTTTATTGGCAACAGTCTGCTCGATACCCTTTATCAACACGTGCACAAGCCCCCTCCACCGCTTGATGCTGGGCTGAAAATTTCAAGCGCCATGACTGCCATCATGATGAAAGCACTGGAGAAAAAGCCCGAAGATCGCTACCAGAATATGACTCAGTTGCTAGCCGATCTCAACAAGCTAGCTAAAGGTGTCAGTGTCAAACCCCGCCTACTGGCGCGGGATCGCAAAAAGATTCGCAGTAGCCTGCTCTTACCCCTTATCTTCCTAGCCTTCTATGCAGCAATGCAACTCTTATTTACTGGAATTGAGACTTTGAACAATTCAATGAAACAACAAAATGCCAGTCAAAAAACAACGCAAAAAAGCGCGGGTAAACTCAAGGCTAAAGACACTAAGAAAGTGGTGCCTAACAAATAGGGGCACAAAAAAAACAACACTTAAAAACAACTCAGGGTCTATTGGGCCCATAGTGAAAGATTGATTTCATTATTGGCGTTAGCCAGTGCTTAGCAATCAAATTGAAAAAATACTGCTCATGCTCAACTTCTTTTTGCGCATAAACTTTGAAGATGGCTGCATACTGCTCTAAGCCTAGATTGCTGGCGTGATAAGCAGCGTCTTCGTACTCTTGGATATTGGCCTGCTCTAAGCGTCCAGCAAAATACATTGGCATATACCAACCACTAACAAAACAAGCCAGAAAAATAACAGAGCCCAGTGAGCGCATCATCAAGTCACGCCAAAGCACAGGCTTTGCGCCTAAATCATGCAACATCTTCAACAAACCGGCACGGTGATGCCATTCATCCATCTCAATTCGATGAATATCCTGCCGTTCAGTCTGCTTCCAAGCCGCTCGCCAATGGCCAGCATAAGCCAATGCGGCCGCTAGCTCCCCCGAATAGGCCATTTGCAAAATATGTATAAGCCTCTGGCGATGGTACTCAGGACCACAGTTAGTTAGATTTTTAGCTAAATCGGGGGGCTTAACAAAGTCGGCCATCTAAATCAATTCCCTCGTGGGCGACTGTATTATAAGGGCGATTAAGGGTCTATACTTAAGCCTTAACATCTAAGTTAATGGTCAATGCAACTAACTGAAGAATTACTAGAAGATAGAACCCTTGAACGGGCCACGGGCCCTGAAAGGGTGCGGGCAACTTTTCGCATCTACCACCCGGATCTAGAACCAGAGAACCTAACCAAGCTTCTTGAAATCACACCTTCAATTGCCTGGCGCAGTGGTGAAGACTCATACGGATGGCGCAAGAGGCCAGGCTTCAAAGCCCCATCAGGCGGCTGGCTCCTAAGTTCACGCACGGTTATGCGAGGCAACAATGCTGGCGCCCATATCGACTGGCTTCTTGACCAGCTAGCGGGCAAAACTAACATGATCAAAGAGCTGCAAAACAGGGGTTTTATGATCGACGTGGTAGTTGGCTGGCATGCCACATCATGGAATACCACTCCAGCCCTTTCGCCAGATCTCATGCGCCGACTTGCCAAGCTCAATTTACCGATCTGGTTTGACGTTTATCTATTTGGCTCAGAAGAAAAAGAAATTAGTTGATATAAGAATTAGTTGTAAGAACATGAACTTTGAAACACAGCCCCAAGAAACTTACGCTACTCTTCGCATCTATCATGCGCAACTAGAGCCTGATCAAATGACAGCACTATTTGAGCTAAAGCCGACGATGGCTTGGAAAATGGGTGATCAAATTGCCATTGCCGAGTCCGAAAAATATACCGACACACCTAAGGCAGTAGATGCCCAAACCGGCGGCTGGCTGCTCTCGTCAAAGCACTCAGTGCGCAGTACAGACGCCATGAAACACATCGAATGGATGGCCGACCAATTAGCTAATCACGGCAATTCAATCTACAAACTGCAACAGTCTGGCTACACAGTTGATTTGGTCGTAGCCTGGTTCTCCGATTCATGGAATACCTGCCCAGCACTAACGCCAGAGCTAATGCTACGCCTTGCTAATTTGCGCATACCACTATGGTTCGACGTCTATCTCGACAAGCCTATGGACCTCAGCGTACTCAGTTAGCGATAACCGCCACCATACTGAACGTCAGCAATCTTGATAAATTGTTTGGCATCCCATAAATATGTCCATTGCTCAGTTGAGCATAATAAATATCTGCCATCGGGGCTAAAGAGAGCAGCCCGAACTGGATACTGATGAGCAATTGTGCCTACTTCGGCACCATCGGATGTTTTCCACAACTTAGCGTTCTGACCATCAAGGGTGACCAGCTGGCTGCTATCAGGATTAAAAATCAACGATATTACCTGCCTTGATTGAGGCATCTTCAGTGTCATCAGACCTTGAGAAGCGGACCAAAGCTGGAAATTCTCATCGGTGGTAACGGCGATCATACTGCCGTCTTGACTAAGCACCATTTGCCGAACATTGGCCTGGTGATCAAGTTGCTTTCTAAACTCTCCAGCCGGTGACCAAGTTCTAGTCCAGGTACCGCCGCTGGTGACTATGAAAGAGCCATCTCGACTATAGGCGACCCAGCGAATTGGCCCACCGTGCTGCAAAGCCATAATCTGCACACCGGTTGTGGCATTCCAAAGAGAAGCAGTATCGCCAGAGACCGTAAGAAAAGACTGACCACTAGGGCTATATATAATCACTTTGGCTGATGCGATGGCTGGCACCATAGCGCTATAATCAGCCGCGGTTGTTCGTACGGGCATACCGCCAGTGGGATCGGCCATGAAGCGCGGTATCTTATTGCCAAACACCACAGAGTTAATCTGGTTAACCTGAGCAATGGCCTCAAGATTGGCGCCAAATACTAACCCCAAAGTAAGTGTCGGCAACAGAAATTTTCGCATTAATGACCTCGATGGAACAGCCTTAGAAAAAATCCATAACATAAGTTGAATTGGATGCAGGATATGTTAGCACTCGACGTGGCATAAAGAATCCAGAGATTAGGAGAGCCAAGGGAATATGAGTACAGACAAGAAAGCAAGCGGCGTCAGCTCAAGCCCAATAGATGTCGATTCTATAGCGTTAATTGATAGCGATCAGGCTAAGTCTGCCAGCAATAGCATTACTGTGCCTGGCAATAACAAGAACGGGCATGGAACTGCCGCACCAGAACCCGAAGCAAAGAAAAAGAAGACGCAGATTGAAAAATCTGAAAGCAAGCTCTCAGAAGATGATCTAAGAAGAGTCAACACCAATAAAGGTCTGCTCACACTTCTTAGAACCAAAGATATCAAAATAAAAGATGTTACGGCCGACTTAGAATACGAAGAAGAGCTAGAGCGGCTGCAGGTAGAACTGGTCAAATTGCAGCGCTGGGTGCAAGACAAAGGTAAGCGCGTTGCCATTATCTTAGAAGGTCGAGACGCAGCGGGAAAGGGCGGCACAATTAGACGCTTTACTGAGCACCTAAATCCTCGTTCAATGAGAGTGGTGGCACTGCCCAAACCAACTCAACAAGAGCGCGGTCAATGGTACTTCCAGCGCTATTCAGTGCAGTTACCGAATGCTGGTGAAATAGTATTTTTCGATCGCAGCTGGTACAACCGAGCGGTGGTCGAACCCGTCAACGGCTTCTGTACAAAAGTTGAGTATCAGCGCTTCATTCAGCAAGTTCCTGAATTTGAACACATGCTCTATGAAGACGGAATTACCATCATCAAATTTTGGTTCTCCATTTCCAAAGAAGAACAAAGAAAGCGCTTCGAATCAAGACAATCAAATCCTCTCAAACAGTGGAAGCTGAGCCCAATTGATCAACAAGCCCAAGACCTGTGGGAGCACTACACTTCTCACAAAGAAGAGATGTTCAGCCGCACCCATATGTCGTTTAGCCCATGGATTGTGGTCAAAGCTAATGACAAGCGCATGGCCCGCCTTGAAAGCATCCGTTATGTCCTTAACCTGCTCGATTACACCGGTAAGGGTGACGCCAAAGTCAGGCTCTATCCAGATCCTAATATCGTCAATCGCTTCCACCGCCAGATCGCCAATATTGACTAACTAAATAAAATTAGCGCAATAAACATAGAAAAAATAACATAGAGAATTCTTCAAAAAGCGGCAAGTCAAGCACACTGAAGGGCTCAAAATTTATACTCTATAGGCATGTCGATTGCATACACCGCCGAGCAAATTCTAGAGCTGGCGCCAGATAGTTCTGCCGGTAAAGCCGGTAGAGATTTGGCCACCGCTTCAAAGTGGAAAAATCTCGGTTGCACAGACCAGGCAATCTGGGGGGAATGCCAGGGCAGTGGCGCCAACCCCTATCAAACCCGAGCCGATCTGAGCGGCCCTGCTTTCAAATGCAGCTGCCCTAGTCGAAAGTTTCCCTGCAAGCATAGTCTCGCACTAGCCTTGCTTTTTAGCGCCAACCAGGCACTCTTTGAAGCAAAGGAAGCGCCAGCCTGGGTAGGCGACTGGCTCAGCAGCCGAGGAGCCAAAAAGCGCAAAGAGCCTAGCGAAGCTGAAAAGAGCCCTGAGCAACTAGAAGAATCGCTTCTGGCTAAAGACAAACGCAAGCAAGACCGGCTTAGCCGAGTGCAAGCGGGCATCGAAGAGTTAGACCTGTTTCTCAGCGACTTGATGCGTCAAGGCATAGGCACTGTAAAAAAGCAGCCCTTTGCTTTCTGGAAGAGCCGAGCCGCCCGACTAGTAGACGCCCAAGCACCAGGCCTGGCCAGGCTCGTCAGCGAATGCGCTGAAATCATTGCCCGCAGCAGCGAGTGGGAAGATGCGCTAATCGACAAACTGGCCACTATCAATCTCATTTGCCGTGCCTTCCTCAAGCTTGATGAGCTATCCCCCGAGCTAAAAGCCGATGTGCTCACCGCCATTGGTTTCAACCAGAGCCAAGAAGAACTTCTTAGTGGTGCCGGTCAATGCCTTGAAGATCACTGGCTAGTAGTAGGCCAATATAGCTACACTCAAGATCGACTGCGAGTGCAAAGAAATTGGCTCTGGGGCAAAAGCAGCGGTCAATCAGCACTAATACTAGGCTTTGCCCATGGCACCGCTCCTTTCGATACCATGCTTATACCTGGCTTGTTTTATAAAGGAGAGCTAGTTTTCTATCAAGGCTCCCTGCCGCAGCGCGCCCTGATCAAATCAAAGAATAGCGAGCCTGCCATTGCCCCCTATGTCAGCGGCTTAACTTCAGTGGCCGCAGCCCTAAGTAGCTATGCCAGCGATTTAGCCAAAACACCGTGGCTAGATACGGTGCCTTTTCTTATGCAAGAAGTGATACCACTAAGAACCCCAGAGGGGAAATGGTGGCTTGTGGACAAAGAGAAAAACGGCCTCCCTTTGATTGTCAAAGACGACACTGGCTGGCAGCTGCTTAGCTACTCAGGCGGCCTAGCGCTCTCGCTCTTTGGTGAATGGGATGGCACCACACTTAAGCCACTAGCAGCCATGAAAGATGGCAATTACCTTAGACTGCAAACGGTGGAGGTCTAATGGCTACACAAGTAAAGAAAAGCCCATTTTATGAGCTGACCGAAACAGCCATTCTGGGTACTGACAGAAAGCCTTTGAACCGCATTATTGCCTCTGGCGATCTCGGTCAAACCATTGCCGATCTCTCCTTGAAAGAAGGCCTAGAGCAAAGTCAGTCGCCGGAACGCGTATTACTTGATCAGCTCACCACTCTGAGCATTGCCCGCAAAGCTGGCAGCCATGCTCATATTTTTGAAAATACAATTGCTGTCTGCCCAGACGAAAAAAAGCAAAAAGTGAGCGAACGCTCTCTGGCTCTGTTAGTGCAGATACTGGCGCTAGAAACCAGAGGTAGCGAATTAAGGCCTTCAAAAATGATTGCTGACTGGCTTATTTTTTGTGCTGAAGCCAACCAGAGGGTTCCTGACGAATTCGTGCCAAGACTACTTGGACTAGGCAAAAACCTCGGCGACTTGCACCTACTAATAGAGCAGTGCTGCGGCGAACATTTTGCTTGGCTCATCGCTCTCAATCAAGAATGGAATACTGCCTACAAGAAATCGACCCAAGAGCAGTCTGCAGAAGCAGATAGAAGACAAGCTCTAGTCAATATTTTTGAAACCGCACTACAAAAAGAGCGCTATAGCGCTCTCTGCCAGCTGCGCGCCATTGCCCCCCAAGAAGCACTGGCAGCCTTAAGCTCGGCCTTTGAAAAAGAGTCATTCGACAGCAAAATTCTCTTTCTCAAGGCCTTAAACTCAGCTCTCAGTTTAAGTGACGAGCCTTTCCTTGAAGAAGTAGCGCTGACAGACAGGCGCAAAGAAGTGCGCACGCAGGCAGCTGCGCTGTTATGCCTAATTACTGAATCACGCTTTCAACAACGAATGATTGCAAGAGCCGAGCAATATCTTTCTTACAACAGCAATAACAAACAATTTGTGGTCAGCCTGCCGGACAAAATCGACGACAGTATGAGCCGCGACGGCATCATTGAAAACCTGTCACTTGATTCACGCCTCGGACAAAAGGCCACCTGGCTCTGTCAAATTCTCAGCCTGGTACCAACTTCTCACTGGCAAAAGCGCTTCAAACTAAGCGCGGTAGAAATACTAAAAACTGCTACCAGCAGCAGTGAATGGTCACTAGCGCTGACTCTCGCCTTAATCAATTCAGCAGCAAAATTTGGCGAGGTGGAGATTCAGAAAGCCATTTTAGAATGCAGCGAGATTCATCTGACTGACTCACAATCAGGTTTACTGTTGTTAAAAGCTCTACCCCATACACTACTAGAAAACCTCATTCTACAAAAGCTTCCCAGCTGGTCGCAGAAGAGCGAGCAGGCACCGAGACTTGACTTGTGGTACTACCTGGAGCAAGTTGATTTTAATTGGAGCGAAAACTTCACCCGCGAAATCATGAAATTTATCATCAAAGAATGTCGCGAGAAAGTGCCAGTATTCGGTCACACTTTCTACAGCAATGCCAGCATTTTCGCGCTGCGCATGCATATCTCGGCTGGCGAACTAATTGAACAAATAGCCATAAACTCTGAAATGACTGATGTCTATCGACGCAATGCCTTAGAGCGCATGAGCGAAACTGTCAAACTGCGCTATGAAATTTTCCAATCTTTCAAGTCATCCAACGAAACTAGTACCATCAGCAAGGGGAACAAGCAATGACCGAACTACTGGCTCAAGTACTGCGCGAACATGCCGAGCAGCAATACGCCAGCGAACTGACTGAACTGGCAGCCGTAGACAAAAGGCAGCGGCCCCCAAGCTGGAAGCTTTCACCATGGGCAGTGATGCAATACCTCATGGGTGGAAAACTTGAGAATGGCTTTGAAATTACACCAAAATATGTCGGCAACAAACGCATAATCGAAATTGCCATCGCCACCCTCACCACCGACCGCGCCCTATTGCTTCTGGGTGTGCCTGGCACAGCCAAGACATGGGTATCGGAACATCTAGCTGCTGCCATTAGCGGCGACTCTACCCTACTGGTGCAAGGCACAGCCGGTATGCCCGAAGAATCAATTCGCTATGGCTGGAACTACGCCAGACTAATTGCCGACGGCCCGTCTTTTAATGCCTTAGTGGCCAGCCCGGTAATGCAAGCTATGCGCCACGGCAAAATTGCCAGAATTGAAGAATTAACACGCATCCCAGCTGATGTGCAAGATTCATTGATCACCATTCTCTCCGAAAAAACCTTGCCTATCCCCGAACTCGGCGACGAAGTGCAAGCAATTAAAGGCTTCAATGTCATTGCCACAGCCAACGACAGAGACAAAGGTGTAAACGACCTATCTTCAGCTCTTAAACGACGCTTTAATACTGTCGTGCTGCCAGTTCCCGCCACTATCGAAGAAGAAGTAGACATTGTCGCTCGGCGCACAGAGGCATTAGGTAGAGCCCTGGAACTACCAGCAGAACCACCAGCTTTAGAAGAAATTAGACGGGTGGTAACAATTTTCAGAGAACTGCGCAGTGGTATTACAGCAGACGGCAAGAACAAGCTGAAGAGCCCAAGTGGCACTCTAAGCACCGCTGAGGCCATTTCGGTAATCAATAGCGGTCTAGCTTTAGCTGGACACTTTGGCGATGGCACCATCAAAGCAGAAGATCTAGCAGCAGGAATAGTGGGAGCAGTAGTTAAAGACCCAGTGCAAGATGCGGTGGTCTTCCGTGAGTATCTAGAAACTGTAGTGAAAGAACGAGAGGGTTGGAAAGATTTCTATCGCGCCCTGCGCAATATTTCCTAATAACTTCACTTAAGTCGTGATTGGTATCTTCAAAATGAGCGAGACGAAAATCTTCGGTATAAGGCATCATGGCCCGGGCTCTGCCCATAGCCTGATGTCAGCGTTGAAAGAATTTCAGCCCGACTGTGTTTTGATTGAAGGTCCGCCAGAAGGCAACAGCCTCGTGCCTCTAGTGACCGAGGCTGGCATGGTACCACCGGTGGCACTGTTGGTTTATGCCCAGGATAATCCACGCCAGGCCTGTTACTATCCTTTCGCTGAATTTTCACCCGAATGGCAGGCCATGAAATATGCCGTGGACAGCGGCATTAGCTGTCGCTTTATCGACCTGCCCCAAAGCCATTGGCTGGCGCTGAACGAAGCCAAACTAAAGAAACATACCGCTATTGGCACTCTCACCCCTGTGGCTGAACACAACTTCGAACAGCGCCCAGGAGAACCCTTTGAAAATCCAGATATAGATCTCAAATTTGAAGTTAGACCAGCTCTAGAAGCTATTGCATCTGCTGACCCAACTGAAGCAGGGTCAACAAGCAAAGAAGACTCAGCGAGCAAAGAAGACTCAGCAAGCAATAAACACAAAGCAGACATAGAAGAGCTAAGAGAAGAACAAGAGCTAGCAAGACTGGCTAAAGAAAAAGCGGCCTACAACGAGAAAATCAAGCGCGATCCAATTGGCTGCCTAGCTGAAATTGCTGGATTTAGCGACGGTGAACGCTGGTGGGAACAGATTGTCGAGCAACGCTCACAAAAACTAGACAATTTAGATCATGATGGAAGAGCGTCTACATATCTAGTATTTGAAGCAATCAGCGAAGCCATGCAAGTACTTCGACTCGAGCTGGCTAAAGATGACCCGTCCGCTCGAGAAAAGACCGCCAAGCTAGAAATATCAGACGATGGCAGTGAGCGCATCATCTATGACGAAGACGACTTAATTGAGCCAATGCGCGAAGCTCATATGCGCCAATGCTTGCGCTCAGCCAGCAAAGAATTCAGCCGCATAGCAGTGGTTTGCGGTGCCTGGCACGCCCCGGCCCTTAGCCATCTGCCAGCAGCGAAAGAAGACACAGCCTTACTCAAAGGCCTACCAAAGCAAAAAGTTGATGCCACCTGGATTCCCTGGACCCACGGCAGACTTTCATTTTCTAGCGGTTATGGGGCCGGCGTCGAGTCACCGGGATGGTATCACCACATTTTCACTAACCGAGAAAACCCCGTTTTAACATGGCTGGTCAAAGTCGCACAACTACTACGAGCAGAAGATCTTGATGCTTCCTCGGCCCAAGTAATTGATACACTGCGGCTTGTTGAAGCAGTGTCGTCAATGCGCGAACTAGCACACCCCAGCCTTGACGAACTTAACGATGCCATCATCACAGTGCTCTGCTCTGGCAATAACATTCCCCTCGGCTTAATTCGCAAAAAGCTCATTGTCGGTGAGACTCTCGGTCAAGTGCCAGAAAATACTCCCGGTACTCCCCTTGAGCGCGATCTAGCAAAGCTGCAAAGTAAGCTGCGCATGAAACCAGAAGCGACCTCAAAAGTGCTTGAACTAGATTTGCGCAGGCCCCTTGATTTAAGCCGCAGTGAACTACTCAACCGCCTGCTCATCCTCAATATTGATTGGGCAGAGAAGCAATATATTCGCGGTAAGAGCGGCACTTTCCATGAAAACTGGGATCTTGAGTGGTATCCAGAGCTAAGTATTCGCTTAATCGAAGCTGGCATCTGGGGGCGCACCATCGAGCAAGCAGCAGCAGCAAAAGCAGCAGATGTAGCTAGTAAGAATAATAGCCTAGCCACCCTGGTTGATTTGCTTGAAAAGATTCTAGAAGCAGATTTGCCCGATGCCTTAAAAATGGTAATGGACCGCATCAACAGCGAGGCCGCTGTAGCTGGCGATGTCAACGAGCTAATGAAAAGCATCCCCACATTGGCTCGCGTGGTGCGTTACGGCAATGTACGCGGTACCGATGTCGAGGCTGTCAAATCAATAATAGACGCCTTAGTGACGCGCATTGTCATTGGTCTACCATCTGCCTGCCAGTCACTTGATGATGAGGCAGCAGATTCAATGCAAGGTTTAATCAATGAAGTCAATGCCGCCCTGCTGTTATTGAGCAGACAAGACCACCTAAGCTCATACAGAGAGCTCCTGTATAAATTAGCAAATAACGAAAACTTACATGGTCACGTGGCAGGCAAGGCCACAAGGTTATTGTTTGAAAGTCGCGCCCTCGACGATCAAGCCGCTGCTCGCATGATGCAATGGGCACTATCGCGAGCGTCAGAGCCGCTTTACTCGGGCAAATGGCTAGAAGGTTTTCTCAGCGGCAGCGCCCTAGTTTTAATTCACGACAGCCGCCTCTGGCAATTACTTGACAGCTGGTTACTCAACTTAGATGCCGACGCCTTCAAAGAATTGCTACCACTTTTGCGACGGACATTCTCCACCTTCACCAGCCCCGAGCGCCGCCAAATTGGCGAAAGAGTGCGAGAAACCCAAGCTATTGAAGGTGACATATTTAGCACCGATGAAGAAGAAGACCTTAATCTTGAGCGCATTCGACCACCACTAAATATGGTGCGCTTTTTGCTCGGCCTCTCACCACTGTCTGAAAATTCGCTAAATTCTGCTAGCACACAGACCGAGGCAATTGCAGGTGAGAGCCCATGAGCACAGGCCAAGAAGAACTGGAAGAGCGGCTAAGAAGATGGCGTCTGCTATTGGGCAGCCAGGACAAAGAAGGTCTTAAGCACAGCTTAGAGGGCGAAGATGCTGCTATTGATGCCAGCCTTTCTTCTCTATATAACCCCAGAGAAGACGATGGTGGCCAACGCGGTGCCGACCTCGGCAGCTCGAGCCCCAATGTGGCGCGCTGGCTTGGAGATATACGAAAGTATTTTCCTGCCTCTGTAGTAACTATTATGCAAAAGGACGCTCTAGAAAAACTCAACCTTAAGCGCATGCTTTTAGAGCCTGAGTTGCTTTCTTCAATGGTACCCGATGTCAATTTAGTAGCCACCCTAGTAGCTCTCGGCTCTGCTATGCCCAACAAGACAAAAGATACAGCCCGCATGGTCGTGCGCCAGGTTGTCGATAAATTGATGGCAAAATTAGCTAGCCCAACCAGACAAGCAATTGTTGGTGCAACAAATAGAGCGACAAAAAATTATCGCCCGCGCCACCATGAAATAAACTGGGCCAGAACAATTCAAATCAACCTCAAGCACTATCAACCACGCTTGAAGACGATAATTCCACAACGAATTGTAGGCTACGGTCGCAAACGCTCCAGCCTTAAGGACATAATTTTATTGGTAGACCAAAGTGGCTCCATGGCCACCTCTGTGGTTTACTCAAGTATCTTCGGGGCGGTACTTGCCTCAGTACCAGCAGTATCGACACAACTTGTGGTGTTCGACACTGCCATAGTTGACCTGACTGAAAAATTGGCAGATCCAGTGGAAGTTATTTTTGGCACACAGCTTGGTGGCGGCACCGACATTAATAGAGCCGTAGCCT